>JAHRAH010000022.1 GCA_020027345.1 Gammaproteobacteria bacterium | reverse complement strand
GGACGCCGTTGTTTGGTTTGGTTGATTCCCGCTTTTTGGGGTTTTGGCGACAGCGGGCATATTCCACCCCCCCGGAGTTTGCCGTCCCCATCTGGCGATGGGGACGGCACATTCCGACCCCCCCCCGCAAGCGGCGGGGGGTATAACGCTGCGGTTGTCCGATGTCGTTGTCGGCGAAGAGTTCCCCCCCCCCCGCCCCCCCCATCAAAGATGGGGGGGGGGTTGATAGTCCCCCCGTTGGAGGTGGGAGGGGGGTTGACCCTTTGCTTGTGGGGGAGGTTCGGGGGGTGTTGGCGGGGAATGTTGACGACGGGGGGGGGGTTGTTGTTGCGCTTTCGGGGGGGATGGATTCTGTTTCGCTTTTGGATGCAACCGTTGCAGCTGTTGCTGGTGTTGGCGGTGATGGTGTTGACGGTGACGGCGACCGTTGGCGGCTTTCGGTTTGTCATGTCAATCACGGGCTTAGTCCGCGCGCCGACGCTTGGGAGCGGTTCTGCCGCAGGTTGTGCGAGAAACGGGGGATACCGTTGACGGTGGCGAAAGCGCCGCCGGCGCCGCCTTCCGCCGGGGAGGATTGGGCGCGGCGGCAACGGTTGCGCGCATTTGCCGAACTCCCGCAAAGCCCGGCGATTCTTGCCGCTCATCATGCCGGCGACCAAGCGGAGACGGTGTTGTTTCGGCTGTTGCGCGGGGCGGGGGTTTGGGGGATGTCGGCGATGCGCCCGGTCGCGCCTTTGCCTTTTTTTAACGATGACGGGGACGGTGGCGACGGCGGCGTTCGCCGTCCGCCGCCGATGATTTTGCGGCCGTGGCTGAACATCCCGCGCGAACGCATCGCCGCTTACGCCCGCGCGCGGCGGCTTCGCTGGGTGGAGGACGAGGACAATTTTAATATCGTGCGGCGGCGCAACTTCCTCCGGCGGCGGGTGTTTCCGCTGGCGGCGGGCGGGGGTTTTGACTGCGCCGAGACGCTGCCGCTGGCGGCGCGGCGTTTTGCCGACGGCGCGGATTTGCTTGCTGCACTGGCGCGCGCCGACGAAGCGGCGGCGGCGGCGCAAACTGCGGACGGGATGCGCGGCTTTCGCGCCGGATACTTTCTGGCGGCTGGCGCCTCGCGCACGCGCAACTGGCTGCACGATTCGCTCTGGCGGCGCGGCGGGGGTTTTTCCGAACGCGGCATCGCCGAAGCGGCGCGGCAGATACTGAACGCCGCCGCAAAAACCGGGGGCAAAAACGCGCCCTCGTTGCGTCTCGCTTTCGGCGCGGCGACACTGCGCGAATGGCGCGGCTTGCTCTTCTGGGACGACGAACGCCCGCCGCCCGCCGATTTTGAACGCGCGCTTACAGTGTCGGCGCGGGGGCGACGGTTGGATTTTGCCGACGAACTCGGCGGCGCGCTGGTCTTTTCGCCCCGGCGGGGACGGGGTTTTTCCCCGGCGAAAACCGGCGCGCGGCTTTCGCTGCGGCTGCGAAGGGGCGGGGAATCGCTGCGCCCGCGCAACCGTCCGCGCCGCGCCCTCGCTTATCTTTTGCGCGAGAACGGGGTCGCTCCTTGGCGGCGGGCGCGGTTGCCTTTGGTTTTTGCCGGGGATGCGCTGGTGGCTGTTCCCGGTGTTGCCGTCGCCGGGGACTATGCGGCGGGGGCGGAGGAAACCGGGTTGGAATGCCGGTTTGAGTGGGCGCAGCCGCGCTGTTAATCGCTGATTTTATTTACCCCCCGCCGCTTGCGGGGGGGGGTCGGAGTTTGCCGTCCCCGTCGGGGACGGGGACGGCAAACTCCGGGGGGGGGAGGGCGTCCGTTACCGTTGGAGGCAACCGTTGCGCCGGTGGTGACTGTTGTTTTGCGGGCGCACTCCACCCCCCCCGGAGCATTCCCCGCCGACTTCGTCGTCGGGAAATGCTCCGACCCCCCCCCGCAAGCGGCGGGGGGTAAAGAGAAGCGGTGACGGCGGTGAATAAAAGCGGCGGCGGCGGGTAAATAAAAAGTGGTAGAATATGGCGAGGAGAAAAAGCTGCGCGGAACCGTGCCTTCGTTTGCCCTGATTGTTTTTTATGCGTTTTCGGCCGTGCTGCTTTGCGCGGCGCTGGGGGTTATTTTGGTGCGCAACACCGTGCATGCGGCGCTGCTGCTGGTTTTGGCTTTCGTCGCTTCGGCGGGGGTGTGGATGCTTTTGTTCGCGGAGTTTCTCGCCATCGTGCTGGTTTTGGTGTATGTCGGCGCGGTGATGGTTTTGTTTTTGTTCGTGCTGATGATGCTGGACGCGAATCTGGAAAGTTTGCGCAGCGGTCGCGGGCGGTTTTTGTCGGCGGCGGTCGCGCTGCTTGTCGCCGCGCAAATTGCGGCGGCGCTAAACCGCGATTCGTTTTTGCAGTTGCCGCGTTTTGAGGCGCCGGCGGAAGCGGCGGGGGACAACACGCGGCTTTTGGGTTCGGTCGTCTACACCGAATACGCGTACCCTTTTGAGTTGGCGGCGGTTTTGCTTTTGGTTGCGATGGTCGCCGCCGTCGCGCTTTCTTTGCGGCGGCGGAAGGATGTTAAATACACCGACCCCGCCGTGCAAATGCGCGCCTCGCCCGCCGGGCGGGTGCGGCTGGTGGATATGCCGTCGGAAAAGCCGCCGCAAACTGCAACAGTGGAAACAAACAAAACAACCGAAAAGCGAAAAGGAGAAAAACAATGAATGTTACGGAAGCGGCGGCGCGCCTCGCGCTGCATTTGCTCGTGCTTTGGTTTTGGGTGATTGACGCGGCGGTGCTGCCCTACGCGCTGGAGGACGTGGAAATCAACACGCAGTTCCTTTCCATTTTTCTGGGGACGGACAAGCCCTTCGGCTGGGCGCTGAAGTTGTTTTTGGTTTCGCGGTTTTTCTTCGGCGCCGGCGTGGCGATATTCATCGTGATGCCGGTGATTAAGATTTTTATGGACGCCGATGTGCGCGCCATCAACCGCGACATTTTTCTTTTGTTTATGGGCTTTTCCACGGCGGCGTTTATGGGCGGGCTCGTCGTGCGCTTTTTGTTTCAGTTGTGAGCGCCGCGCCGGGGCTTTCGCATTTTTTGATTCTGGCGGCGGCGCTTTTCGTCATCGGCGTCGCCGGCATATTCGTCAACCGGCGCAACATACTCGTCATTTTGATGTCGGTGGAGCTGATGCTGCTCGCCGTCAATATGAACTTCGTCGCCTTTTCGCGGTTTCTGAACGACATTCACGGGCAGGTTTTTGTTTTTTTCATCCTCACCGTCGCCGCGGCCGAATCGGCGATAGGGCTGGCGATACTGGTCGTCGCTTTTCGCGGGCGGCGCAGCATCAACATAGAGGACTGGAAAAACCTGCGCGGATAGCGCGCCGGCATGGTTTCGCATTCGCTGATTGTTTCCGCGCCGATGGCGCCGCTTGCGGGCGCGCTCGCCGCCGGGCTTTTGGGCGCGCGCCTCGGCAGGGCTTTCGCGCATTGGTGCGCGATACTTTCCGTCGGCTGGGCTTTCGTCGCATCCGTTTTGATTGCGCGTGAGGTCGTCGGCGAGGGCGTTGTTTTTAATTTTGACTGGTATGTCTGGGCGCGCGCCGGCGGCGTCTCCCTGTCCGCGGGGTTTTTGGTGGACAATCTCACGGCGATGATGATGCTCGTCGTCACTTTTGTTTCGCTGATGGTGCATATTTACACCGTCGGATACATGGCGGAAGACCCCGGTTACTGCCGCTTTTTTTCCTACATCGCGCTTTTTACTTTTGCGATGCTGATGCTGGTGATGGCGAACAATTTTTTGCAGTTGTTTTTCGGCTGGGAGGCGGTCGGATTGGTTTCGTATTTGCTGATAGGGTTTTGGTTTAAGAAAGCGAGCGCGACTTACGCGAACTTGAAGGCGTTTTTGGTAAACCGCGTCGGCGACCTCGGCTTTTTGCTCGGCGTGGGATTGGTTCTCGCCGCATTCGGCTCGCTGGATTACGCCGAAGTTTTTGCCGCCGCGCCGGGCGTTGGCGCGCTCGCATCGCTGCCCGCCGGCTGGGACGCGGCGACGGTGATATGCCTGCTTTTGTTCGTCGGCGCGATGGGAAAATCCGCGCAGTTTCCGTTGCATGTCTGGCTGCCCGATTCCATGGAAGGGCCGACGCCGATATCCGCGCTGATACACGCGGCGACGATGGTCACCGCCGGCATTTTTATGGTCGCGAGAATGTCGCCGCTTTTTGAACTTTCGGAAACGGCGCTTTCCGTTGTTTTAATGGTCGGCGCGCTCACCGCTTTTTTTATGGGGCTGCTCGGGCTGGTGCAAAACGACATCAAGCGCGTCGTCGCGTATTCCACTCTTTCGCAACTGGGGTATATGACCGCGGCGCTCGGCGCTTCGGCCTATTCGGCGGCGATATTTCATTTGTTCACGCACGCGTTTTTTAAAGCGCTTTTGTTTTTGGCGGCGGGCTCCGTCATTATCGCAATGCACCACGAACAGAATATGGCAAAAATGGGGGGACTGCGAAAGAAAATGCCGGTAACTTATTGGACGGCGCTCGCCGGTTCCCTCGCGCTCGCCGGGCTGCCGCCTTTTGCCGGGTTTTATTCCAAGGATGTGATTATAGAAGCGGTCGGCGCGTCGCTCGCGCCCGGCGCGAATGTCGCTTATTGGGCGCTGACGGCGGGCGCTTTTGTGACCGCTTTGTATACGACGCGGCTTTTAATGCTCGCCTTTCACGGCGAAGGAAGAATGGACGACCATACCCGCGAGCATATTAAAGAATCGCCGCTGACGGTAACCGTCCCGCTTGTGCTGCTTGCAATTCCTTCGGTTTTAATTGGCGCGGTGACGGTCGCGCCGATGCTCGCCGGGGGATTTTTTGACGGCGCGATAGTCGTCGGCGAAGGGCGCGACACCGTCGCGATGGCGCTGGAAAAAATGGGCGGCGCAAGTTGGAGCGGAATGGCTGCGCATGCGATATATTCGCCGGTTTTTTATCTTGCGCTCGCCGGAGTCGCCGCCGGGGTTTGGCTGTATTCGGGTTATCCGCTGCGCACGGAAATGTTCGCGCGCGGGCCGATATACCGCGCATTGCTCGCAAAATACGGTTTTGACGATTTCAATGACTGGTTTTTTGCCGGCGGCGCGCGCCGTTTGGCGGCGGTGCTTTGGCGCAGAGTGGACGCCGCCGTCATTGACAACTTTTTCGTTAACGGCGCCGCGCGATTGGTCGCAATGTCCTCTCGCGCCGCGCGCAAAGTGCAAACCGGCGCGATATACCATTACGCTTTTTCCATGCTTTGCGCCGTCGCCCTCGTTTTGGCCTGGCGGCTTTGGCTGCGGTAATGCAAACCGTCCCCCCGCTGTTTGCGGCGGCGGATTCTCTGGGCGCGAAAGGCGGCGAAGGTTGGCGCGTTTTGCAAGGCGACAGTTTGCATCTGCTGCCGCAACTGCCGGATTGCTCCGCGGATTTAATATTCGCCGACCCGCCCTACAACCTGCAGTTGAAGAAAGAATTGTACCGCCCCAATATGACGCGGGTGGAGGGCGTCTCCGACGAGTGGGATAAATTCTCGTCCTTCGCGGAATACGATTCCTTTTGCGAAAAATGGCTCGTGCAGTGCCGCCGCATTCTCAAACCGTCGGGCGCGATTTGGGTCATCGGCACCTACCACAACATCTTTCGCATCGGGCGGCTGATGCAGGACATCGGCTACTGGCTGCTGAACGACATCGTCTGGAATAAAACCAACCCGATGCCGAACTTCCGCGGCGTGCGTTTTACCAACGCGACGGAAACGCTTTTGTGGGCGAAAAAATCCGAAAAGGCGCGCTGTGTTTTCAACCACAAAACAATGAAGGCGGAAAACGGCGGAAAACAAATGACAAATGTCTGGCGCATTCCCCTCTGCGGCGGCAAAGAACGGCTGCGCGATTCCTCCGGAAAAAAACTGCACTCCGCGCAAAAACCGGAAGAACTGCTGCGCCGCGTAATATTGTCGTCGACAAAATCCGGCTATATTGTTTTTGACCCCTTTCTGGGAAGCGGCACAACCGTAGCCGTTGCCCGAATGTTGGGACGGACGGGACTCGGCGTGGAACGCGAAGAAAAATACGCCAAAATCGCCGCGGACAGAATTGCCAATGTCCCCCCGGAATGCCTTGCGCAACCGGACAAACCGGAAAACAAACCAATTCCCCTCGCCTCCGAAACCCCGCCCGCCCTCGTTCCCAAACGCCCGCCCGAAAACGCCGCCGCACGAAACGCCGTTTAATGGCGGCAAACAACATCGGCGAGGGCTTCAAAGGGGAGGAGGACGCAGGTGCGGCGGGTTTTTTTGGGGATTACCGGGGTGAAGATTGCGAGTTCGGGGAGGACGGCGCCTTCGCCGCGCATCATTTTTTGGAATCCGATTAGCAATTCGCAAAGCGGCATGCCGCCGCCGGTTTGCATTGCGAGAGTCGTCGCTTTTACGGCGGCGGCGACGCACAAAACGCAGCCGCGAGTTTGATGGCGCGCTTCGGCGATTCGCATTTGCGATTCGCGGACGGTTGCGGCGCCGCCGCCTTCGCCGCCTTCGCCGGAAGGCGCGGCAAAGCGGACGGCAATAACGCATTCGTCTCCGCAGAGGGCGTTTGTTTTTTTCGCCGAGGGCGCGTCCGCTATTGTTCCGGCGTTTTTGCCGGAGCGGGCGAGCGCCATTATTTCCTCGTGATACAAATTCACCGGCGTTTTGTTTTGCATTTTTTTACCGCCGCAAAATATGCGCCGCTTCTTTTGCCGCCGCGACAAGCGCGCGCAAATCTTTGTCGTTGTTGTAGGGCGCGAAACTTGCGCGCACGCAGCCGGAGATTCCCAAAGCGCGCATCAGCGGCTGCGCGCAATGATGCCCGCCGCGCACGGCGACGCCGCGTTCCGCCAAAATCTGGCAGCAATCGTGCGGGTGCGCGCCCTCCACAACAAACGAAACAATCGGGACATTCGGCGCGTTTTCCCCGCCGCCGGAAAACAAAACCCGCGCGCCCGGTATTTTTGCGAGTTCTTCGCGCGCGCTTTGCGCGAGGTTGCGCGCGTTTTCTTTTGCGGCTTGCGGAATGTTTTGCATCCACGCAATCGCCGCGGCGAGCCCGGCGGTTTGCGATATCGGCGGGGTGCCGGCTTCCAAACGGCGCGGCGGTTCGGCGGCGGAAAAACCCTTTTCGCAAACTTCGGTTATGCTGCCGCCGCCGCCTATCGCGTCGGGCAATTCGGCGAGCGATTTTTTTCGCCCCCACAAAACACCGATACCGTTCGGCGCGTAACATTTATGCCCGGAAAAAACATAAAAATCCGCGCCAAGTTTTTCCGGCGCGGCGAAACCGTGCGGGATGTATTGCGCGCCGTCCACGACGAATTTCGCGCCGTTTTCTTTTGCGATTTGCGCGAGCGCGGATATGTCGTTGACCGCGCCGCTGACATTGTAGGCGTGCGCGACTGCGACGACGCTTGCGCCGCGAATTATGCGGCGGGCTTCTTCCAAATCCGCCGCGCCGTTTGGCGCAAGTCGGAAAAAGCGAATTGCAAAACCGCCGCGCCGCGCCGCGATTTGCCATGGGACGATGTTGCTGTGATGTTCGCCGAGCGAAAGCGCGACGGCGCCGTTTTTTGCGACGGTTTGTCCGAGCGCGTTTGCGAGCAAATTCAAACCGGCGGTCGCGCCGGAAGTAAAAACGATTTCATCGTTTTTTGCGGAAAGCGCGGCGGCGACGGTCGCGCGCGCTTGCGCGAATTGTTCGTCTGCGGCTTCGGCGAAGTTGTGGAGTCCGCGCCCGACATTCGCGCGGGTTTCGGCGTTGTAGTTTGCGACCGCTTGCAAAACCGTTTGCGGCATTAATGCCGTCGCGGCATTGTCCAAATAATGTTCGCCGCTTTTTTGCAAAAGGGGGATGTTGCCGCGCACGGTTTCGGCCGCCGCAGTCATTTCCGCAGTTTTTGTTTTTGTCATTTGTTTTTTTCGCCGCGCAGTTCTTCGGGCGAGTCAATGTCAAACAAAACGCCGGGCCCCGCCTCGGCTTCGCGCGTTTCGTTTTCGGAAAAAAGCGCGCGCGCGCCGGTGTCGCCGCCGAGCGCGCGCAAATTCGCAAAAAGCCGCGCCGAAATCAAAACCGGATTGCCGCGCTTTTGCTTGTGTGCGGGGACTGTTATCGCGCAGTTTTCTTCGCGCCAGAGTTGGACGACTGCGGCGATGTCGGCGCGCGCGACCTGCGGCATATCGCCGAGAAAAACCAAAACCGCCGGGCATTCGCGCGGCAATTCGGCGAGCGCGCAATGCAGCGACGACGCGATTCCGCTTTTGTATTTCGGATTGTGCGCGATGACCTCCGCGGCGGGGGAAAGCAGTTTTGCGGTTTTTTCGGAATCGCGCCCGGTAACGCCGATTGCGCCGGCGATTAATCCCGCGTTTTTTGCATCGCGCACGGTCGCGGCGGCGGCGGCGAGCAGCGGTTTGCCGCGCCAGAGTTTAAGCAGTTTGTTTTCGCCGCGCATGCGCGAGGAAGAACCGGCGGCGAGAATTATCCCCCACGGTTTTTTTTCGCAATTCATTTTTGCGGTTTGCCGTTGAACGCCGCGACTATTTGCGCGAGAACGGCGAGGGCGATTTGCGCCGGATTTTGCGCGCCGATGTCCAGCCCGACGGGCGCGCATATTTTTTGCAATTCCTTTTCGCTTGCGCCGGCTTCGCGCAAGCGCAGCAGTCGTTTTTCGTGGGTGCGGCGGCTGCCGAGCGCGCCGATGTATCCCGGTTTCGCGTTCATCGCGGCGAGCAATGCGGGGTCGTCAATTTTGGGGTCGTGCGTGAGGGCGACGACGGCGTCTGTTTTTCCCGGCGGGGTTTGCGCGAAAAAATCTTCTCCCCACTGCCGCCGCACATTCGCGTTCGGGAATCGTTCCGGGTTCGCCCACGCCGCGCGGGGGTCGGCTATGACCGTTTCCATTTCCAGCGTTTCCGCCAGTTTTGCGAGATGCTGCGCGATGTGCGTCGCGCCGATGATTAATATGCGCGGCGCGGGTCGTATTTTTTCCACGAGCAATCGCCGGTTGTTTTTTTCGCAAACGGTTGCGGCGCTGACGATTCCGTTGCTGCCGTTGTTGTCGTCACCGGCGACGGTTTGTTCGCCGGTGGACAAATCGGTCGTTACCGTCGCCGTTTGCCGCGCGCATATTTTTTCGCGCATACTATTAAGCGTTTTGTCTTGCGGCAGGTGGACGAACACTTGCATTTTGCCGCCGCAGGAGAGCCCGGCTTCCCATGCGGTTTCGTCGGCGATTCCGAAGTTTAGCGTTTGCGGTTTGCCTTCGGAAAGCGACTCGGTTGCGGCGGCGACTACTTCGCTTTCAATGCATCCGCCGGAGACGGAACCGGCAAAAACGCCGTCCTCGCGCACGAACAACCGCGCCCCGGCGGGGCAGGGCGCGGAACCCCAGGTTTTTACGACTACGGCTGCGGCGAGTTTTTTTCCATCGCCGCGCCATTCCCGCGCGGTTTCCAGCAAGGCGCGGAGTGTCATTGCTTAACTGTCATTCCGGCGAAAGCCGGAATCCATATACTCTTTGTTTTTTCGCCGGGTTCCGGGGCGGGGTTGCATTCCGCGGTTTTCGCGGAATGGTATGGATTCCGGCTTTCGCCGGAATGACGAGGCGAGTTCGGTGATGGTTTTTATGTTGTGGATGGAGCGGACGGCGTCGGCGTTTTTGTATAGGATTTTTGCGCCGGCGGCTTCGGGGCGGTAGTCGTCGCAGCGCAGCAGCGGGTTCAGCCAGATGAGCGCGCGGCAGGAACGGCGCAGTCGTTCGGTTTCGCGCGCGAGTTTTTGCAGTCCGCCGCCGCGTTCCAGTCCGTCGGTGGCGAGCAGGACCGCCGCGCCCTGCGGCAGAACGCGGCGCGACCAGCGGCGGTTAAACTGCGCCAGCGATTCGCCGATGCGGGTGCCGCCTTCCCAGTCGTTTGCCGCTTTTGCGACTGCTGCGACGGCGCATTCCAAACCGCCGCCGTTGCGAAAGACGACCGGGCTGAGCGAAGTGCCGAACAAAAACGCGCCGCCTTTTCCGCGCCCGGCGACGGCGGCGATGCAGTGGGCGAACATTCGCGCGTAGGCGGACATTGAGCCGGAAATGTCGGCGATGACGACCAGTTTTCCGCACCGTTTTTTGCGCCGCCCGCGCAGGAGGCGGAGGACGGTTCCGCCGGTTCGCATTCCGGCGCGGGCGCTGCGGCGCAAATCCAAAGCGCCGACTGTTGCGGGCGCGCGCCGCCGCGTTGGGAGTTGCGGCGCGAGCGGGCGCAGGCGGCGGAGTATCGCGGCGGCGGCGGCCCATTCTTCGGCGTTCATTTGTTCAAAGTCCTTATTGCGGAAAACTTCGGAATCGGAAACGGTGAGGGCGGCGTCGGCTTGCGGTGATGCCGTTGTTTGTTTTTCTTTTTTTGCGCCGAGAGATTCCAAAAGGCGCGGGGACAGTTGTTTTTTTCGCGGCGCGGTTTTTGTTTTTGTTTTTACTTTGGCATCTTGCGCGGCGGGGAGGGCATCGGTGTCGACGCCTTTTTGCGCGCGCCAGAAGATTGCGAAGGCCTGCCGGAAAATATCCATCTCCCCGGCGGCGCCGACAAACACCGCGGCGAGCGCCCAGAAAACATCGTCTCGGTTTTGCATTCCGACTGCGGCGAGCGCGCGCCCGGCGTCTGCGGTTTGTTGCGCGGAGGCGGCAAAATTCAGTTTGCGCAGGATGCGCGCGAAAGAGGTCAGGTTTTCCAGCAGGCGCGCGCCGTTTGCTGCGCCGACGGCGAGGTTTGCGGGGATGGTTTCCCCCCCCCAACCCCCCCCATCAACGATGGGGGGGGGGTTTAAATTTTTTCCACCAAAGACGGGGGGGGGTAAATTTTTTCCATCGGGGACGGGGGGGACACTGTTGTTTTTCATTTTCGGTTTTCTTTGGGGGCGTCGGACAGGTATTGCGTTTTTGCGGGGGTAAAAGAGACGCTCGTTTTGTTCGGCATTGTACCAAAAAAAGTTTGTTCGCCTTCGTTTCCGCGCCCCACCCCGGCCTCGTTCCCACGCTCCGGCGTGGGAACGCATCCGACAGAGCGGGCGTCCACGCCCGCGCAAACTAAGAGTCGGCGCGGACGCCGGGGGGTATGCGTTCCCACGCTGGAGCGTGGGAACGAGGACCGTCCGCCATTCCGGCGAAAGCCGGAATCCATAACAACGCGCGCATTGCGGTAAATTACAAACACACCGATAACGGCGGGGTTACTATGGATTCCGGCTTTCGCCGGAATGACGGGGTTAGGGGCGGCAATCTATGCCCAATCCACCATTAAGTGGGCCTGTATCACGGGTGCAAACTTGCCCGGCAATATCCGTTTGCCTCATTCGGCAAATTTGACTGCACCTGCCGCCGTTCTCTGTTAGCAGTGTCAAAACTGCATTTGAGACGGGTAAGTTATTATAAATATCTAATGGAGTGAGATTATTGGAAGTGTCGGCCAAGTTGACATTTGCGCCATTTGCAAGAAAAAACCTTATGGCATCGATCTCGTCCGATCCTACAAGTATATGTATGACAGGCGCATTGCTGACATATTCGTCAGGATCCGCGCCGGCGAAAAGCAGCATAGTTGCCAGAGTCAAATCCGGTACATTGTTTCGGGAATGACTGAGAGCAGGACAGCCGTTACTATAAAAAGTGCAAACAGTCACAGCGGTAACCGTGAGAATTAGTGAAACCGGAGGAGTTACCGGCGAGTTGTCGTCCGCCGTTATTGTCGCCATTATCGTCCCCGCCGTGTCGCTTCGGAATCGGACGATTCCGCTGTCGCTTACCTGAAAACCGGCGGGGGCAGTATAGGTATAGGGATTGCCCGGCGCCCTGAATCCGCCTTCCGTCGTCATCGTCACGACAGTGCCGAGGAATCCGGTTACAAAAACTTGGCTTTTGAATTCGGAAGGCGAAACGGTAATCGGCGCGGTGACGGTTGCCGCAACCGTCAACAATTTGGCGGTGATATTTTGATGCGGGTCGCTTGCGCGGACGGTCGTTGCAAACCGTCCCGCATTTGCCGCATTCGCAATAATCAAAACGGTGTCATTGACAAAAGAGAAACCATTTGCCGCCCCCGCAAAATCCGGAGTGTTCGGATTGTCGCCTCCGGAGATTGCGATGGTTCCTACCGTCGCCGCGCCCGCCGTCGTAAATGCGAAAGTCGGCGTTCCCTCAAAACCGATTGTCAACTGCGGCGGATTGACAATTTCCAATGTAACCGCAGCCGTCGCAATTTGCAATTCGCCGATGAGGTTTTGCGCGCTCGCCGTAACCGTCACCGAAACCGTTGTCGGCAAATGCGGATTAACCGAAAAACGCAATTCGCCGTTGTTTGCGTTTATCGCAAATGTCGGCGAAGCGGGCGCATTAAACAAACCGTAACGAATGTTCGTCCCGCCGCCCGCCGTAAATTGCGCAAGCGGATTGTAATCCGTATGCGTCGTTACCGTCAAAACATCGCTGTGCGGCGGCGATAACGCAAACCCCGTCACCAGCGTAACAAAGACCGTCAACGAAACCCCGTCGGTATTGTCATGCGAATCATTTGCCGTAACCGTTACCGTAAATACCGATGCATTTTCCGCATCGGCAAAAAGCAAAACACCATTTGCGTCAATTGCAAAACCGCCGAGGGGCGAGCCAAGTATCGCCGTAGTGCGAACGCCGTAACCGCCGCCAACGGCGACATTGCCGACGGTCGCATTGTTATCCGTTGTCAGAAAAACAAAACTCCCCGGCGACGCAAAGCCGATTCCCAAATCGGCGAGTATTGCCCTCGCATTGCCGACAGTGGCTATCGCAAACGGTTTGCTCGCGCCGACAACCGAAACAGTCCCTTCGTGCAATGTCATTGTCGTGCCATCGTCGCTGGCATCCCACGAAAAGCGCGTTCCCAATAGTTGCAAAATAACTCCGGGCATTATTACCGTTTGCAGTCGGTCATTGCCAAAGCGTTCAAATGTGCCTCTGCCGGCGGCGATGGAAAGCACTTGCGCCGTTTGCAAAATCGCCGCTTGCGAGTTTGCGCTTAATGTCAGATTCCATCCGCCCCCCTGTTGACGGAAAAACGCATTTCCGTTTGCGGGAGTAATGTCGGTTGTAATGCTCACATCGGAAATCAGCGGAAAGTTGTAATTAATAGGAGTTGTCGCCGCGGCGATTGTGACAGTGCCGACATTCACTCGCAAATTGGACGAAACCAAAACCGCCGCGAATTGCGAACCACCAACACCGGCGCGGGAGATGCGCTGCGAATATTCCCGGCGCGCTGAATCATAAAAATGCAAGCGCGGATTAAAACTCCCCGCCTTTTCCGCGCCCG
>JAHRAH010000160.1 GCA_020027345.1 Gammaproteobacteria bacterium | reverse complement strand
CGCGCCAGTGGATTGCGCCGTTCAGCGACCATTTGCGTCCGGGACGCCAACCCGCGCGCAAACGCGCGCCGGGTTCGTCGCGATGGTAACGGTTGTTGCCGTCAAAAAAACGGCGCCAATCCAAGAGCAGCGCGACTTCCGCGTCCGCCCTAATCAGATTCAATGGCACTCAGCTGTGGATTTTCACCCAGGATTTGTCAAATTTCAAATTGTGCAACACCTCGTCAACATCCATCGTCGGCGGGCGGTTGATTGTGAATTTGACGACGGACGCCGGCATCGCTTTGATAATAGTAAATTGCGACCCGCTCGGCTGCCAAGTGAAGTGATGTGTACCGGAGGCGTCGCGCCCCTCGAGATTGCCGCGTTTGTTCATTTCCCACTTGTAATCCCCAGGAATAAAGCGGGTTATCTCGGCCTCAAACAGGGCAAATTTCATATCAATCATGTTGCGCACCAGCGCAAGCAGTCGGTAATCCTCAAACTCGCTCGCCACCCGGTCAATGCGTCCGTTCCAAATATCCAGCACCGCCCGCCCCGTTTCCTGTGGGTTTTTCAGCGGGTCGGTGATGCCGGCGGAGTATGTTGGGGAATTGCGCCCGGATATAAACCGCACTTTTTGGCAATCAAAAGGGCTGCCGTCCTTAACCGTCTTCGCCGACCATGCGCAATTTTCAAGCGAAACATCGTGCGCGTCCAGATTGCTCGCATTGTAATTGCCACCGACCGCTTTGGCGAAAAAAGCGCCCCAGTCATTCCCCGTAAGGTCGGCGTGCCCGACATAGGCGTAGTAAACCAACCACCCGGCGATTTTGTGAATCACATCCTCGGGAATTTCCCCGATGGGGTAAACGGCGCTACGCGACTGCTTTTGCCCGCGCAGCTTCGGCTTTTTTCGCTGCATTTAGCATCTCCTTGATAACTTGCGACACCACGGGAACGGGAACGGCATTGCCCGCCTGTTTGCGAGTTTGCCCGTCGTTGCAGACAATTTTAAAACTGTCCGAAAATCCCTGCAAACGCAGCATTTCACGAGGCGTCAGTCGTCGTTTGCCGTCGACCAAAAGATAGTTGTAGGACGCGCCCGCGCGCAGGGCGCAGGAAAAAGGATGGCTGCTGATGTTGCCGCCCTTGTTTTCGTGCCATATCGCCGGCTTGTGTTTGCTTTTGTGGTCTTTCGCCCGTTTGTCCCGAATGCGCTTGCTGACAAAATGCTTCGGGTCAATATATTCGTCGCGCTCCAGCACCTTGGAAAGGGGCGTTTTCGCTCCGTCGCCGATTGGCCATTGGAAAAATCCCAAGGCGACCTGCGAGCGAAATGCGGTGATAATCACCCGCTCCCGCTTTTGCGGCAAGCCAAAATCAAGCGCGTTCAACACCCGGTATTCGGCGTGGTAGCCAATTTGACCGAGTGCGTCGATAATCCGGCTCAGCGTGGCTCCACCGTTGTGGGTTACCAATTGGCGCACATTTTCCAGAATCGCCGTCCGCGGCCTTTTGGCTTGAAGTATGCGGACGATGTCAAAGAACAGCGTCCCGCGCATGTCGTCAAACCCCATGCGCTTGCCGATGATGCTGAACGGCTGGCAGGGAAATCCGGCGCAAAGCAGGTCGTGGGGCGGAATGTCTTCCGCGCGCTCTTTCTGAATGTCGCCAACGGGCAAAACGCCGTAATTGCAACGGTATGCCTCCCTCGCGTTTTTGTCTATGTCGGAGGCGAAAACGCAGCGCAGCCCATTCTCCTCGGCGGCTTGGTGGAAGCCGCCGATGCCGCAGAATAAATCAGCGAATGTTTGTATCTGTCCCTTCCCCGACACAAGGACATTATACGGCAAATCTACGAATGTTGACCAAATTTTCATATTTTTCACACAAGTGTGGTTATTTTTTCCGCACCCCAAACGCTGTCAGGGAATGCGACTATGCAAAACGGCTTTTCGCGGGGGCGTTCCCAAACCGGGCGTTTGGGAACGAGGGGAATCCGAAAAACCCCCGTTTTCCGAAAAAAATTTTCGCCTGTTGTTTTTGTCCTTTTAACAACCGTCGGAGGATTACCGCATTTTATTTATCAGCGCCTTCAACAGCCCGCGCAGCAATCGGACTTCGCCGGCGGAGGGACGCGCCCGGAGTATCAGACGATTCAAACGCGGGAGCAGCAACATACCGTTGCCGCGCTTGGGCATTTGCGCTGCGGCGAGCATTTCGGCGGCGTGCGCGCGCAGGGCGGCGAGGTGTTGTTGCGTCGGCATTTCCTCGGATTCTTCCGCAAAAAAGGGCGCGGAGACGAGCGCGCGGCGCAAATCGTAACACGCGATTTGCACCGCCTGCGCGAGGTTTAGCGAGGAATAACAAGGGTTTGCGGGGATTTCCACGGCGCAAGTGGAAGCCCGCACGGCGGCGTTTTCCAGCCCGCTTTTTTCGCCGCCGAAGACCAGCGCGACGCGCCCGCCTTTGCGAATCACCTCCGCCGCCTGCTCCCCCGCCTGCGCCGAATACAAGCGCGAGGGCGAGAGTTCGCGCCGCCGCGCGGTGTAGGCGAAGACCGCCGCGCAATCCGCCACAGCCGATTCCAGCGAATCCGCCGCCGCCGCGCCTTCGGCGATTTCCGCCGCGCCCGCCGCCATCGCCCGCGTTTGCGAATCCGCCCGCGTCCGCGGCGAAACCAAAACCAGCCGCGCGACCCCGCAAGTTTTCATCGCCCGCGCCGCCGCCCCGATATTCCCCGGATGCGTAGTGTCCTTCAAAACGACAACCGCCCGCTCCGCCAAAGCCCGCGCAACAGTCGTCATCGTCCCCCCCAACAAAATACCCCCCCCCCATCTTTGATGGGGGGGGCTGGGGGGGGGCATCCGCGCAAAATGAGAATCGGCGTAGACGCCGGGGGGTATGCCCGCTTGTCATTCCCGCGAAAGCGGGAATCCATACGGGCTTTCTTTTTCGCTGTTATTTTCGCGCGAGGAGAATTCATCTTTTCAGCCGGGTCCGTATGGATTCCCGCTTTCGCGGGAATGACAATTAGTTGCAAACCGGACATTCCGCATCCTTATTCAGCCGCACTTCGCGCACCCGCATATCGCGCGCGTCCAGCAAAAGCAGTCGTCCGGCGAGTGTGGGCGCGTCGGGCGTTGCGGCGATTCGCAGTGTCGCAGCCGCCTGCATTGCGCCGACAATCCCCACAAGCGGCGCGAAGACCCCCATCAGCGCGCAGCGCGTTTCTTCGGCGTAATCGCTTTCCGAAAACAGGCAGTGATAGCAGGGCGACTCCGCCCGCCGTCCGTCAAAGACGGTCATCTGTCCCTCCATCGCCATCGCCGCGCCGAAGACCAGCGGCTTGCCCGCTTTGCGCGCGATGCGGTTGACGAGATGCCGCGTCGGATAGTTGTCGCTCGCATCCGCGACAATATCCGCCGCGCCGATGAGTGTTGCCGCATTTTCCTCGCCGAGCCGCTCCCCCACCGCGCGAACTTCCACATTCGGATTCACCCGCCGCATCGCCGCCGCCGCCGCAGCAGTTTTCGCTTTGCCGATATCGCCTTCGCCGTAGAGTATCTGCCGCTGCAGATTCGTCAGGTCCACTTCGTCGTCGTCGCAAACCGTTATCTCCCCGATACCGGCGGCGGCGAGATAGAGCGCAATCGGCGAGGCAAGCCCGCCGGCGCCGACAATCAACACCCGCGCGCGGCGGATGCGTTCTTGACCGTCCTCGCCGATTTCCTCCAGCATAATGTGCCGGCTGTAACGCCGCAACAAATCGTCGTCCATATTCGCCTTCGCCCCCGCCCCCGCCGTTACCGTTGCGCCGGTTGACAACGCGGACAAAAATACGAAGCCCTCCCCCCCAGCCGCAACACCCGCACGACCGCCCCGCAATCCAAACACGGCATCCCCGCGCGCCCGTATACTTTCCACTCCATCTGAAACATCCCTTGCTCGCCGTCGGCGCCGGAAAAATCGCGCATAGTGGAACCCCCCGCCCGCAACGCCCGCCGCAGTGTGTGTTTGACCGCCTTCGCCAGTGTCGCGCATTTTTCCGCGTTCAGTTTTCCGGCGACTGTCTGCGGGCGTATCCCCGCGGCAAAAAGCGATTCCGATGCGTAAATGTTCCCGACACCGGCGACTATCCCCCCGTTCATCAGCGCGTTTTTCACCGCCGTCTTCCGCCCCCGCAACGCGTCCCGCAAAAACGCTCCGTTAAACTTAGCCGTCAACGGTTCCGCCCCGATATTGCAAATCAACGGATGCGCGCAACCGTCCCCCGCCGCGGAAAGTATGCAGCCGAAACGCCGCGGGTCTTTGTATATCAGCCACTCCCCCCCTTCCAGCAAAACCCCGAAGTGTTCGTGCCGTTCCCGCGGCGGACGACCCGAAAAAAACAACGCCCCGGACATTCCCAGATGAACTATCAGCGTGTGTTCTTTTTCCCCCCGGCAAAAATCCGCGAGCAAATATTTCCCCCGCCGCCGCACTTCCGTAAACACTCCCCCGGCAATCTCCCCCGGCAGCCGCGACGGTATCGGGCAACGCAAGCGCGAATCGCGCACCACCGCTTTTTGCGCGCGCCGCCCGACAATGCGCGGCGCAATGCATCGGCGCACGGTCTCCACTTCGGGCAGTTCGGGCATCGTTACCGTTCAGGGATTGACCGCAAACATCATCCGTTCCAGCCCCGCCAAATCCCGCGCGCCGCGAATTCCGCAAAAGCCCGCCCCCGCAAACAACTCCCGCGCCGCCGCCGCCTGTCCCCGCCCGTGTTCCAAAAGCAAAACCCCCCCCCGCATCAGCCGCCGCCGCGCGCCGTTAATCACAGTCGTCATCGCCCGCAAACCGTCGCCGCCCCCGCGCAGCGCAATCCCCGGCTCAAAACGCAAATCCCCCCGCGTCAGATGCGGGTCGCCGTCGGCAATATACGGCGGATTGCAAACAATCGCCGCAAAGAGTCCCTCCCCCCGCGCCGCCTCAAACCAGTCCCCCCGCCGAAAACGCGCATTCGCCGCCCCCAGCCGCCGCGCGTTTTCCCGCGCCAGAGCGAGCGGCGCCTCGGCGACATCGGCGAGCAAAACATCACAGCGCGGACGGTTTTTCGCGACCGTCAACCCAATCGCCCCGCAGCCCGTCCCCAAATCCAAAACGCGCAACTCCTCGTCTTCGGGCAAATGCGCCAGCGCAGTTTCCGTCAGTTCCTCCGTTTCCGGGCGCGGTATCAAAGCGGCGGGAGTAGTGCGAAAGCGCAAACCGTAAAACTCCCGCCGCTCCAAAACATAGGCAAGCGGAAGTCCCCCCCCCCGCCGCCGCGCGCATTCCCGGAACCGTTCGCAAACTTCCCCGTCAACAGTGTCCCCCTCCCGCGAATGCAAATCCGCCCGGTCGGACACCCCCAAACACTCCCGCAACATCACCCCCGCCTCCATCCGCGGAAACTCCACCCCCCCCCGCAAAACCCCAGCCCCCTCCTCCAACAACCCCCCAACAGTCACCACTGTCACAACTCCCCCCCCCCATCTCCGACAGAGACGGGGACTTTCCCCTTAAAACAAATTAACCCCCCCCCCATCTCCGATGGGGGGGGCTGGGGGGTGGAAACCCGCAGAAGAAGGACCGTCTCGTTACACCTCTCCAGAGGTGTAACGCCCCCAAAACCAGCAACAGTCCCCATCACAACACCCCCTGCTCAGCATAATCCTCTTTGGCCAAAGCCGCCAGTATCCCCCCAATATCCCCGTCCAAAATCGCCGACAGTTTATAAAGCGTCAACCCGATGCGATGATCAGTCAACCGCCCCTGCGGAAAATTATAAGTCCGAATCCGCTCGGAACGGTCGCCGCTCCCGACCAGCAACCGCCGCGCCGCCGATTCCTTTTGCGTTTGTTCGCGCCGCCGCGCGTCGGCTATTCTCGCCCGCAAAACCGCCCTCGCCTTTTCCCGGTTTTTGTGTTGCGAACGCTCGTCCTGACATTCCGCGCAAATCCCCGTCGGCAGATGCGTAATGCGCACCGCCGAATCCGTAGTATTGACATGCTGCCCGCCCGCCCCCGAAGAGCGAAAGGTTTCCACCCGCAAGTCCCCCGGCGCGAGTTCCGCCGCATCGTCATCCGCGCGCGCTTCGGCGAGAACGGCGACAGTGACCACCGAAGTGTGAACCCGCCCCTGCGATTCCGTCGCCGGCACCCGCTGAACCCGATGCGCGCCCGACTCATACTTCAACACCCCATAAGCGCCCTCGCCGTCCACCCGCGTAATCACCTCTTTGAACCCCCCCGCCTCGCCGAAGGACGCCGACAGTTGTTCCATCCGCCACTTCCGCGCTTCGGCGTAATGAGAATACATCCGCAAAAGCGCGGCGGCGAAAAGGCACGATTCGTTTCCCCCGACCGCCGCGCGGATTTCCAGCAAACAGCCGCGGGCGTCCTCTTCCGCGCCGGGCGCGAGTATTTTGCGCACGGCATCCTCGGCGGCGGAAAACTCCGCGCGCAGTTCGCGCAATTCCTCTTCGGCGAGCGCGCGCAATTCCGGCTCGGAGCGCAACTGTGTCAGTTCGTTTTCCGCTTGTGCGACGCGCGCGCCGAGTTCGCGCCGTTTGTCGTCCGCCGCGACCAAAGGCGAGAGCCGCCCGCGCTCGCGAAAGATCCGCCGCGCATCGCCGCCGCGCGCCAGCGCCAAATCCAAATCGGCGAGCCGCGCCCGCGCCGACTCAATCCTGCCCGCCGCTTTCCGCGTCATCCGCCCCATCCGTCCCACCCACCCCGGCAGTCCCCGCAGTTCCCTCCGACAACATCCGCAACGGCGCGTGCATCAATTTGCCCGCCAGCCGCCGCGAAAGATCCGAGACGACATCCTCCGCCTTGTCCCCCGCCGCCAGCCGCGCCAGCGCCGCATCCGTTTCGCTGCGCCGCATCTCCTCCGCCCGGCCGCGAAAATCCCGAACCAGCGGCGCGCGCTCCCGCCCCCGCAGCCAGCGGTAGAACTCGTCCACCTCCTTTTCTATCAGCGCCGCCGCCGCCGGCAATTCCAATCCTCGCAAATCCAGCGACGCCTCCGCCAACCTTCCAAAATGTTCCAAGTCATAAACATAAACATCGGGTATTTCGCCAATTTCGCCCTCCACATCGCGCGGCGAAGCGAGGTCGGCAAACATCATCGGCTTGCGCCGCCGCGCCGCCAGCGCGCTCTCCACCGCGCCTTTCCCCACAATCGGCACCCCGCTCGCAGTGGAAGTCACAACAACATCAAACCGCGCCAAATCCCGCAACGCGTCCGCAGTCGTCAACGCCCCGCCGCCGCAAACCGCCGCCGCCTTTTGCGCCCGCCCGAGGTCGCGCCCCGCCACCGTCACGCGCGCGCCCTTGCCCGCAAAAAGCGGCGCGCCGGCCGCAGTCATATCGCCGGTGCCAATGAAAAGCGCCGACACTTCCTTCCACTCCGGGAATATCCCCGCCGCCGCCTTCGCCGCAAGCGCCGGATACGAAAGCGAATGCCGCCCGATGCCGGTCGCAGTGCGCACCGTTTTCGCCGCCGAGAGCGCGCCGTCAAAAAGCCGCAGCATAACAGTCCCCGCCGCTCCCGAAGCGCGCGCCGCCGCCGCCGCTTTTTTTATCTGCCCGGTGATTTCGGTCTCGCCGATGATTTGCGATTCCAACCCCCCGGCGATGCGAAAGAGCCGCGAAACCGCCGCCCGCTCTTCCAGCCGGAACAAATCCCCCCCGCGCTCGCCCGCCAGCCACTTCGCCACAAGCGCCTGCGAATCGCCCTCGCCGCCGCCAACGCAATACACCTCCGTCCGAATGCAAGTGGAAACAATCGCCGCCTCCCGCACAGAGCAAGCCGCCATCAACTGCCGCAGCCGCTCCCCCACGCTCGCCAGCGGCACCCCGATGCTCTCCAACAACGACCGGCTCGCCGTCCGAAAATCCGCCCCCACACTAAAAACCCGCGCCATATCCCCCCAATTATATAGCCCCCGGCGAAAGAATTCGGGGCGCGCCGCAACCGTCGCCGGCGGTTACGCCTTTTCCAGCGCGACGGCAACGCCTTGACCGACGCCAACGCACATTGCCGCCAACGCCCGGCGGCTGTTTTTGTTGCGGCGCAAATGCATAGCGGCGGCGCCGACAATCCGCGCCCCGGACATTCCCAGCGGATGTCCCAGCGCAATCGCCCCGCCGTTGGGGTTGATGTGCGCGGCGTCGTCGGCAATCTTCCACTGCCGCAAAACTGCAAGCGCCTGCGCCGCAAACGCTTCGTTCAGTTCAATACAATCAAAACCGCCGATTGTCGCGCCCAGTCGTTCGCAAAGTTTGCGCGCCGCCGGAACAGGACCGATTCCCATCATCCGCGGCTCAACACCCGCAGAAGCGCCGCCGAGAATTCTTGCCATCGGAGTCAGGTTCAGCCGCCGCACCGTTTCCTCGTTTGCCAGAAGAAGCGCCGCCGCCCCGTCGTTGACGCCGCTGGAATTGCCCGCCGTCACAGTCCCCCCTTCGCGAAAAGGCGTCGGCAGCCGCGACAGTTTTTCCAAAGAAGCGTCCGGACGGGGGTGTTCGTCCTCGCCGACGACGGTCTCGCCCTTGCGCGTTTGCAAAGTCACCGGAATGATTTCCTCGCGCAAAAAACCTTCGGCTGCGGCGCGCGCCGTTCTTTGCTGCGAGCGAATCGCAAAGGCGTCTTGGTCGGCGCGCGGTATTTTGTATTCGGCAGCGACATTTTCGGCCGTTTCCGGCATGGAATCCGTCCCGTATTGTCCCGGCATTTTCGGATTGACAAAACGCCAGCCGATGGTCGTGTCGTATATTTCCGCGCTGCGCGAAAAAGCCGCCGCCGCTTTGCCGAGAACAAAAGGCGCGCGCGACATACTCTCCGCGCCGCCGGCGATTGCCAGGGAAATCTCGCCGGTTTCTATCATTCGCGCGGCGGCAAGCACGGCGTCCATCCCGGAAGCGCACAAGCGGTTGACGGTAACGCCCGGCGTCGTTGCCGGCAACCCGGCGAGCAGCAGAGCCATTCGCGCAATGTTGCGGTTGTCTTCGCCGGCCTGATTCGCGCAGCCCAAAACAACCTCTTCAACAGAATCGGAAATTTGCGGGCGGCGGCGAAGCAATGCGGCAATCGGCGCCGCCGCCAAATCGTCCGCCCGCATGCCCGCCAAAGCGCCGCCGTAACGCCCGATGGGCGTGCGCGCATAATCGCAAATAAAAACCCCGCGCACCGCCGCCATTATCGCACAACCCGCGCGCCCGCCCGGTTACGCCTCGTCAAAACTCAACTTCAACACCGCGCTTTTCGCCCGGCTTTGACAGGTTAAAACATAACCGCGCCGCCGCTCTTCCGGTTCCAGCGCGTAACAAACATCCATTTTTATTTTGCCTTCCAGCAATTTCGCGCGGCATGTGGAACAAACCCCGCCGCGGCAGGAAAAAGGCAAGTCCACCCCGGATGCAATCGCGGCCTCCAGAACGGTTTGGTTCGCCCGCACTTTCACGCGGCGGCAAACGCCGTCAATGACAATCTCGGCTTCGCTCTCCGCCGCGCTTTTTTCCGGCGTCGCGCGCGCGCGCAAACGCCCCGCCGAAGGGGGAGTCGCCGGGGAAAACAACTCGCCGCGCACCCGCCCGGGCGGATAACGCATCGCCCGCAGCGTTTTTTTCACTGCGTTCATCATTCCTTCGGGTCCGCACAAAAAAATTCGGTCAAATTTTTCCGGCGGCAGCAAAGAATTAAAAAACTTCCCGCATTTTTCCTCGTCCAGCCGCCCGGAAAACAAACCGTTTTCCGTTTGTTCCCGGCTCAGCAAATGAAAAAGCGAAAACCGCCCCATTCGCAAATCTTTAAAGTCGGCAAGCCGCTCGCGAAAAACTATGGAAGAAACGGCGCGGTTGCAGTAAAGCAGCGCCGCCTGAGAATGCGGCTCGGCGGCAAGCAGCGATTCAAGTATGGAAATGACGGGAGTGATCCCGCTGCCCGCCGCAATCATCAAATACCTTCGCCGTTCCCGCGGGCGCGGCGCAAGGCAAAAACTCCCCTGCGGCGGCATCACTTCCATCTTTCCGCCCGCGCGCAATTTGTCCAGCGCATAGTTGGAAAACAACCCGCCGGAGACGCGCTTGACAAGAATGCGGTGCTCGCCTTCCGCGCCGCAAAGGGAATAAGTGCGCCGTTGTTCTTCGCCGCCGATGACGGCGCGCACAGCCAAATGCTGCCCGGGGCGAAAAGCAAAAATCTCGCGCAACCGCGGGGGGATGTCCAGCAAAAAGGAACAAGCGTCCCCCGTTTCCGCGCGCCGTTCGGCAATGCGCAGCGCGAAAAACTTCCGCCGTTCAGATGGGCTTGAAGTGCTCAAACGGTTCACGGCAGGAAAGGCAGCGGTGCAGCGATTTGCAAGCCGTCGCTCCGAATTGGCCGGTCGTTTCGGTTTGCGGCGAGCCGCAGCGCGGACAAGGCGGCGAGGGTAAATTAAAAAACAGCACCGGCTTAATTTCCGAAGCGGGACCCGGCGGGGAAATGCCAAGCCGGAGCAGTGTTTTTTTGGCCTTGCCGCTCAGCCAGTCGCTGCTCCACGGCGGCGACAATGCGCGCACAACTTCCACCGGCGCGTAACCGGCGCGGTTTAGCGCGGAGACAATGTCGCCGCAAATGACATCAAAGGCCGGGCATCCGGAATAGGTCGGCGTAACCGTTATGCGCCAGCCGCCGCGCGCGTTTTCCACTTTGCGCACGATGCCCAAATCAACGATGCTTATTTCCGGTATTTCGGGGTCGGCGACGCCCGACAACACGCCGCGCACCGAATCGGCGCAATCCATTTCGCGCGCGTTTACCATTTCGCCTGCGGATGCAGCCGCGGCAAACTTTGCATTTCCGCAAGAATGTAACCGAGATGTTCCGTATGCCCGCAAAAGGACGGACGCGAATCAATTGCTTTCGCGTCCGGCGGCGGCAAATCCGATTCCGCAAAAACTTGTTCCACTGTGCTTTGCCACTGCGCGCGCAAGATGTCGGCGGAAGGAATAACCCCGCGCCGCGCAAGCAGTTCTTCGCCGCGCTCTTCGCAAAACATTCCCCCGCAAAAACGCAAAAGTTCTTCCGCCGCTTCTTTTAAGCGACGGTTGCTTTCCGCGGTGCCGCAGCCGAGTCGTCGCATCCACGCGGCGCTGTGGCGAATATGGTAACTCGTTTCTTTTGCGCCTTTGGCCGCAAGCGCGGCGAATTCCTTGTCCGCGCTTTCGCCCAGTTTTTCCAGCAACGCGAGTTGCCGCGCATCAAAAAGAAACTGCCGCATAATCGTGCGCGCAAAGTCCCCGTTCGGTTGTTCCGCCAGCGCAAAATGGCGGAAGTCGCTTTCGCCGCGAAAGAATGCCAGCGCGTCCTCGCCGCGCCCGCGACCTTCAATGCGCCCGGCAAGCGAAAGCCAAAGCCGCGCCTGCCCCAGCAGGTCCAGCGCAATGTTCGCCAAAGCAATGTCCTCTTCTATCGCATGCGCGCGCCCCAGCCACTGCGACAAACGGTGGCTTAATATCAGCCCGTTGTCCCCCATGCGCAGCGCAAAATCAAAACGCGCGCGGCGAAGAGAAATCTTCTCAGAGATGCTTGACATCGCCGGGCACCCGGTAAAAACCGGAATGACGGTATGTTTTGTCCGCCGCCGGTTCAAAAAACGATTCTTTGTCCCCCGGCGCGGAAACGGTGACGGACGAAGACGGAACAACCCAAATGCTCGCGCCTTCCATTCTCCGCGTAAAGCAGTCGCGCGCATGCAAAAGCGCCATTTCGGCGTCGGCGGCGCAAACACTCCCGACATGGCGGTGTCCCAGCCCCGCGCGCGGGCGCACAAAAACCTCAAACAACTGTTCGCCGCCGCCGCGCTTTTGTTTTTGTTTTTTTTTCATTCGCAAGTTACAGTTATGCCGCGCGGCGTTCCAAATGTTTTTTGGCGAAAGCGGCGGACGCTTCGCGCACCCATTTTCCGTCCTCTTCCGCTTTTTTTCTCGCGCGCAAGCGGTCGCGGTTGCAGGGGCCGTTGCCGGCGATGACATTGCGAAACTCCTCCCAATTAATAGGACCGTAAGAATAGTCCCCCGTGCGCCGGTCTTTTTTCGGACTGCCGGGAACGCGCAGTTTCAGATAACGCGCTTGCGGCACAATCATATTCACAAACCGCTGCCGCAGTTCGTCGTTGCTGTGCAATTTGATTTTCCACCGCATGGATTGCGCGCTGTGCCGCGATTCTCCATCGGGAGGGCCAAACATCATCAGCGTCGGCTCCCACCAGCGGTTCAGCGAATTCTGCGCCATTTCCCGCTGCGCTTTTTCCCCGCGCGCGAGGGCGAGCATAATTTCAAAACCCTGCCGCTGATGAAAACTTTCCTCTTTGCATATCCGCTGCATCGCCCGCGCATAAGGACCAAACGAGCAGCGGCAAAGCGGCACCTGATTGATAATCGCCGCGCCGTCCACGAGCCAGCCGATGGCGCCGATGTCCGCCCATGTCAGCGCCGGATAGTTGAATATGCTGGAATACTTTGCTTCGCCCGCCAGCAGTTGCCGAGTCATTTCCGCGCGCGTCGTCCCCAGCGTTTCCGCCGCGCCGTAGAGATAGAGACCGTGACCGGCTTCGTCCTGCACTTTCGCCAGCAGTATCGCTTTGCGCCGCAGCGAAGGCGCGCGCGTTATCCAGTTGCCTTCCGGTTCCATTCCGACAATTTCGGAATGCGCGTGCTGCGACATTTGCCGTATCAGCGTCGCCCGGTAGCCGTCGGGCATTGCATCGCCCGGTTCCACAAAGCCCTCCGCCACGCGCGCGCAAAACGCGGCATCGGCTGCATCGGCGGCGTTTTTTTTGCGCATCGGTTTCGCCATCTCTTCCCCGATTTTACAACAAAAACATTTTGCCGCAAAGCGCAAAAGAAAAAGCCGGGGACTATCCCCGCACAACCCGTCCATTGTTAATTTTGGTGCGCCGCCCGTCGCGCACGGCCATTTTTCCGTTGACCAAAACATGGCAAATCCCCACGGGATGACGCCCCGGGTTTTTTACCGTGGAACGGTCGCGCAGGGTTTCATAGGAAAACACCGCAATGTCGGCGTATTTTCCTTTGGCGATAATTCCCCTGTTTTTTATTCCCAGCCGGGCGGCGGGGAGTCCGGTCAGCCGGTAAACGCCGTCTTCCAGCGGCATCAATTTCATTTCGCGCACATAACGCTGCAAAAAGCGCGCCGCCCATCCGCAAACGCTGGGCGAGAGAATTTTGCCCCGGTCGTCGCCCGTCACCGTAACGCCGTCCGAAATCACCGCGCATTCCGATTCCATCAGCGCCGTTTTGTTGTCCGCCTCGGCGAAGTTGCGCCCGATCCATGTCAAGTCCATCAGCGTTTCGCCTTCTTCCAGCATCAGGTCAAAAAGCATGTCCGTAACATCGCGCTTGCGGCGTTTGCGGGCGATTTCCGCCAGCGTCATCCCGGCAAGCCCCGGATTGCGCGGGGAATTAAATATGAGAATGTCGCGCCAGCGGCAGGAAGGAACCAACTGCCATATCGGCATCGGGTTGTAACGCATTTTTTCCCGCTCCTTGCGGTTTTTCAGGCGCTTAAGAAGTTTGCCCAGCCCGCCCTCAAAAGCCCAAATGGGCAGCATTGCGGCAACCCATGTCGGCGACCAATTATGCGGAATCATGTCAAAGGCGACATCCAACCCTTCGCGTTTGGACCAGTCCACCATCTCCACCGTGTGTTCCATCGCATGGCGCGGCGCGCCGAATTTGGTGACTATGTGCGATATCTGCAGGCGCGCCCCGGCGGTTCGCGCGCAAGCAAGCGCTTCGCCGAATCCCGCTTCGTAAAACAAATCACGGTTGCGAACATGAGTCGCATACAGCGCGCCGCGACGGCCGGCCGCTTTGCACAATTCGGCGACCTCTTCGGAACGCGCCGCTTTGCCGGGGTTGTATTCCAGCCCGGTGGAAAAACCGATTGCGCCTTGCTCCAAAGATTCTTCCAGCAGTTTTTGCATTGCGGCGGTTTCGTCGTCGGTCGCCGGCCGCGGTTCCCCGCGCATTACCGCATGCCGCAGCGTGCAGTGGCCGACAAAGGACGCAACATTGACGCCCAGCCCCGCCTTTTCCAGCCGCGAAAGGTAACCGTCAAAAGTCGCCCAGTCAATTTTGATGGACGACTCGTAGCCCAGGGTTAATTTTTTCGGACTTCTCGTTTTTCCAATCGGCGCGCAACTGTGCCCGCAATTGCCCACGACTTCAAAAGTAACGCCCTGCAGCGCTTGGCTTTCCGCGCCGCCGCGCGCAAGCAGGGAAAAATCGGAATGCGTGTGAATGTCAATAAAACCGGGGGAGACAACCAGCCCGGAGGCGTCCAGCCGTTCGCGGGCGGCCGCTTTTTTCAGGTTTCCCACGGCCGCAATTTTTTCGCCGCGCACTCCCACATCGGCGGCGAAAAGGGGTTTGCCGGCGCCGTTCGCGACGCGCCCGTTTTCAATGACAAGATCCAGCATAACGCAATTCTCCTTTCCCCGTCAGGGGATGCTTGGCCCGAAAACCAAATTCGGCAAAAACAAAACCCACCCCGAAAAAAACGAAAGCAGGACAATGACGGCAAGATACGGCAGCAGCAGCGGCAGCACCCCGACCGAAATTTCTTCAATGGAAACCTTTGTCAATTTGGAGGCGATAAACAAATTGCCGCCGATGGGCGGCGTGAGAAAGCCGACCTCGCATGTCATCACCGTGAATATTCCGAACAACACCGGATCCACTCCCAGCGAAACCGCCACCGGCAGCATAACGGCGGTGAAAATGACAATTTGCGCGATGGATTCCAGCCACATCCCCACAAACAAATAAAGCGCGCCGATGAGCAGTAAAACCAAAGCGGGGTTGTCGCCCAGTTTTGCAAACGCCGCCCCGGCAAAATCGGGAATGTCATAAATGGTCACAAGTTGCCCGAACGCTTTTGTAAATGCAAGAATAAACAATGTCGCGCCGATGAGAACGGAAGTAAACCGCAGCGAAGCCAAAAAACCGGCGAAATCCAATTTTTTGTAAATAAATGCGCCGACAAACAGTCCGTAAAAAACAGCAACCGCCGCCGCTTCCGACGGAGTGAAAATCCCCCCGTAGATTCCGCCCAATATGATAACCGGCGCGGCAAGCGCCCATTTGCCGTCCCACGCCGCGCGCAACAACGGCGCCCAGGAAAATTTCTCGCCCTGTCCCCCGTAATCGTTGGCTTTGGAAATGCCGTAAGTAACCGCGAGCAGCAGCAGCCCGATGACAACGCCCGGAATAATTCCCGCCAAAAAAAGGCGCGGAATGGATGTGTCCGAAACGAGGGCGTAAATAATAAGCAGATTGCTCGGCGGAATCATACTCCCCAATGCACCGGCGGCGGCGGCGACCGCTCCGGCAAAACGCGGCTTGTATTTTTCCTTCAACATCGCCGGAATGGTGATGGAACCTATGGCGGCGGTCGTCGCGGGGCCGGAACCGGACAGCGCGGAAAAAAACATGCAAGCCACCACTGTGACCAGTCCCATTCCGCCTTTGTACGCGCCGACCAGCCGCCGCGAGATTTCAATAAGGCGCTCGGACATTCCGCCCCGCTCCATCAACTGCCCCGCCAAAATAAAAAGCGGAATAGTCGTCAGCGGAAACGGTTCAAACGCCGTATACGCCGACTGCGCCATAAGCGTCATCGGAATGTCGGCAAAAAGCAATCCGACCGCGACCGCCATCCCGGCCGCAAAAGGAATCGGGACGCCAATAACAATCGCCGCGATAAATGCGGCCGACATCCAAAATGCGCCGTTCATGTCGGCATCCCTTGCATCCCGGACTTATACCACCGCCAATACACCTGCACAATCCGAATCATCATCAGTCCGATGCTAAACGGCACAAGCGACTGCGGCCATTTCTGTTCAATCCCCAATCCGGGAGAAATATGCACGGTGTTAAAAAGCAATTGGACAAGAATAACGCTCTGGGAAAAAACCACTCCCAAAAAAACCAGCCACAAAAAATCGGCGGCAATGACCGTCGCCAAGCGGAGTTTTGGCGGAAGAATGTCGTATACCAGGGAAACCCTGATATGCGCGCGCTCCCGCGTCGCAAGGCATGCGCCCAAATACACGGCGCCGACCATGCTGTACACGGCGACTTCTTCCGCCCAGGGAGCGGCGGCGGAAAAAAAATAACGCAACACGACCTGCAGCATTATGCAGCAGGCCATCACGCACAAGCACGCGCCGCAGACGGCCTCCTCAAACCCGCGCTCTATCCGGCGCAGAAATGGCAGTATCGCGGCAATCGCGCGAATCTCCCTTTCGCGCAAGCCCTCCCGGAGTTAGTTATTGAACGCCGCGTATTTGTTCCACCAACTTGCGAAACTCCGCCCCTTTGTTTTTCAGCCACTCATCCTGCACCTTGTGGGCGGCGGCGAGAAATTCGGTTTTTTCGGGGCGGGTAACCTGCATTCCGCCTTCATTTTCCAAAAAGCGGCGGATTTCTTCGGTGCGCTCGGCCGCTCCCTTGCGGTATTCCTCGTCGGTCAGTCGGCCGGCTTCGCGCAATTTTTTCCGCTGTTCGGGCGAAAACTTATTCATCACCCGTTCGCTCGCAAGCAACGGGGTGAACGCCGCAAAATGTTCCAAGATCGCCAAGTGCGGGGCGATTTCGTAAAACTTCAGCGTCTTGATAAAAGTCGTGCCGTTGTCCCCGCCCTGCACCGCGCCGGTTTGCAGCGCCGGCGGCGTTTCCGACCACGGCAGAGGAATCGGCGCGGCGCCGAAGGCCTGAAAAGTGTCCAGCATAACCTCGTTCTTCGGCACCCGGATCTTTATTCCCGCCATGTCCGCCATCGTGTTTATGGGGCGCACGGTGTTGTAAAAATCGCGGTAAAGAATGCTGCTCCAAACCAGAATGCTGACTTTGGTTTTCTCCTCAAAATCCCGCTGGAAATCGCGACCCACTTCGCTGTCAAAAACGCGGTAACCGTGCGCCGGGTTGCGGAAAATGTAAGGCAAAACGAAAGCGTCCATCAGCGGATAATGCGGCGAGATGTTGTTGCTGGTGATAATCGCCATATCCACCGTCCCCAACTGCATCGCCTTGAACGCCTCGTCCTCGGTCACCAGCGAAGCGCAGCAGCGCGGCTTTACCGTCACCCCCGGTAACAAGCGCTCCGCATTCTTTTTGAACAGCGCGGTCATGATGCCGTATTCGCTGTCCTCGCTGCCGGCATATGCGATATTGACGACGATGTTGTCCGCCCGCGCCGGCATCGCGCCCGGCGTAAAAAGCAGTCCCAGCAGGGCAAGCCCGGAGAAAAATTTGTGAAAAACGGTTTGCATTGTTTCGGTCCTCCTATGGATAGGTGCCGCGACTCTATCACATTTTCCGCCCGCCCGCAATTGACGACAATTTCCGGAGGCAAGGGGGAAGTGCGGGGATGGCGTTTTTGCGTCATTCCCGCATTTTCGGAGGGCGGGTAATCCCCCCTGTGTCATTCCCGCATTTTTCCAGAAGCGAGAATCCTCCTTGCGTCATTCCCGCATTTTTTCCAGAGGCGGGAATCCTCCTTGCGTCATTCCCGCATTTTTCCAGAGGCGGGAATCCAGCAAATTAAAAGAGCCGGAAATGATGCGGCTAATTTGCTGGATTCCCGCCTTTTTGGAAGAGTGCGGGAATGACGCTAATTCCCCCCGCGTCATTCCCGCATTTTTTCCAGAGGCGGGAATCCTCCTTGCGTCATTCCCGCATTTTTCCAGAGGCAGGAATCCTCCTTGCGTCATTCCCGCATTTTTCCAGAGGCGGGAATCCAGCAAATTAAAAGCAATGCCTTATAATATTTCCATGCGTCGCGCAATTGTCCGTTCCGATTCGCCGCCGGTGCGGCTGCGAAAACGCGGGGATGTCGGCCTTGTGACTATTGCGAATCCGCCGGTGAACGCGCTTTCCGCCGCAGTGCGCCGCGGGCTTTTGAACGCGCTTGCGCTGGCGGAAGAGGACGCAAAAATCCGGGCGGCGGTTTTAACTTCGTCCGGCGGGAAGGCATTTGTCGCCGGCGCCGACATTTCCGAGTTTGGCTCGCCGCCGGTCGCGCCTTCGCTGCCGGAAGTCGTCGCGGCGATGGACGCTTTTTCCAAACCGCTGGTCGCCGCAATTGACGGCGTCGCTATGGGCGGCGGACTGGAAATCGCCCTTGCCTGCCACTGCCGCGTCGCTTCCAAAAATGCGCGCTTTGGCTTTCCCGAAGTCAACCTCGGCTTGATTCCGGGCGCGGGCGGGACGCAGCGTTTGCCGCGGCTTTGCGGCATCGGGCGCGCTTTGGAAATTATCGCGGGGGGACAGTCATTCGGCGCGGCGCGGGCGATGGAAATCGGCATTGTTGACGAAGTTGCCGCAAACGGCGCGGCGGCAGTTAAAACCGCTTTTGCGCGCGCGAAGCGGCTGGCTGCGGAAAAAAAACCGCCAAGGCGCGTTAGCGGTTTGCGAATCAAAGAGTCCGCCGCCTCCGCCGCGCGCATTGCCGAAGAATATTCGGAACGGTTGAAAAAACAAAAACCCGGACTCCTCGCGCCGCTTTGTTGCGCGCGCGCCGCGGGCGGAGCGGCTTTGCCTTTTGCCGAAGGCGTCCGCCACGAGCGCGCTTTGTTTTTGCAATGCATGCGCTCGCAACAGCGGAAGGCGTTGGTGCATATCTTTTTTGCAAGCCGGAACGCCGCCAAAGCATTCGTCCCCGCGAAAGGCGGCGAGATAGTGTCCGTCGCCGTTGTCGGCGGGGGGACAATGGGTGCGGGCATTGTCGTCTGTCTCGCCGACGCCGGACTGCCGGCAATATTGCTGGAAGCCGACGCCGATGCGCTTGCCAAAGGATTGAATAGAGCGCGCGCCGTTTATGAACATCGCCGCCAAAGCGGGCGCATTTCCGAAAGCGAAATGCGGCAACGGTTGCGCCTGATAACCGGGGCGAAAGATTACGGCGGCATCGGCGGCGCGGATTTAATTATTGAAGCGGTTCCGGAAAATATGGATTTGAAAAAGCGGGTGTTTGCCGAACTTGACCGCCGCTGCAAACCCGGCGCGATTTTGGCGAGCAACACATCGTCGCTCGGCATCGGCGAAATTGCCGCGGCAACAAAGCGGCGCGGGCTGGTGGCGGGAATGCATTTTTTCGCGCCGGCGCAGCGTATGAAACTTTTGGAAATAGTGCGCGGCAAAGAAACCGCGCCGAAAACGCTTTCCGTCATTGCGCGCTTGGCGAAACAAATAGGCAAAACACCCGTGCTTGCCGGTGATTCTCCGGGGTTTATCGGCAACCGTTTATACGCCCCCTATGGGCGCGAAGCCGAGTTTTTGCTGGAAGAAGGGGCGACTCCGGCGCAAGTGGATTCCGCTATGCGCGATTTTGGAATGGCGATGGGACCCTTTCGGGCGCGCGATTTGTCGGGCATTGACAACGGCCGCAACATACGCTTGCGCGATTGGGCGAATCTCCCCGCGCATTATCCCCGCCCGCGGGTTTTGGAAAAACTGTTTCAAGCGGGACGGCTGGGGCAAAAAAACGGCGCCGGATATTACCGTTATCCGGACGGCAAAACCCCGGTAAACGATCCGAAAACCCTTGCGCTGATTAAGCAAGCGTCCGCCGAGCGCGGCATCCACCGACAAAAACCGAGTGCGCGGCAAATTCGCGAACGGTGTCTTTATGCGCTAATTAATGAGGGCGCAAAAGTTTTGAGCGAAGGAGTCGCCCGCTGCGCCGCCGACATTGACGCCGTGTATGTTCTCGGTTACGGTTTTCCCGCCCGCCGGGGCGGGCCGATGTTTTGGGCGGACAGCGTCGGCGCCGCTTTTATTTTGGAACGGGTGAAACAATTTCACAAAGAATGCGGGGAATGGTGGAAGCCGGCGCCGCTTTTGCAGCAACTCGCCAAAGCAAACGGAAAATTCGCCGAAGTTTAAATACATCCGTCATTCCCGCGAAAGCGGGAATCCATACAAGCCCGGCGAAAAAACGGCATTTACTTTCCCCTGAAAATAACGAAAAAAGCAAGGTCCGTATGGATTCCCGCTTTCGCGGGAATGACGGCCGCATTGAATATTATCGCGCTTTTTTGGGGACGACCGCGGCTTCTTCCGGCAACATTTCCTCAATGCGCCGCCGCCCCGGCTCCGCCCGCCGGAGCGCTTCGCAAGGGCGCAAACTGTCGCGGCAGCGCGCGGTCAAACGGTGATAGGCGGCGGTGCCGGAGTGTTTCCATTGCATTTCTTCCTCCGTCAATTGCCGTTTTATTTTCGCCGGCGAACCCAAAACGAGCGCGCGCGGCGGAACAACAAAGCCCGCGGTAACGAGTGCATTCGCGCCAACAATGGCCGACTCGCCGACAACGGCGCCGTCCAACACCACCGCTCCAATTCCCACCATCGCGTTTTTTTCCACGCGGCAGCCGTGCAGTATCGCGCCGTGGCCGATATGCCCGTTTTCTTCCACGGCGACATCCTCCCCCGGAAAGGCGTGCAAAATGCAGCCGTCCTGCACATTACAGCCCGCCGCCAGAGTCAGCCGCCCGAAGTCGCCGCGCAAAGAAGCGAAAGGACCGACAAAAACATTCTCGCCGATAAAAACATCGCCGACAACCGCCGCGCAGGGATGAACAAAAGCGGAAGGATGCGCGACCGGGCGCAAGCCGTTTATTTCATAAAACCTGAAGGGGCGCATCACGCCGCGCTCAGGATGCCGCGAGCATCCGCCTGCTTTGGGCGACATAAAAACGGGAAGCGACAAAAGCGGCGTCGGTCAGGCAGGCGCCGCATGCCGGATTTGCGCCGGTGCCGTGATAATCGCTGAACGCCGAGGAATGATTAACCAGCGCTTCGCCGCTTAAGTTTGCCGCGGCATTAACCCCCGCGCGCGCGGCGGTGTCCAATGCGCGCGCGACCAAATCTTCGTCGTCGGCATATATCAATGCGGTCAGCGCGCCGCGCGATTCAATGCAGGAGCGCATTTCCCGCAGCCCCTCTTCTTCGTCCGCGACTTTAATTAAATAAGCGACGGGACCGAAACATTCGCGGCGGTAGAGTTCGCCGTCCTTCGTTGTCAGTTTTGCCAAAAGCGGAGTTTGCACGCGCGCCCCTTCAAAATGCGGGTGAGAAAGCGCTTTTGATTCGCGCGCGACGCCGGGCAAAGCCGAAGCGTCTTTAATGCGGCGCATCGTCTCTTCCGACTGTATCGCGCCAAGAACTTCAACGGCGCGCGCGTTATCGCTCAAAAGCCCGTCCATTGCGTCGTTGAGAGCGTCGGCGGTTTGTGCAAAATGCGCTTCGGGAATAAAAATGTTTTGCGGCGATGTGCACATTTGCCCGGAATACAGCGACAGCGAAAAAGCCAAATTGCGCGCCACTTCTTCCGGCCGCGCCGTTTCGCCGACCAAAACGCAATTGACGCCGGATTTTTCGGCGAACACTTTCGCTTGCGGAGTGTTTTGTTCCAGCCATTCGCCGAAAGCGCTGCCGCCGGTGAAATCTATAAGTTTCACGCGCGGGTCGGCGGCGAGTTTTTTTGCAATAGGCGCGTCCGCGGAATCCGCGGCAAAAACGGCGGCGTCGCGTTCCAGTCCGGCTTCGGCAAAAACATCGCGCAAGACCTCCACGGTAATGGCAAGCGGCAGCGCCGCAGCCGGATGCGGCTTGACGATGACGGGATTGCCGCAGACCACATTGGCGAAAATGGCGGGGTAACTGTTCCATGTCGGAAAAGTGGCGCAGGCGACAACAAGCCCGACGCCGCGCGGCATAACGCGAAATCGTTTTTCCATAAGCAAGGGCGGACGCTTGCCGCGCGGCTTTTCCCATCGCGCAATCGGGGGGATGCGGCGCATTTCCTCTTCGGCGCAAACCGCGGCTTCCAGCGCGCGCTCCAAAGCGTGCGCGGCGCCGGCTTGAAAGGACATCACAAACCCCTGCCCGGAAGTGTGCATAACGGAATATGCCAATTCAAAATTGCGCGCCCAAAGCCGCCCCATCGCTTCCATTGCGATTCCCATCCGGGCGTCCGGCGAAAAAGCCGCAAGTTGCTCGCCGGCGGCGGCGGCGCGGCGAATTAACTCTTCCGGCGCGGCGGCGGGATAGCGGACATTCAGCGCAAAACCGTAGGGCGAGCGTTCGCCCCCGGTCTCGCCGGCGGAGTCAAAGCCCGGAAAAGCAAAAGGATTTTCCAGCCGCGATTCAAAAGATTTCCGCCCCGCTTCTTTGGCGCCTTCGCCGTGTATTTTTTCGCTCGGAGTTTCGGGAAAGGCGTTCCAAAAGCCGCGTTCGCGAATGCGCGTCCGCGCCTGATTCAGCCGTTCGCCGTGCAAATTAAGCCAATCCAGCGCCTGCTTTTCGGACATTTCTTTTGCGCCGCAAAGACGAACACCGGGACGGTTCGTTTTTTTGCCGGGCGGTGATATTATATCACGGCAAAAATGAAAGCAAAACCGGATTTGGAAACTGTCACTTTGGAACAAAACGGCGGCTGGGCGCGGCTGACGCTCAACCGTCCCGGCAAGCTCAACAGTGTCAATGCGCAAATGCGCGCAGAACTTGCGGAGGCGCTTGCCGCCGTGGACGGGGAAGAAAACATTCGCGCACTGTTGATAACCGGCGCCGGGCGCGCTTTTTGCGCCGGGCAGGATTTGCAGGAGCGCGAAATCGCCCCCGGCGGCGAAGCGCCCGACTTGCGCCGTTCGCTGCGGGAGGGTTACAACCCGTTAATTTGGAAGATTGCCTCAATGCCGAAGCCGGTCGTTTGCGCCGTCAACGGCGTCGCGGCGGGCGCGGGAGTGAGTTTGGCGATGGCTTGCGATTTTGTTTTTGCCGCCGAATCGGCGCGCTTTGTTATGGCCTTTTGCGGCATCGGGCTGGTTCCCGATTCCGGCGCGACATGGTTTTTGCCGCGCGCCGCGGGACTTCCGCGCGCGCGCGCGATGATGATGACGGGCGAGCCCGTTGACGCCAAAACCGCCGCCCAATGGGGAATGATTTACCGCTGCGTCGCCGACGGCGAACTTGCCGAACAAAGCGAGACGCTTGCCGCAAAATTGGCGCGCGCGCCGACCTCCGCTTTGGGGCGAATCAAACGACTGTTGATTGAAGGCGAAGAAAATTCTTTGCCGCGGCAATTGGAACGCGAAGCCGAAGAGCAAGGCGAAGCCGGGCGCGGCTCCGATTACGCCGAAGGCGTGCGCGCTTTTTTGGAACGCCGCCCCGCGGATTTTACCGGGCGATGAACAAGCCACCCTCGCCGCGGCAAACCGCCGATGCAATGTTCGCGCGCGACCGCGCCTCGCAGTCGTTGAAAATGCAAATAGAAGAAGTCGGAAACGCCGGTGCGCGCCTCTCCATGACCGTGAGCGAAACAATGCTTAACGGTCACGACATCTGTCACGGCGGAATGATTTTTGCCCTTGCCGATTCCGCTTTCGCTTTCGCGTCCAACTCCGAAAACCGCGTTGTTGTGGCTGCCGGCTGCGACATTGAATATGTGCGCCCGGCGCGGCTCGGAGAACGGTTGACGGCGGAATGCCGCCTTTCTTTTTCGCGCGGGCGCACAAATTTTTTTGATGTCCGGGTTGCGAACGGCGGGGGCGAAACCGTCGCGCTTTTTCGCGGGCGCGGCAGGGTTTTGGAAGAAAAAGCCGCCCCTGCGGCAGCGCGGGGAAAATAAACGATGGCGACGCAATACGAAGCAATTGAAAACGCCAGCCGCGACGAAATAACCGCGCTGCAGTTGCAACGGCTGAAAAAAACCGTGCGCGACGCTTTTGAGCGCGTGCCGCATTACCGCGAGGCGTTCGCCGCCGCCGGCGCGTCCCCCGAAGACATTCGCTCGCCGGAAGACATCGCGCGCCTGCCCTTCACCGTCAAAGAGGACATGCGCCGCAACTATCCTTTCGGAATGTTCGCCGTTCCGCCGCAAAAATGCGCGCGCGTGCATGCTTCCAGCGGCACAACCGGAAAACCGACCATTGTCGGCTACACCGCAAACGACATCGGCAATTGGGCTGCGGTTATGGCGCGCTCCATCTACGCAAGCGGCGGGCGCCCGGGCGATCTTGTGCATATTTCCTACGGTTACGGCTTGTTCACCGGCGGCTTGGGCGCCCATTACGGCGCGGAAAAACTCGGCTGCCCGGTGGTGCCGGCCTCCGGCGGATTTACGCAGCGGCAGGCGCAACTCATCGCCGATTTGCGCCCGAAGATTATTATGGTGACGCCTTCCTATATGCTCGGCATTTTGGACGAGATGGAAAAACGCGGCGACAATCCGGGCGAAAGTTCCCTGCAAATCGGCATTTTCGGCGCCGAGCCATGGACAAACGACATGCGCGGCGAAGTGGAAGCGCGCGGCGGAATGGACGCCGTGGACATATACGGACTCTCCGAAATTATCGGGCCCGGAGTCGCCAACGAATGCGTGGAAACCAAAGACGGGCTGACTTTGTGGGAAGACCATTTTTACCCCGAAATAATCAACCCCGAAACCGGGGATGTTTTGCCGGACGGCGAATTCGGCGAATTGGTTCTGACCACGCTCAGCAAAGAGGCGACGCCCGTCATTCGCTACCGCACCCGCGACCTGACCCGGCTTTTGCCCGGAACGGCGCGCTCCATGCGCCGCATAGAAAAAATCACCGGGCGCAGCGACGATATGCTCATTATTCGCGGCGTTAATTTGTTTCCTTCTCAAATAGAAGCGCTGCTGCTGAAAGAGCCGGCGCTGGCGCCGCATTATCAATTGCAGGCCGAACGCGAAAACAACGCCGACCGATTGACGGTTTTTGTTGAGCCGCGCCTCGGCTGCGAAAGCGGCGCCGCGCAAAAAGCGGTGCAGTCGCTTGCCGAAAACATTCGCGGAATGCTCGGACTGCGCGCGCCGGTCGTTTTGCGGGCCGCCGGCGAAGTGGAGCGCTCCGCAGGCAAGGCGCGCCGCGTCGTGGACAACCGAAAAAACTGAGCGGACGCCGTTTTTTTCGGAAGAAATATGGTAGCATTGCCGGCGGTTGCGGCGTTTTCCGCCGGGCACGAACAAGAGAGGGAAAATATTATGACAAAACGCAAAACCGTCCAACTTTTCGCCGCCGCGCTGGCTTTTGTCTTCGCGTCGCCGGCGGCGGCGCGCGATATGGTCGTCGGCTCGTGGCTGCCGCCGACGCATCCGATGAACGCCGAAGTGTTGCCGACCTGGGGAAAATGGATTTCGGACGCGACCGAAGGAAGGGTCAACCTGCGCATTGAATACCACGCCGGCCATCCCAAAGGCGTTTTTGACGGCGTGGAAGACGGCGCCTACGACGCCGGATGGTCGTTTCACGGTTACATTCCCGGGCGCTTCAAACTCACCAAAATCGCCGAACTGCCCCTGCTAAACGCGGGGGCCGAAGCCGCATCCGCCGCGCATTGGCGCGTGCATCAAAAATACCTTGCAAAAGCCGGCGAGCACGAAGGGCTGCATCTTGCCGCGTTGTTCACGCACGGCCCCGGGCAGATTATGATGCGCGAACCGTTCAGTGGCATCGCCGGTATGAAAGGCAAGAAAGTGCGCGTCGGCGGGGGCATTCAGGGCGAGATAGCCAAGCGCATGGGCGTTGTCGTCGTCCCCGCGCCGGGTTCCAAAGTGTATGAAATCCTCTCCACGGGCGTCGCCGACGGCGTCTTTATGCCGGTGGGCGAACAAAAAACATTGCGCCTTGCCGAAGTGGCGAAATATGTTTATTTGCTGCCGGAGGGAATGTATCTGGGAAGTTTCGGGATATTCATTAATCCCGGCTTTTTGCAGTCGCTTTCCGAAGCCGACCGTAAGGGCATTTTGGAAAATTCGGGCGAGAAACTGTCGGCGATGGCCGGGCGCGTTTGGGCGCAAAACGACAAAAACGGAATTGCCGCGGCGCGCTCAGCCGGCAACACAATCGTGGAAGCGCCTGATTCCGAAAAAAATGCGTTTCGCGATATGGTTCGCGGCATAGACGAAGAATGGCTTAAAGAAGTCGCCCCGCGCGGGGTGGAGGCCGAAGCGGCGCTGCGGGAATTTCGCCGCGAAGCGCGTTCCCTCTGATGCGGCGGGGGATTGCCGCCGTTTTGACGGCGGCCGAAAAAACGGCGGACGCTTTCGCCTGCGCTGTTTTGTTCTCCGTCGCCGCTCTTACCGTTTTTGATGTTTTCGGCCGTTATTGCCTGAACGCACCGATTCACGGCGCGACCGAACTCACTGAATTCGGAATCGCCCTGGTTGTTTTTGCCGCCCTGCCCGCGGTAACATGGAATCAAAAGCACATCGCGGTGGATTTGCTTGACAGGTTTTTTCCGCCGCGCGCGCGGCGATGGCGCGAAATCTTTCTGGACGCGGTATTCGCTTTCTGTCTGGCGGCGCTTGCAAACCGCATTTTGCAGCTCGGCGCCCGTTCCGCAAAGCGGGAGGAAGTTTCCGAATACCTTTCCATTCCTGTCGCGTTGATTTATTACTGCATCGCCGCGTCCTGCGCCGCCGTCGCGCTGGGTTTGCTCCTCCGCCATTTTGTGCGCGCCCCCGAAAGCCGCCCCGGACCGCCGCAATGATTCCGGCGCTTGCGGGCTTTGCCGCTTTGCTGGCGTTGATTTTGATGAGAATGCCGATAGCCCTCAGTATGGGGCTGGTCGGCTTTTTCGGCTTCGCCGCCCTGCAGGGATTGGGCTGGGATAATATTCTCTCTTTTGACTGGACGGCGCCCCTTTCGGCCGCGGCGAGAAGAGTGACTACGACCGCGCTGCAATACGGACTGTCGGTCATTCCGTTGTTTGTGCTGATGGGAAACATCATCGCAAAGGCCGGTTTTTCCCGGCAAATTTACGGCGCTTCGCAGGCGTTTTTGGGACACCGCCCCGGCGGACTGGCGGCGGCGACAATCGTCGCCTGCGGCGGATTTTCGGCAATATGCGGTTCCAGTTTGGCAACCGCGGCGACAATGTCCAAAGTGGCCATACCCCAGATGCGCAAATTCGGTTATGCGGATTCCTTGTCAACTGCCGCCGTGGCCGCCGGCGGAACACTGGGCATTTTGATACCGCCGAGCGTGATTTTGGTTATCTACGGCATTCTTACCGAAACAAGCATACGCGAATTGTTTGCCGCGGGGTTTTTGCCCGGCGTAGTCGGAATTTTGTTTTATCTGGGAGCGGTGCGTTGGACGGTCTGGCGCAACCCCGCGTCCGCCCCGGCAAAAGCGGAGCGCGCATCTTGGAAAGAAAGAAAGCGCGCCATTGCCAATGTGCGCGGCGCCGCGGCGCTTTTTGTTCTGGTGATGGGGGGAATATACGGCGGCGTGTTCACCCCCACCGAAGCCGCGGGAGTCGGCGCCGGCGGCGCTTTCTTGCTTGCGCTTTGGCGGCGGGCTCTGAGCTGGGGCGCTTTTGCCGATGCGCTGCGGGAATCGGCCCGCACTTCGGCGGCGCTTTTTTCGGTGCTCATTGGCGCGCTCATTTTTTCCGCCTTTATCAATCGCGCCGGAATGCCCGACGCGCTCACAGGGTTTATCCGCGATTTGGACGCCCCGCCGTTGGCGGCGGTCGCAGTTATTATGCTGATGTATATCGCGATGGGAACGGTTTTTGAAAGCTTGTCAATGCTGCTTTTGACAATCCCGGTCTTTTTCCCGGTAATCACATCGCTCGGTTACGACCCGGTGTGGTTCGGAATCATCGCCGTTGTCGTAACCGAAATCAGTTTGATTACGCCGCCCGTCGGCCTCAATGTTTTTGTGCTGTCAAGTTCGCTCGGCAGCGTTTCCACAACGACAATCTTTCGCGGGGTAACGCCCTTTTGGATTGCCGACATTCTGCGCCTTGCAGTTTTGGTGTTGCTGCCCGCCGTCTCGCTCGCAATGCCCCAGTGGCTTTATCATTAAATAATTGCGCATTGTCCCGTTTTTTTATTTTGACGGGAACGCTTTCAATTATTTTCTTTCCGCATTCGCGCCCAGGGCGCGCAGTTTTTTTTCCATTGTTGCGTAGCCGCGTTCCAGATGGTAAATGCGGTCTATTTCGCTTGTTCCGCGCGCGGCCAGGGCGGCGACTACGAGAGCGGCGGAGGCGCGAATGTCCGTCGCCATCACCGGCGCCCCCGAAAGCGAAGCGACGCCGCGAACCCTCGCCGCGTTGCCGCGCAATTCAATGTCCGCGCCCATCCGCGCGAGTTCGGGCGCGTGCATAAACCGGTTTTCAAAAACGGTTTCCGTAATCGTCGCGCATCCCTCGGCGACGCAATTCACCGCCATCCACTGCGCCTGCAAATCCGTCGGATACCCCGGATAAGGAGCCGTCACAGCGTCAACCGCGCGGGGACGGTTATGCATCGTTATCCGCGCGCCGCGTTTTTTGTTTTCGCTGTTGCCATCGCCGTCGCCGTCACCATCGTCACCATCGTCGCCATCGTCGCCACTGTCGTTGCAATTTAAAACTTCCGCGCCGCATTCGCGCAGTTTTTCGGCGAGCGCGGAAAGATGCGATAAATCCGCGTTTTCCAAAAAAACATCCCCTCCGCAAGCGGCGGCGGCGCAAAGATATGTCCCCGCTTCAATGCGGTCGGGCATTACAAAATGCTTTGCGGAATGCAAACGGTCAACCCCGCGAATAGTTATTGTGCTTTCGCCGGCGCCGGAAATGTCCGCGCCCATCGCGTTCAAAAAAACGGCGAGGTCGGTTATCTCCGGCTCGCGCGCGGCGTTTTCCAAAACGGTAATTCCTTCGGCGAGCGCGGCCGCCATCATTAAATTTTCGCTGCCGGTCACAGTCGGCTGCGGCAGTTTAATATTTGCGCCGCGCAATCGTTTCGCGCGCGCGACTATGTTGCCGTTTTGTATTTGTATTTCCGCGCCCATTTTTTCAAAACCGGCGATATGCATATCCACCGGGCGCGCGCCGATGACGCAGCCGCCGGGCAGCGACACCGTCGCTTCCCCCGCGCGCGCAAGCAGCGGGCCCAAAGCCAAAACCGAAGCGCGCATTGTTTTCACCAATTGATACGGCGCGACGGTAGTTCGCAAACGCGCGGCATTGACGACGGTTTTTCCGTTCGCATCGCTGTGTTCGGCGCCCATCGCCGAAAGAACGGCGAGCGCAGATTTAATGTCGCGCAACTGCGGAAGGTTTCCCAATTCGCACGGTTCTTCCGTCAGCAAACACGCGAAGAGCGCCGGCAGCGCGGCGTTTTTTGCGCCGCTTATTGCGACGCTTCCGCAAAGCGGATTGCCGCCGGTGATTTTAAGTTTTGCCGTCATCTTCGCCGGGCGCCAAAAGGCGCAGCGAAAGCGCGTGAATGTCGCCGTCCATCCGCCCTTGGAGCGCGGCGTAAACCATCCGGTGACGGCGCACCCGCGGCAAGCCCGCAAAAGCCGCGCAAACTATCAGCGCCTGAAAATGCATTCCGTCGCCGTCCACTTCCAAACGCTCCACGCCATCGCCCAGCCCCTCGGCGAGCCATTGCCGCACCTGCTCCGGCGTGCATTCTTTCATCCGCGTATTTTATATCCGCGCGCGAGCAAAAGCAAAGCCAAAGCCGAAGCGGCGAGCGCGGCGAGCGCCGTTACCGCAAGCGAAAGCGAAACCGGCGCGTCGCTCGCGCCGACAAACCCCCGGCGGAAACCGTCCACCATATAAAAAAACGGATTCGCCTGCGAAAGCCCGCGCCAAAAAGGAGGAAGAGTATGCACCGAATAAAAAACCCCGGAAAGAAATGTCATCGGCATTATCACAAAATTCGTAAACGCCGCCAGATGGTCAAATTTCTCCGCCCACAATCCGGCGACAAAACCCAAAGCACCGGCGAGCGCCGCCGCAAGCAGCATAAAAAGTAAAGCCGAAAACGGCTCAACGATTTCCAGCGACGGCGCAAAAAACCAGCCGACCGCCAAAACACCCGCCCCCACAGCCGCCGCGCGAATGACCGCCGCGCACAAATACGCCAGAAAAAAAGCCGGCGCCGATATCGGCGGCAAAAGCAAAAAAACAATGTTGCCCGTCACCTTGGAATGAATCAGCGAAGACGAAACATTGGCGAAACTGTTTTGCAGCACCGACATCATCACCAGCCCCGGAACCAAAAACTCCGGATAACCGACATCGTCGTAAAGCAAAATCTTCCCCTCCAGCGCGTGCGAGAAAATAAGAAGATACAAAAGCGAAGCCAGCACCGGCGCGAACACCGTCTGAAAGAAAACGCGCCAAAAACGCAGCACTTCCTTTTGCAGCAAGCCGCCGAAACCGTTCATCATTTCCAACGCGCGCGCCTTCATTGTCCGTCCCCGACAATGCGCAAAAAAGCGTCCTCCAAATCCGGCGGCGCGACTTCCATTTCAATCACCCGCGCGCCCGCCCCGCGCAAGGATGCAAGCAGCGGTTCAATGTCGCCGTAATCCAGCGTATTAAATATCATCCGCCCCGATTCGTTTTTCCTGTGCGGCGGCAAATCCGAAGGCAAACTCCCCTCGGCGAGCAGCCGAACCTGCACGCAGCCGCGCAATAAGTTTTTTGTTTTGTCCAGCGCGATTATTTTCCCCCCGCGCATCAGCGCGAGAGTGCGGCAGAGCGCTTCCGCTTCCTCCAAATAATGAGTCGTCAGAATAATCGTATGCCCCTGCTTGTTTAATTCGCGGATAAACCCCCAAAGCGAAAGGCGCAAATTAATGTCAACACCCGCCGTCGGCTCGTCCAAAACAATCACCGGCGGACGGTGAACAAGCGCCTGCGCAACCATCAGCCGCCGCTTCATCCCCCCGGAAAGATTGCGCGTGTTTGTGTTCGCCTTTTCCCCCAAATGCAGGCGTTCCAAAAGAGTGTCAATCCATTCGCCGTTGTTTCCCAGCCCGTAATATTTGGATTGAAAGTCCAGCGCCTCGCGCACGGTAAAGAACGGGTCGTAAAGCAATTCCTGCGTAACAATCCCCACTTTGCGCCGCGCAGCCAAAGCGTCCGCGCGAACATCGCTTCCCATTATAAAAGCGCCGCCCGAATCCGCTTTTACCAGTCCGCCCAGAACGCCGATGAGCGTTGTTTTTCCCGCGCCGTTCGGCCCCAGCAATCCGAAAAAATCGCCCTGCCCCACCGTCAGCGAAACGCAGTCCAGCGCGCGCAAATCGCCATAGCGTTTGCAAACATTTTCCGCCGCCACCGCCGCCGGCGCTTCGTTACCGTTTAATGTCAAGGTCGTATATCACCCAGTCGGTGCGGCGCGCGACGGCGTCGTATAATTTTTTCGCGCCGGCGTTGCTTTCCGCGGTCGCCCAGCGCAGGCGGCGGCATCCTTCTTTTTTCGCGCGCCGCGCGCATTCGGCGATAAGAAGTTTCCCCGCGCCGCAGCCGCGCCGTTGCGGAAAAACAAACAAATCATCCAAATACGCCGTAAGCCGCCCCGCCAAAGGATGCGGATGAATCCGCCAATGCGCGATGCCGAACAACTCGCCCTCTTTGTTTTCCGCCGCCAAACCGAAAACCTGCGGCGGATAATCCGTCAGCCAATACCAAAGCCGCCGCAGTTTTGCCGCATCCGTTTTCGTTTCGTAAAACGCCGCATATTGACGGTACGCCTCGCGCCATTGCGGACGGTGCCGCTCCTCTATCTGCGAAACAAAAATCCTTTCCGTCATCGCGGCGAAAAAATACCCTGCATCAAACGCGCCGCCGCGCTCGGTTTTTGCGCGACCTTTTTCATTAACTTGCGCGCGTGTTCAAATTGTTTAAGCAAGCGGTTTATGTCCGGCACGGTAACGCCCGCCCCCGCGGCGATTCGTCGTTTGCGCGACGCTTTTATTATTTCCGGCTCGGCGCGCTCGCCCGGCGTCATGGAAAGTATCGCCGCCTCCATCATTTTCAGCGGCTTTTCGTCGTTCGCCGCCGCAGCGAAATTTTGCGCGCCCGGCATTTTTTCCAAAACGCTTTTTACGCCGCCCATTTTTTTCATCTCCCGCAACTGCAGCAACTGGTCGTTCAAATCAAAACCGCCCGGGCGCGAAATGCCGCGCCGCAGCCGTTCCGCAGTCGCCGCGGTTGTTTTTTCGCGCGCCAGTTCCGCCAGCCCGGCGATGTCGCCCATTCCCAGCAGCCGCCCGGCGAACCGCCCCGGATGAAACAAATCCAAATCGTCCGGCTTTTCCCCGGTGCCGACAAACTTCACCGGCTTCCCCGTCGCCGCCCGCGCAGAGAGCGCCGCTCCGCCGCGACTGTCGCCGTCAAACTTCGTCAACACAATCCCCGTCAGCGGCAGCGCCCGCGCAAACTCGGCGGCGACATTCACCGCGTCCTGCCCCTGCATCGCGTCAACCGTAAACAGCGTTTCCGCCGGACGCAAAAGCGCAGCCAAATCCGATATCTCCCGCATCAATTCTTCGTCCAACGCCGTGCGCCCGGCGGTGTCCACCAACACCGCGTCCGCAAGTTCGCGACGCGCCTGCGGCAAAATCCCCGCCGCCCGCGCAAGCGCGCTTGACATTTGCCCGCTTTCAAAACAGCGAACATCGGCCGCTTCCGCAAGTTGCCGCAGTTGTTCCAAAGCCGCCGGGCGGCGAACATCCGTGCTCGCCAAAAGCACCCGTTTTTTCTCGCGCGTTTTTAAGCGCTTTGCTATTTTTGCAAGCGTCGTCGTTTTCCCCGCGCCCTGCAGCCCGCAAATCAAAACAACCGCCGGCGGCTTTTTTAAATTAAGCGCCGCGCTTTCGCCGCCCATCATTTCCGCCAGCTGCCGGTGAAATATCGCCGCGAACATTTTCCCCGGATTCAGCGCGCCCGCCGGAATCCCCAGCGCCCGCTCCTTCACCGCCGCCAAAAAAGAATCGGCGACGGGCAGCGCGACATCCGCTTCCAGCAGCGCCGCGCGTATCTCGGCGGCGGCGCCTTCAATGTTTTCCGCGCTCAGCCGCCCCTGCCCGCTCAGCTTTTTGATAACATTGGAAAATCGCTGGCTTAATTTTTGCAGCATTCGTCGCCCTCGTGAACCCGATTCTACTACACCTTTCCGCCGCCGCCTGCTACGCCCTCGCCGCTTGGCGCGGGCGCGCAGACGCAGCCCCGCGCGCCGCCCGCGCCGCCGCCGACATCTTCCTCGCCGGGGGGATGCTCCTGCACGCCGCCGCCCTCTTCGCAAACTACCAAGCGCGCCCGCGATGGGATGTCGGAATCGGGCTTGCGCTTTTGGCGCTCTTCGCCGCCTTGCCGGGGAGAATGCTCACCCGCCCCGGCGCGGCGCGACTGCTGCTTTTTGTTCTTGTCCTGCTCGGCTCTTTCGCCCCGGCGGCGGTGCAAACCGATTGGCCCGCCCCCGGCGGATTCTCCCTCGCCCACGCATTGCTGGCGATGATGGCCTACGCTTTTTCGCTGGCAACGATGCTCCTCTGGCTGGAGCTGCACCTCAGCGAAAAAATGCAAAGAATGTTCGGCGGCGGAAAAGAAAGCGAAACGGCGCCGCCCCTGCTCTCGCAGGAGTCCGCATGCTTTCGCTGGCTCGCCGTGAGTTTTGTTTTTGTCACCCTCGCTTTAATCTCCGGCGCCGTCGCCGCGCATATTGCCGGCGGCGACATTCTCGCCCTCACGCACAAAAACCTTTTCGCCGCGCTCACATGGATTGTTTTTTTCACACTCCTCGCCGGCCGCCGCTTTTACGGCTGGCGCGGCCGCCGAGCAAAAGCCGGCTTCGCCGCCGGCTTCGTTTTCCTCCTCCTAAGCTACTTCGGCAGCCGCTTCGTAATGCAAATAATCTTAGAACGCGCCTGACAACCCCCGTCATCCCCCTCCCGCGTCATTCCCGCACTCTTCCAAAAAAGCGGGAATCCAGCAAATTAAAAAACAAAAACCCCACCCCGTCTCGTTACACCCTTGGGCCTCGTTACACCTCTCCGAGGCGCAACGCAACATAAAAAAGCGGGCGTCCCCGCCCGCTCAAACCAATTTGTTCGCATATGCGATAATGGATTAATGGTGTCTCCGCCGCAAACGCAGGAAGAAAGAAATTGCGCCGCAAAAATTGCGGGGGACAAAAACCTGACGCTGATGCTTGCCGAAGCGGGCGCGGGTCACGGTTTTAATGCGCCGCTTTTTTCGCAGCAGCATTTGCCGGCGCTCACATACCGGACGCTCTGCCGCGCCGCTTTTGCCCTCGGCGGAAAACTCCCGCAAAACTGCGCGCGCATCGGCGTTTTGCTGCCTTCCACAGTCGCCGCCGCCGCGCTTTTTTACGCATGCCAAACGCGCGGGATAACCCCGGTAATGCTCAATCCCGGCGCGGGCGAAAAACAAATTCTTTCCGCCTGCCGCACCGCGCAAATCACGGTCGCATACACCGCCAAACTGCTTTTGGAAAAATCCCCGCAAGCGGAAAAACTCGCGCAAAAAATGCGCGAGGCCGGAGTGCGAGTCGTTTTGCTGGAAGATGTGCGCGCAAGCATAACCCTCCTTGACAAACTAAAAGCGGCGACGCGCGCGCTCTTCCCCGCGCATTCGCTGCGAAACTGCCCCGGCGCGCGCGCGAAAAAATCGGACACCGCATGCGTTTTGTTCACTTCCGGCTCGGAGAGCGAACCCAAAGGAGTCGTCCTCACCCACGGCAACATCACCGCAAACTGCCGCCAGATTCTTTCGCGCCTCGCGCTGCAAAGCGGCGACAAAATGCTGAACGCTTTGCCGGTCTTTCATTCTTTCGGGCTGCTCGCCGGTTTTGTTTTGCCTGTCGTTGCGGGGGTTGAAGCGGCGCAATATCCCACTCCGCTGCATTATTCGCAGATTCCGAAAGTAATACGCGCGGCGAAGGCGACGATATTTTTCAGCGCCGACACTTTTCTCGCAAACTACGCCCGCAGCGCCGGCGAGGGGGACTTTCAATCGCTGCGCTTTGTCGTAGCCGGGGCGGAAAAACTAAAAAATACCACGCGCGATTTGTGGCGCGACAAATTTAATATCACCGTATACGAAGGATACGGCGTTACCGAAGCGTCGCCGGTTATTTCCTTTAACCGTCCGGGGCAAAACAAACCCGGCACCGTCGGCGTTCCACTGCCGCTTTTGCAAGTCCGAATTGAAAAGCGCCCGGGAATTGAACGCGGCGGCGTTTTATATGTGAAGGGTCCCAATGTTATGGCGGGCTATCTCCTCGCCGAAAATCCCGGCGCGATTCGCCCGCCGCCGGAGGGCTGGCACGAAACCGGCGACATCGCGGAAATAGACGGCGACGGTTGCCTGCGCATTATCGGGCGCGAAAAACGCTTTATAAAAATTGCCGGAGAAATGGCGCCGCTGGACGGCATTGAAGAATGCCTCGCCGCGCAATGGGAAAACGCGCGCTTTGCCGTAGTCGGAATGGAAAGCGAAACGCGCGGCGAAACCGTCGCGCTGTTGACGACGCTGCCGCCCGAAAAAGCGACGCGGAAAAACATTGCCGCCGCCCTGCGCGCCGCCGCCCTCCCCGAACTCTGGACCCCGCGCATAATACTTTCCGCCGAAGAAATACCCCAACTCCCCACGGGCAAAACCGACTACCCCGCCGTAAAAACAAAACTCGCCGCCTGACCGCCGCCCCGTCATTCCTGCATCCCGCCCCGTCATTCCCGCGAAGGCGGGAATCCATACAATCACGGCGAAAAAGACAAATCCGATTTCTTCGCTAAAACAACGGAAAAAGCAAAAATTGTATGGATTCCCGCTTTCGCGGGAATGACGGTTATTCTATTAATCGTTTGCCTGCGGGGGTTTTAAATCCGCGCAGTTTTCGCTTTTGCCGATTCCAATTTCCGGGAAATTCTTTGTTTGCGGGGGATTGCAATTGCGAAGTCCCCGAAGTTGCGGCGTTTTCCGAAGTTCCCGCAAATCCCGAAGAGCAAAGCGGGCGTCCGCTTTGGGTGCTGCATATTCCGCCGAGCGTTCTTAATAGCGCGGCGGCTTCCGGTTTGTTTCGTTTTACCGCTTCGTCAAGCGGAGTATCGCCGGCGTTGTCCTGCGCGTTAATGCTTGCGCCCAAATCGTTCAGCAGCGATATGAGCGCGGTGTTTCCCTTAATCGCCACTCTGTGCAGCGGCGTTTCGCCGGCGAGGTCCCGCGCATTAATGCTCGCGCCCAAACTCGCCAAAAGCGATATTACCGCCGTGTGCTGGATGAGCGCGGCAAAATGCAGCGGCGTTTCTTCGTTGTTTTCGCGGGCGTTAATGCTCGCGCCCAAAGAGGCCAGCAGCGTTATCGCCGATGCGTGCCCGAAAATCGCGGCAAGATGCAGCGGCGTGCGCCCCAGATTGTCGCGCGCGTTGACATCCAAACTCAAAGCCGCGAGCAGGGTTATCACCGCGGTTTTCTCGCGTTCCGCGGCCGAGTGCAGCGGGGTTCGCCCTTGTTGATTGCGCGCGTTGACGCTCGCGCCCAAACTCGCCAGCAGCGAAACTATCGTTTCATGCCCGTCAATCGCGGCAAGTTGCAGCGGCGTTGCGCCTCCGTTGTCGCGCGCGTTTAAGTTCGCGCTCAGCGCCGCCAGAATGGTTATCGCCGCGGTAAAACCCTGTTCGGCGGATTCGTGCAGCGGGGTTCTGCCGCGAAAATTCTCCCCGTTAATGCTCGCGCCCGCCGCGACAAAAACGGAAGCGTGCGCCGGCTTGTTCGCGCCGGCCAAATGCGAAAGCAGCGCCCCTTCGCCGGCGGCGCCGACGGCGTACTCGTTCAAGTCCGCGCCGGAAGCGGCGAACATCGCGACCGTTTGCAAGTTCATCGCAAAAAGCGATGCAAGCCGCCGGGAAGGCGTCGGCAGATTTTGCAAACCGAAAGCGTCGCAGCCGCCCGAAATGCTGCAAGATTCCAAACCGCGCAATGTGATGGAGGCAAAACTTGTCGCCAGCACAACGGGGGCGCGGCCGTCCCGGGGGCCGCCGTCTTCAATAACGGAGACCGTTATCGCGCGGATGATCGCCGTCATCGTCCCCGCGACTTTCGCTTTGTAAATAATGTAACCGTCCGCGGTAACGCTGACGATGTTCGGCGTAGTCGTGTCATATATCAGCGTCGTTTCCTGCGCGGCGGATTCGTTTGCAAAGCACCCCGCCCCCGCCAAAAGCATGGCGGCGCAAAAGCGAAAAAGCCGATGTGTCATTGTCCCCTGTTGTCGCCATTTTGCCCGGCGGCAAAGGCCGGGCTGGCTCAACTTGCACAAACGCACATGTTCTTGCCTGTTTCCCCGTTGCCGGGGTGTTATATTTAGCAAACAGCCCGGCGGGCGGGCGGTTGTGCAAGTGAGCGGGGATATTATAACGCAAAAGGCAAGCGCGGCGGCCGCCGAAAAAAAGGCGCGCAAGCGAATCGCAAGTTTTCGTGCCGGCATTTCCCCGTCGGTCCTTTGCGGCGCAAAAACCAGCCCGAAGCGCTCCGCCGCAAAGGGCGCCGGGCTGATTCACCAAACACAAGCATATTTGTCTCGCCTATTCCCCGGCGGGCGCGGGAGCTAACCGCGTCGTGATGCCGAGTATTGTATTAACACGAGCAACCCGGCTAGGGCCGCTTGCGTTGGTGAATGCTTCGCATTATACAGGATTTTTTGCGCGGCGCGACCGCTCCAACCCGTTCTCGTTACAACTCTCCAGAGTTGTAACGGGGCATACATGGGCGGCGTCCCCGCCGCCCCTAATTTTAATTTGAGCGGACGGGGACGCCCGCTATCGTCAGCCCCGTTACACCGCTGGAGCGGTGTAACGAGGCCCGGGCCCGGTGTTTTTATTTTTCGCCGAGGTAGTGGCGGAGGAAATTTGCGAGGAGCGGTTTTCCTTCCGGGGTCATTATGGATTCCGGATGAAACTGCACGCCTTCCCAGGGGTTTTCTTTGTGGCGTATCGCCATTATTTCGCCGTCGGCGCGGTTGCGCGCGGTAACCGCGAAAACTTCGGGAATGGAATCTTCCGCCAGCGCGAGGGAGTGATAGCGCATCACCGTAAGCGGCGAAGGCAGGTTTGCGAAAACCGCCGCGCCGTCGTGGCTGATGGCGGAGGTTTTTCCGTGCATGAGTTTTTTTGCGGAAACCACGCGGGCGCCGGCGACTTCGCCGAGCGCCTGATGCCCGAGGCAAACGCCCAAAACCGGAATCGCGTTCGCGCCCGCAAGCACTTCCTTGGTAATCCCCGCGGAATCGGGGCGCCCGGGGCCCGGCGAAACAACAATTGCGCGCGGTTTTTTTGCGAGGAGCTCGCCCGCGCCCAGCGCGTCGTTGCGCCAGACGCGCACTTCCGCGCCGAGTTCGCAAAAATACTGGAACAGGTTGTAGGTGAAGGAATCGTAGTTGTCAATCAGCGCGATCATTCCCGCTCTCCTGCCGCAAGTTGCGCGGCGCGCAAAACCGCCATCGCCTTGTTTTCGGTTTCCGCATATTCCTTTTCCGGGTCGGAATCGGCGACGACTCCGCCGCCGGCCTGCGCATAACAAAATCCGCCCTTCATCACCAGCGCGCGAATGACAATGCAAGTCGCCATATTTCCGTCGTAACCGAAAAAGCCGGCGAAGCCGCCGTAGGCGTTGCGCTTGCAGGGTTCCAAGTCGTTTATGATTTGCATCGCCCGCACTTTTGGCGCGCCGCTGAGCGTCCCCGCGGGAAAGGCGGCGCGCGCCAAATCAAATGCGCTTTTTCCTTCGGCGAGTTCGCCGGAAACATCGGAACACATGTGCATCACATGCGAATACCGCTCTATCGCGCAAAACTTTTCCGGCGGCACGGCGACCGTCCCCGCGCGGGCGACGCGCCCGACATCGTTGCGCCCCAAATCCACGAGCATTAAATGTTCGGCGAGTTCTTTTTCGTCTTCGCGCAGTTGCATTTCCATTTGTTTGTCTTCCTCCTCGCTTGCTCCGCGCGGGCGGGTGCCGGCTATCGGGCGCAAAAGCGCGCCGCCGTTTTCGCAAGCCGCCATCAGTTCGGGCGATGCGGCGGCAACGACAAAATCGCCGCACTTGAAATAAAACATATAGGGCGAAGGATTGACGCGGCGCAGGCAGCGGTACAAATGAAAAGCCGGCGCCGGCTGCGCGAAGGAAATGCGCCGCGAGGGGACGACTTGAAAAATATCGCCGGCGGCGATGTGCGCTTTCGCTTTTTCCACGGCGGCGCAGTATTCTTTTTTGGAAAAGTTGCTGCGCGTTTCGGGCGGCGGCGGCGGCGGCAAATCCGCGCGCGGCAGTTTCGGCGGCGGCGAGGACGAAGGACGCGCGACGGTTTCCAGCAGCGATTCCATTTGCGCGCGCGCGCGGCGGTAGAACTTTCCCCAGCCGCCTTTTCCCTCTTCGCGGCGGCAGTTGCGCACGAGATATACATTGTGACGGCGGTGGTCAAAAACCAAAAGCGTTTCGGTTTCCATCCAGAGCATATCGGGGATTTGCAGTTCGTCCGGTTTTTCCGCGCCGACCGGTTCAAAATAGCGCACGCAATCATAACCGGCGTAGCCGACGACGCCGCCGACAAACGGCGGCAACTCCGGAATCGGCGCGCGCAAAAAGGGGCGCAAATGATTTTCCAATTCCGCCAGCGGATCTTCGCAGCGCGATTCGGAAAGTATCGCGCCTTCGCCGTCGCGCACAACAAACGCGCCCTTTTCCAAAGAAAAAACCCGCCGCGGCGACGCGCCCATGTAACTGTACCTGCCGTGCTTTCCCGGCTCGGCGCTTTCCAGCAACCATGCGCGCTCGCCGGTTTTTTCCAGATTCTCAAAAGCCGACCACGCGAAAAGATTGTCCACCGGCGCGCAAAAAACAAGCGGAAAAACCTCGCCCGTCTGCGCTTCGGCGCAAGCGCAAAACTCGCCCTCGCCCGGATTAATCGGAATCACCGCAACGACTCCAACTCCCGCGAAGAAGAAAGCGCGATGTGTTCGGCGTCCGCGGATATTCTTTTTCCCAATCCGCTTAGTATTCCGCCGGGGCCGCATTCGTAAAAACGCGCGACGCCCGTTGCGGCGAGATTGCGGACGGTTTCCGTCCAGCGCACCGGCTCCGTCAGTTGACGGCGCAAAAAAGTTTTTATTTCTTCGGGGGTTTTTGCCGGTTCCGCCGTCGCGTTATGCGGCACAGTCGCCGAGGGCACCGTTATCGTCAGCGCGTTCAGTTCTTCTTGTATTTCTTTGGCGGCGCTTTGCATAAGCGGGCAATGCGAAGCGGCGCCGACCTCCAGTTTCACAAACCGCCGCGCGCCTTCTTTCTTAAATGCGTCTTCGGCGCGGGCGACGCTTTCTTGCGCGCCGGCGACAACGGTTTGCACCGGAGAGTTGTAGTTTGCCGCCCATATTTCCCCACCGCTTTCGCGCAGTTTCGCGCAAAGCGTTGTTACCGTTTCGCTTTGCATTCCGACAACTGCCGCCATCGCGCCGGGCGGCGCTTTTTGCATTGCCATTCCGCGGCGGTACACCAATTTAACCGCGCGCGCAAAACCCAAACTCCCGGCGCAAACGAGCGCGGAATATTCCCCCAAACTATGCCCCGCCATCGCCGTCACCGTTTGCAATTGCGATTGCGCCGCGCGAAAAACGCCGACGCCCATCGCGAGCATCGCCGGCTGCGTGTTCGCCGTTTGATGCAGCGCGTTATCTTCGCCGTTAATCATTTTTTCCAAATCAACGCCGACAATCTCCGACGCTTCGCGCACGGTTTCCAACACGCGCGAATGCCCCGCATATCCCGCAAGCATCGCAAAAGATTGCGAACCCTGTCCGGGAAAAATGGCGGCGCAGTTTGTTTTTTCCGCCGCGCTCATCGCCAAACCAGCAGCGCCGCGCCCCAGGTAAAACCCCCGCCCGCCGCCGCCAGCAAAACGGTTTCGCCTTTTTGAAAATTCTTCTGCGCCATCGCCAGCGGAACCGACGCCGCCGATGTGTTGCTGTGTTCGGCGACGGAAAAAGCGGTGCGCTCGCGCGGAATATCCAAACGCCGTCGCACCGCTTCAATAATGCGGCTGTTCGCCTGATGCGGAACAAACCAGTCCGGGCGCGCGCCGTCCAAAACAATGCGCGACGCTTCCGTCATTTTGTCCGTCGCAAAACGAAAAACAGACGCGCCGTCCATTCGCGTGTAGGGGTCGCCTTCCAGTTTTCCTTCTTTAATGTGCGCGTTCACCGTTAATTTGTTCGCGTGCCTGCCGTCGGCGGCGATATGCACTGCGCGCACGCCCGGCTCTTCGGACGCGACCAAAACCGCGGCGCCGGCGCCGTCGCCGAACAAAATGCAAGTGGAACGGTCGCGCCAATCTATGATGTGCGAGAAAACTTCCGCGCCGACTATGAGAACGCGCTCCGCCCTGCGCGCGCAAATCATCGCGTCGCCGATGGCGAGCGCGTACAAAAACCCGCTGCACACCGCCTGCAAATCAAAAGCCGCGCAGGGCGCCGCGCCGAGCTCCGCCTGCAAAAGGCAAGCCGTCGCCGGATACACGCGGTCGGGCGTCGTCGTCGCAAAAATTATCGCGTCCAAATCCGCGCCTTCCATTCCCGCTTGCGCCAGCGCTTTTTGCGCCGCCGGCAGCGCGAGATCGCCGGCGAGTTCGCCCGGCGCGGCAAAATGACGGCTGCGAATTCCGGTTCGCGCGCGCACCCACTCGTCGCTGGTTTCCACGCGCTTGCCGAGTTCGTCGTTGCCGACGGGCTGTCCCGGCAAATGCCCGCCAACGCCGGCGACGGCGGAATACACGGGCGGCGAGGGCGGCAAGGGCAAAAGCCGTTTTGTTTTTTGCGCTTGCGTTCTCAGCCGGCGGCGGGCGGCGAGGGCGGCGCAGGCGGCGCGGACGGAGTCGGCGGCGGAGTTTTTGCGGCGGCGGGAGTTTCTTTCTCCGGCTGTTTTTCCGGCGTGCGCCGTTTGCCGCGGTAGTATCCGCTCGCGCTCAGATGATGGCGGCGGTGCAATTCGCCGGATGCGGAATCCGTCGCCAGCGGCGGAAGCGAAAGCGCGTCGTGCGAGCGCCGGTGTCCGCGCCGCGAAGGGGATTTTTTATTTTGCTGAACTGCCATTGGGGTTTGTCCTTTTTCGGTTTTTTCCCGGTTGTTTTTCGCGCCGCCGCCGGCGCAAACGGTTATTTTACGCGATAAAGCAAATATTGTGTTTTCCCCGCGCGCCCGCCCGTCCACAGCGGGCTTTGTTCGGCGGCGGCATAGTCATCGTCCCCGTCCTTGCGCAGGAAAAACCCGCATTCGGAACCGCCGACAGTCGCGCCCCAATATTCCAACTGCGCCAGCACCGGCCTCGGCGCGACGCTTGTTTCCAAGGCGATGCATCCGCCGCGCAACCGTTGTCGGATTTCTTCCGCCATTCCCTGATACGATTTTCCCGAATCGGCGTAACCCAGCCAGAGGGCGTTGAAGAGCAGCCACGCCACAGTCACGCCGCAACTCCAATTAACGACGGCGCGTTCGTTGGAACGCCCGAAGTTTGCGATGAGCGAACACCAAAGAACGGTAACCGCCGCCCCGGCAACGACGGCAAAAACCGAAGGCGGCGGCAATTCGTTGCCGGGGAAAACATCCGCGACATACCCGGCGACAAACTCCGGCGCGCCCAAAAGCAGGCAGAGCCAGAGCAGCCACGCCGCGCCCGCGCAAAAAACGCCGACAATCAAAAGCGCGAACCAGTCCAGCACCACCGCTGCGTCGTCGGGCAGTTTCTGCAATGCGCGCGCGGCGACTAAGGAAAGCGCGGGCAGCGCGAGATAGGTTTTTTCTTCCGCCGCGCCCTCGCCAAAAAGCAGCGTCAGCGCGGCGAGCGCGAAAAAAAGCGCGGCGGCAAAAAGCGCGCCTTCCGCCCGCGCGCGCAGCCGCCGCATCGCAAAGCCGGCGGCGGCTATCGGCAAAGCCGGAAAAAGCGCCCACGCAAAAAGCGCCGGCAACTGCGCGATGTTGCCGGGCGCAAACGGGGGGATGACCGTCCGCAGCCAAAGCGCAAAAACCTCCGGCTCGCGCTGCGCCAAAACTGCGGGCCACAAAAAAAGCAGCGGCAAAGCGCAAGCGGCGGCGACAAGCATCCCCGCCGCCGCCCCGCGCCGCCATTCCGAATGCAAAAACAACAACGGAAGAAAAAACGCCGCCGCAAAACCCGCCGCCGTCCCCGCAGCAAGAAAAAGAAAACCCAAAGCCCCGCCGCAAACCGCGCCGCCGGCGAGCGCGCGCGTCCGCAATAAAAGCGCGCCCCAAAGCATCGCCGAAGCGCCAAAGAAAGCGGCGACACCCGTCTCCAACAAATGCGCGCGCACCATAAACCCCGCCGCCCCCAGCGCCAAAAGCACAGCCAGCCAGCCGGTCTTCGCGCCGTAACGCCCCGCGCCCGCCAAATACAAAAACAAAAAACCGAAAGCCAAAAGCGGAATGTTTATCAGCCGCGCGCCCTCGTGCAGCGGCAGCGCAAAAGCAAACACCTTCGCGCTCAGCGCCGCCAGCCACAAATACAAAGGCGGCTGACTCAAAAACGGCTCGCCCAAAAGCAAAGGCGCCAGCGCCAAACCCTCGCGCGCCATTTGCGCCGCCGCCGGCGCAAGCAAAAGTTCGTCCGGATGCCACGGCGAGCGTCCCAAAAGCCCGGGCAAAATCCAAAGCGCGCATATCAGCGCATACAGGCAGTGTTTGCGCGCCCGCAAGGGTGCCTCCCAAACCGCGCGGTCGCCCAAAACCGCCGGCGGCTCAAACTCCCCCCGCATTTTTTATACTCCCCGCGTCCTATACCCCCCGCCGCTTGCGGGGGGGGGGCGGAGCATTCGCCGACGACGAAGTCGGCGGGGAATGCTCCGGGTGGGTGGAGGGAGTGGAGAGAATAGAGGAAGTGGAGGGAGCGGAATGCGTCCGCAACCGTCAGCGACACCCCGTCATTCCGGCGAAAGCCAGAATCCATACGGTCTTACTTTTTCTCCGATTTTCGGGTGCGGGAAAGATTCCGCGTTTTTCGCGGAA
>JAHRAH010000012.1 GCA_020027345.1 Gammaproteobacteria bacterium | reverse complement strand
TTCCGCAAACCCCGAAAAAGCCAAAGGCAATTCCGCCCGCGCGTCTTTAAGAAAAACGCCGCTGCGCCCGGCGATTTGCGCCGCGCTTTGCGCGGTTATTGCGGCGCTGATATTCACCAATCCGTGACCGTAAACATCGTCAACCCCGGACGCGCCCAAATCCGTCGCCGTGCTCAGCAAAATGGCGACGATAACCGACATCGGCATTCCCGTCAACCTGCTTTTAAGTAGCGCAAGCGCGCCGCTTACATGCGGAGCTCCCATTGAAGTTCCGCTTCGCGTTGCGGTGCTTGTGTCGCTGTCGCTGTGGCCGGAATATATGTCGTCCCCCGGCGCCGAAAGGCACCAGCGTTTCGCTTTTTCGCCGCAGCCGTTGGAAAATCGCGCAAGAGTGTAGCCGTTGCCGCTTCGCTGAAGCGCGGCGACTGCCATCCACCTGCCGAGAACCGTCGGATGCCAAATCGGCGCGAGGGCGTAAACATCCGGAGAACTGTCCTCCCATCGCAGAACGGTTCGGCTACCGTCCACGGTGACCGTGAACGGTTGGGACAAAGTTATGTCCGAGGGAAGTGTGCCAAAACCGTCGCGGCTCGGAGAAACCCTGCTAATAACAAAATGGGCGGTAATTTGCAAAGGGTTTGCCCTGAAGTTGTTGCGGTGATTGTGGCAATTGCCGGTCGCATCATAACCGTTGTAGCAAACTTCCTGATTGGAAATAATTTTATTCCAAAACCCGTTGCCGACGGCAAAAACAACGGCGGTGTCGCTTTCTTCCACGCCTTCAACAAGCGCCGACACTTCGCCGCGTATGCTCGCCATCGCGTTCAACGGCAAAGCCATTGCCGCTTCCGTCCACGGCATTCTGAAAAAATAAGTGCCGCTGCGACTGGCGGGCCCGCTGTATCTGCCGAACATTGTCAACGGCGCCTCGCCCCAACTGTTATTAATAATATGCACATTTTGCGAAGCGGCGTAATGAAAAGCGGCGGCGGCCCTTCCATTAAAATCGCCCGAGTTGTCTTGCAGGCGCAGCGGCATTATTTTCACCGAAGGCGCGACTCCGTGAAAGCGCTCGCCATCCCGCACTCCGCCAACAATTCCGGCGACATGTGTTCCGTGACCGTGCGGGTCTTCATCGGCGCCGAACATAAGCGTTTCGCCGATGGGATTAAATCTGCGCCCCGGCGTTATGTTCGCCGCTAAATCGTTGTGGCTGGTTCGCGCTCCGGTGTCGGCGACGGCGACGGTTACGCCCTGCCCCCAAAAGCCGCGCTGATAGGCGGCGTCGGCGTTTATCGCGCCCAGTCCCCAGTTGCGGTTGAATTCGGCGGTGCGGTAGTTTATGCCGTCCGAAGGCGGCGGCCCCGGAAGAGTCGGCGAGGTAACCGGAATATTCGGCAAAACGACATTAATCGCCCCCTGCACGGTTATCGCGCGTTCTATATTAACCAAACCGTGACCGTATATGTCGTCAATGCCGGTCGTTCCCAAATCCGTCGCGGTGGAAAGCAAGATATGCGCCAGAACCGACATCGGCATATTCGGAAAGCGGCTTTTTAATAAGGCGAGCGCGCCGCTGACATGCGCGGCGGCGGATTCGGTCGGCCTGCCCGTTTCGGTCGTAACTTGCATATCGCCGTCAACTCCGGCCGAAGTTATGCTAAGCGCGCCGGGTTGCGCAAAAGGCGAATAATCGTCGCCGGGGGCGACAAGGCACCAGTATTTTGATTTGTGCCCGCAGCCGTTGGAAGTGCGGGTTATGACGGTCTCGCTGTTTACCGCCGCGACTGCAAGCCACCGTCCCAAAAGTTCGCGGTGGTATATCGGCGCGAGCGCGGCGCCGCCGGGCGAATTGGGGTCCAGGCGAATGACGGTTTGCGCGCCGTCCACCGTGAATGTGAGCGGGTCGTAAAATCGGATGGAGGGGAATGATGTCGTCGTCGTTACTATCATCATTCCGTCATCCGAAACGGAAACTGTGACGGCGGCGGTAACCGCAAAATGCCGGATGATGTTTTCCGGCGTGTAACTTCTTGTGCTGTAAAAGGAATTGGTGAAGCGGCCGGGAAAGGTGATTGTGATTGACGAAAAAAGCGGAAACTCCCCGCCGCTGTGCCAGCCGCTGGAGTTGGCGGGCGTAACGACGGCGATGTCCTCGTTGGCGAGCGGCGCGACGGCCGATGCAAGCACGGCGCGAAAACTCCTTCCGAGCGGCGAGGAAAGAATCGCTTCCATATCCGCCCCGCAGCACATTAGCGCGTTAAAGCGCGTCGCGCCGTCGTTGTATTCGCCGAGCAATTGCACGCCGCTGCCGAAGTTAAAGCCGTTGTGCAAAATGTGGACATTGTTTTGCGCGGCGTGGCGAATCAAATTTACAAAACCGGAACCGTCAAAGGAGCGGTTTTCATCCGGGCGCAGCGGCATTATTTTCACCGAAGGGGCGACGCCGTGAAAGCGCGCGCCGTCGCGCACTCCGCCGATAATTCCGGCGGCGTAAGTGCCGTGGCCGGTGTTGTCCGCGACCGTCGTTATCGTGCCGCCGCGCGTGATGATGTAGCCGAGTCCGTCAATAAGGTTCGCCGCCAAATCAATGTGGGTCGTGCGCACGCCAGTGTCCAGCAAGGCGACGGTTGCGCCCTGCCCCCAGTAGCCGCGTTGGTAGGCGGCATCGGCTTTGATCATTTCCAAGCCGTAGTTTGCGCGGAATTCGGCATCTTTGTAGTTTGCGCCGTTGGAACGGTTCGGCGCGGAAAGCACAATGCGATTGCCCGCCGCCGGGTCGTCCCCCTGCGGCGTCGCCACGCTGGGGCCTCCGCCGCCGCCGCCCCCTCCGCCGCAGGCGGCGAGCAAGGCGGAAAGAATGACAAAACACCAACAGCCGAAGGCGCTGCCCTCGGCGGAAAAACGGCGCGGGAGCGCGACGCGGCAGCCCGCGGCGGGCGAAGTGGATTCTTCCATTGCTTGGTCCTTTTGAAGTGTTCCGGCGCGACAGACGCCGGGCTGACTTCAACGACCACAAGCATGTTCGCCCCGCTTATTTCCTTCCCCGGCGCGTTTGCAACCGCTCCGTTGATGGTCGGGTCTTGTATTCCACGGGCAGCCCGACACGGGGGACGCCTGCGGTTCGTTGAAGTGCGCGCATTGTATCACAACCCCCCGTCATTCCCGCGAAAGCGGGAATCCATACGGAGCCGGCGGAAAAGAAAACTCCCTCCCCGCACGAAAAAAACGGCGAAAAGGAAAGCCCTTATGGATTCCCGCCTTCGCGGGAACGACGAATCAACCCCTTTTCGCGGGGGCGCTTATGGCGAGAAGTTTCGCGGCAAAAATCAACGCAACGCCGCCCCAAACCCACGGCGAGGGAAAATGCGCGAAGACAAACCAACTTAAAACAACGGCGACCGGCACTTCCGCATAATGCAAAACCGCCATCTGCGCCGCCGGCGCGAAGCGGCAGGAAAGAATAATCAGAGTGTGCCCGGCCGCGGCGAGCAAACCCAAAAAAGCCATGTCCGCCCACAAACCGGGAGTCGGCGGCGCCCAGAAATAAAAAGCGAACGGCGCCGAAAGCAGCATCGCAAAAAAAGCCGTATACCACGATGTCGCAAGCGAAGAAGCGGAAGCCGCCGCGCGCGAAAGAACAATGTAACCGGCAAAGCAAACCGCCGCAAGCAGCGCCAGCAAAATCGTCCAGTCGTATCCCGCGCCGCCGCCCGGGCGCAGTATCACCAACACCCCGGCAAGCCCGGCGGCGCCCGCCGCATACACGCGCCCGCGCGGCTTTTCGCCCAGAAACCACCGCGCCAAAAAAGCGACAATAATCGGTTCCACAAAAAACACCGCGAGCGCGTCCGGCACCGGGTTTTTTTGCAGCGCGCCAAAAAAAGCGAAAGACGAACCGGCGATTAACGCGCCGCGCAAAAAATGCCAGCGCCAAGGTTCCTTCGCAAAAGCCGCGCGCCCGCGCACCGCCGGCGAAGCGAGCGCAAAAGGCGAAAGCAAAACAAAGTGAAAGAAAAACCGCGCCCACGAAACCTGCGCGACCGTCATATTCGCCGAAAGAAGTTTGCCGACGACATCCATCATCGCGACGGCGAGTATGCCGCCAAACAAAATCGCCGCGCCCAAAAAGGGACGGTCGCGCGGCGCATCGGCAACCTGCGGCAAAGGCATCGCCGAGTATTCTACTCCCGCCCCTCGCGTCATTCCCGCACTTCTGTTAAAAAGCGGGAATCCATTGCGTCATTCCCGCACTCCTGTAAAAAAGCGGGAATCCAGCAAATTAATTAGAAGCAGGAGGGACGGTCTCGTTACACCTCTCCAGAGGTGTAACGGTGCCAATGATAGCGGGCGTCCCCGCCCGCTCAAATTAATTAGAAGTGGCATGGACGCCGCTCATAAATGCCCCGTTAACGGCCCTTGTGTCATTCCCGCACTCCTGTAAAAAAACGGGAATCCAGCAAATTAATTAGAAGCAGGGGGGCACCGTTCATGTATGCCCCGTTAACGAGTCCGCCCTTTTTTTGCTACAATCCCCCCAATGGTTCGCGCTGACGAAAGCACGGGCGCCGTCGCCGTTTTGGGCGCGGGGCAGATGGGGAGCGGCATCGCGCAGGTTTGCGCCGCCGCCGGCTTTCGCGTTTTGCTGCACGACAGCGACAAGAATCAACTTTCCGCCGCGCGCGCCGCGATGCAAAAAAGCGCCGCCCGCCTGTGCGAAAAAGGCGCGATAAGCGAAAAGCAGGAAGCGGCGGTTCGCGAAATTGAATTGCACGAAGAAATCACCGGCGAATTCCGCCGCGCCGGAACGGTGATAGAGGCGATTGTGGAAGACGCCGAAGCAAAAAAACGGCTTTACGAAAAACTCGCGGACAATTTATGGGAAACCTCCGTTCTCGCGAGCAACACATCGTCGTGTTCCATAACCGAACTCGCCGCCGCGTCGCCGGCGCCGGAGCGTTTTGCGGGAATGCATTTTATGAACCCCGCGCCGCTGATGAAACTTGTGGAAGTCATCCCCGGCTTGCAAACCGCGGAAGAAACTTCGGCAAAAATAGAATCGCTCGCCCGCGCGCTCGGCAAGGAAACCGTGCGCGCCGCCGATTCGCCGGGCTTTGTCACCAACCGCATTTTGATGCCGCTGCTCAACGAGGCCTTTTTTGCGCTGCAGGAAAACCTCGCAAGCGCGGAAGGAATAGACCGCGCGATGAAACTGGGAATGAACCACCCGATGGGACCGCTCGCGCTCGCCGATTTTATCGGGCTGGACACCGTTCTCGCCGTGCTTAAAGTATTGCACGAAGGACTGGGCGATCCGAAATTCCGCCCCTGCCCGCTGCTGAAAACAATGGTCGCCGCCGGCTTTCTCGGCAAAAAAAGCGGGCGCGGCTTTTACGAATATTAATATTGCAAAGCGCGATGCCGGAAGACGACATTATTTTGTCGGCGGAGGATCTTTCGCTTTCCTTCGGCGGTTTGCGCGCGCTCAGCGGCGTTTCTTTTTCCGTGCGGCGGCGCGAATTCTTTTCCGTCATCGGCCCGAACGGCGCCGGAAAAACATCGGTTCTCAATTGCCTTTCCGGGCGCTACCGCCCCTCCGGCTCCGTGCTTTTTGAAGGCGCGGATTTGCTTGCGCGCCCGGTGCATGCGCGCGCGCCGCTCGGCATCGCCCGCACTTTCCAAAACCTCGCGCTCTTTGACCACATGAGCGTGCTGGACAACATTCTCGTCGGCAGCCACCATTTATTAAAGAAAAACTTTCTCGCCGGCGCGGCCTACTGGTTCGGCGGCGCGCAGCGCGAAGAAATAACGCGCCGCCGCGAAACCGAAAAAATAGTGGACTTTCTGGAAATACAGCGCGTGCGCCACGACCTCGCCGGCGCCTTGCCCTACGGCATTCGCAAGCGCGTGGAACTCGCGCGGGCGATAGCGGCAAAACCCAAATTGATTTTGCTGGACGAGCCGATGGCGGGTATGAATCTGGACGAAAAAGAGGATATGGCGCGTTTTATTCTGGACCTCAATCAGGAATGGGACATTACCGTCATTATGATTGAGCACGATATGAGCGTGGTGATGGACATCTCCGACTCCGTGCTGGCGCTGGATTTCGGGCGGGTTATCGCCTGCGGCGCGCCCGCGGAAATAGCCGCGCATCCGATGGTCAAGCGCGCGTATTTGGGCGAAGACGACGACGATGACGGTAACGAAAACAATAACGGCAACGATAACCGTAATAACGGCGACGACAAAAAAACCGGCGCGAACAATGACTGACAATCCCCCCTCGCACAATTGGGGCGACATAAACCGTCACGGCACTCTGCCGCAACTGCTTTCGGCGAACGCAAAAAACCACGGCGAAGAAACCGCGCTGCGCGAAAAAGATTACGGAATATGGAATCGCGTTTGCTGGCGCGAATACGAAGAGAATGTTCGCGCGCTCGCGCTCGCCCTTGCGGCGCGCGGCATCGGGCGCGGCGATGTCGTCGCGCTGATGGGGCGCAACGGTCCCTATTGGCTTTTTGGCGCGATTGCCGCGCACGCAAACCGCGCGCTGAGTTTGGGAATATACGGCGATGTTATGCCCGGCGAAGCGCTTTACCAAATCTCCTACGCGCGCGCGAAAGCGGCGATTGTGGAAGACGAGGAACAGGCGGACAAACTTCTTTCGCTCGGCGCAAAAGCCGAATCGCTGCGCGTTATCATTTACAAGGACCCGCGCGGAATGCGAAAATACGAGGACGCCCGCCTGAGCCCGCTCGCGGAAGAAATAAAACGCGGCAAAGAAACGCACAAAGCGCATCCGCAAAAATACGCCGAAATGATTGCGGGCGGCGATGCCGAAGATTCCGCGCTTTTGATTTCCACATCGGGGACTACGGCGCAGCCGAAGTTTGCGGAAATATCGCACCGCGCTTTTTTGCGCCACATTTGGCGTTATCTGGAAGCCGACCCGAAAACTTCCGCCGACGAATATGTTTCCGCGCTGCCGCTGCCCTGGGTGATGGAAACAAAATACGCGCTCGGCAAATCGCTGATAGCGCGAATGAAAATCAATTTTGCCGAGGACGCCGACACATTGATGAGCGACTTCCGCGAAATAGGCCCGACTTTCACGCTGCTCGCGCCGAGAGTGTGGGAGCAAATCGCCGGCGATGTCCGCGCGCGAATGCTGGAATCCACCCCGCTGAAACGGGCGTTTTTTGATTTCGGCCTCGCCGCCGGAATGCGCGCGATGCGACTCGGAAAAAAATCGCAAATCGCCGAATGGCTGGTCTTCCGCCCGCTGCGCGACGCGCTCGGTTTTTCGCGGCTGGCTTCGGCCTCCACCGGCGGCGCGGCTTTGGGTCCGGACACTTACAAATTTTTTGTTTGCATGGGAGTGCCGCTGAAACAAATATACGGGCAGACCGAATTGCTCGGCGCGTACACCGCGCACCGCGCCGGCGACATTGATTACGAAAGTTCGGGCGCGCCCTTTGAGGGCGTGGAAATTAAAATAGCCGACGCCGATTCCGAAGGATTCGGGCGCATTCTGACGCGCCACGAAAATATGATGAAGGGATATTACCTCGCGCCCGAAGAAACGCGCGCGGCAATTAAGGACGGCTGGATGGAAACCGGCGACGCCGGATACTTCAAGGAAAACGGGCATCTCGTCGTCGTCGACCGCTTTAAGGATTTGGCGCGCACCGAAAACGGCGCGCGCTTTTCGCCGCAGCATCTGGAAAACAAACTTAAATTTTCGCCGAACATCGCCGAAGCCGTCGTCATCGGCGACGGCAAGCCCTGGCTTGCCGCGCTGATTTGCATTCGCTTTTCCGTCGTGTCCAAATGGGCGGAGCGCAAGCGCATCGCGTTCACAAACTACACCGACCTCGCCGCGCGCGCGGAAGTGCGCGCGCTCGTGCGCGAAGACATCGCCGCCGCAAACAAAACGCTGCCGCCGGCGCAGCGGCTGCGAAAATTTTTGCTTCTCTACAAGGAACTGGACGCCGACGACGGCGAACTGACGCGCAGCAAAAAAATCCGCCGCGGCGTAGTCGGCGAACGCTACCGCGAAATCATAAACGCCCTCTACGCCGGCGAAGAAACAATAAAAGTAAACGCCGAAATCACCCTGCAAGACGGCGGCAAACAAAAAGTAAAAACCGCCCTCCAAGTGGAAACACTCCCCGCCTAACCGTCCCCCCCGCCCCCTTTATCATCCCCCCCTTTGTCATTCCCCTTCCTTTGTCATTCCCGCGAAAGCGGGAATCCAGAACAACGAGCGCGCCGCGGAGAATTGCGGACGCGGCAATGACGGCGGGGCGTCTGGATTCCCGCTTTCGCGGGAATGACAAGGGAGGGCGGGAATGACAGTCAGGGCGGAGGGGTTTTTCCCGGTATGCGGGGGGTTAGGAGTCCGCGCGCTAAGCCGGTTATTCGGGCGGCGCGGAGGATTGTTTTTTGGGCGCGGCGTTTTGGGGAAAGGGGGATTGCGAGCGCGCCTAAGAGGAGTTGCAGAAGCAGCGGTATTCCGCGGCGGAATGCGTAGAAAAGCCCGCGCAAAAAGCCGCCGCGGTGACGGCGCAGCGCGACATGTCCTTCGCGCATTTCCATCGCGCGCCGCATTTCCGCCGCGAACCCGCGCGCAGGAATTCGCTCCGGCGGGCGGTGTTCGTAAAAGACGACATTCGCCGCCGACCAAAGCCGCGCGCCGCGCAAACTCGCGCGGTAGAAAAAATCGCCGTCCTCCCAGCCGTGCATAAAATCCTCGTCAAAGCGCATTTTCCATTCGCAAAAAATCCTCGCGCCGAGCAATGCGCCGTTGCCCGCGAGCATATCGCGCCGCGAAAAAAGCGAAGCGCGCCGCGAAGGAAGCGCAACCGTCCCGCCGCGTTGTTCCGCGGCGGTTTCGGCGGGCGCCGCGTCCACGGTAACAATCATTCGCCCGCGGGCGGCGTCGGCTTTTGCCGCTTGCATTTCCGCCGTTAAATCTTTCAGGTATTGCGGCGGCGGGCGCATGTCGTCGTCGACAAAAAGAACATTCGCCGCGCCTTCGCTCCTTGCTTTTTCCATTCCGCGGTTGCGCGCGCGCGAAAGCCCGGGCTGCGGCTCGTTTTCGTAAAACGCGGGAAAGGGCGGGCGCCACGATTGAAAAACTTCTTTCGCGCTTTGTTCCTCGTCGTTGTCCACGACGACGGCAAAAACATCCGCGCCCGAAGGCGGCAGCAACTGCGAAACGGAACGCAAACATTCCGCCAGCATTTGCGGCCGCCGCCGCGTCGGAATGCAAACGCAGACGATTTCGCTTTTTGTTTTTTCCGCCGCCGCCTTCACCGCGGCAGCAGCGACGATTTGCCGTATTCTTTTTCCAGCACTTTCGCAAACAGCGCCGCGCCTTTTGCGGCGTTCGCTTCCCAGTCGCTTGCCGCGTCGTCGTCGGCTTCGTCGCTCACATATTTGTATGCGGCGAATTCCACGCCGAGCCGCTCGCAAACTTTCAGCAGCGCATACCCTTCCATATCCACCAAATCCACGCGGACGCCGAGCCCTTCCAAAGCCGCTTCCGGGTCGGTTACAAAAGAATCGCCGGTGCCCAAAACCACTCCTTTCGCTTCCGGCAAAGAATCGCCGGAAAGCGGCGCGACCCCGCGCGGAACGCCCAAAGCGCGCGCGTCCATATCGCGTTCCACGATGGTTCCGACGCGGTGCAGCCCGCGCAATTCGCCGACGGCGCCGGCGGTGCCGTAATTAATAACAAGCGCGGGGCGGTGCAGCAAAATCGCCTCGTACAAGCCGAGCGCGGCGCGCACTTTGCCGACGCCGGTATGCACGACCGGCGCAAAAGCGGAAAGCCCCGGCGTCTCCTGCGGCACGGCGGAAACGATGATGTAGCGCCGCGCATTTTCTTCGGCGCGCGCAAAAGAGGCGGGCGCGGCAAAAAGCAAAAGCGCAACCGTTGCGGCCGCGGCAATCTTTGCAAAAGCGGAAAATGTTTTTGTTGTTTTTTCGTTCATCGCAATATTATAACCCGCCGCCGCTTTTTCAGTCGGTGCGTTCGGTGTTGCCGTCCACGGCAATCGCCTGCCCGCTGATGTTTTTTGCCGCGTCGGAAAGCAAGAACACGGCGAGGTTTGCGATGTCTTCGGCGCGGACAAAAGCGCGCATGGAAGCCATCGCCGCGAAGTCCGCGCGCACTTCTTTTTGCGCGCGCCCGGTTTCCTTCGCTTTTGCGGCGATTACGCGGCGCATTCTTTCGCCGTCCACCGAGCCGGGGCAGACGGCGTTGACGCGAATGTTTTTTGCGCCCAATTCCATCGCCAGCGTTTTTGCAAGCCCGACTGCCGCCCATTTGCTGGCGGCGTAGGGCGCGCGCATCGGAAAGCCGAAAAGCCCGGCGGTGGACGATATGTTAATTATGCAGCCGCCTTGTTTTTTCATCGGCGGCGCGCAATGTTTTGCGAAATAGAAATGCCCGCCGATGTTCGCCTCCATCACCGCGCGCCATTCTTCGGCGGCGATGTTTTCCACCGCGGCGGTCGGGCCGGCGATTCCGACATTGTTTACCAGCCCGTGCAAAACGCCGCCCGAATGTTTGCAAACGGCAGCGATGTGTTCGCGAACGGATTTTTCGCATGCGGCGTTTGCAAAACCGATATGCAGCCGGGGGATTTTTTTTGCGCGCAGTTGCGCGATTGCTTTTTCGTTTATGTCGCTGGCAAAAACGCGGGCGCCGGCGCGCGCGCAGGCGATTGCGACCGTCTTGCCGATGCCTTCCGCCGCCGCCGAAACGACGACGGTTTTGCCGCGCAGCGCCGAAGCGGCAAAAACCGTTTTCAGTTTGGCGCGCGCATTCTTTTTCACATTCGCATTCGCGGCGGGGGTCATTGTTTTTCTTCGCGCCGTTTTTTTGCCGCGCGCAAACCCTCGCGCTTGCCGCGCCACGCAAAAAAAACATTCGCCGCCAAAACCAGCGCCGTTACCGCATACGCCGACCAGACATAAGCGCCGTAGCCGCCCATTTGCAAAAATGCGGAAAAGGAATTCACCGCAAAACCATCCCGCGCTTTAACAGTTCCGCCTGCGCCGAAAGCGCGGCGCATACCGCGTACAAAAACATAAACGCGACCGCCATCGCAAGCAGCGGATAAAGCATTTGCGGGTGAATGGAAGGACCGCCGATTTTGAGAACCGTCGCCGGCTGATGCAGTGTGTTCCACCAATCCACGGAAAAATGAATCACCGGGACATTTACAAAACCGGCGAGCAACAGAATAGCCCCCGCCCGCCAAGCGGCGCGCTTTTCCGGTATCGCCGCCTGCAGCGCGGAAAAACCCAAATACAAAAAAAGCAAAACAAGTTCGGAAGTCAGGCGCGCGTCCCAAACCCACCAAGTCCCCCACATCGGCTTTCCCCAAATTCCGCCGGTGGCGAGCGCGATAAAAGTGAAAGAAGCGCCGACGGGCGCCGAAGCGCAAGCAAGCACCGCGGACATTTTGAAATTCCAAACCAGCCCGCAAAAAGCCATCGCCGCCATCGCGGAATACACAAAAAGCGACATCCACGCCGCCGGCACATGCGCGTAAATAATGCGGTATCCCTCGCCCTGCTGGTAATCGGGCGGCGCCCAATACAACCCCCCGAAAAGCCCCGCGGCCAAAAACAAAACCGTGCCGGCGATTAAAAAAGGCAGCGCTTTTTCGGCGTTGCGGTAAAAACCTTCGGGCGTTCCGAATTGTCTTGCGAGCGCGGCGAACACTTTCAGGAATACCCCGCCGTCGCGCGCAAAGCGGCCGCAGTCGCCAAAGGAAACACTGTGAGGGCGAATGTCAGCGACGCCGCCAAAAACAAAAACGCGGCCGCCGCCGGTCTTCCTTGCGCCGCTTCGCCTGTCGCCGCCGAGCCGAAAATAAGCGCGGGCAACGCAAGCGGCAGCGCGAGAAAAACCGCGAGCGCGCCGTTGCGCGCGGCGGCGCACAATGCGGAAACAAAAGCGGCGAGCAAACTGAAAACCGGCGTGCCGAGCAAAAGCGCCGCCGCCGCCGCCCACGCTTTTTCCGGCGGAATATGCAGCGCGATTGCCCCGGCAAAAGCCGCGGCGGAAAGCGGAGCGCCCGTGCAAAGCCAGTGCGCGCAGGATTTTGCGAAGACCATCGCCGTCAGCGAACGCGGGCTGGCGAGCATTTGTTCGGCGAAACCGTCGGATTCGTCGGCGCCGAAAATGCCCTCCTGCGCCAGCAACGCGGCAAAAAGCGCCGCGCTCCAAAGCGCGCCCGGCGCGGCTTGCGCGAGCAGTTTTGCGCCGCCGCCGGTCGCGATGGAAAAAGCGGCGACGGTCGCGGCGAAAAAAAACAAAGGCGCGAGAGTTTCCGCCGGCTTGCGCCCGCGGCGAAGCAAATCGCGTTTTAATACGGCGGCAAAAACCGTCATCGCGCGCCCGGAAAAACAACGCGCGCCGGCGGCAGCGGCGAAGCGTTTTCGTCGTGACAGGTAACCGCCGCCGCGCCGCCTTCGCGCAAATGCCGCCGCAGCGCATCGCAAAACAATTCGCGCCCCGGCGAATCCAGCGAAGCCAAGGGTTCGTCCAGCAGCCAGATTTCCGCGCGCAGCGCATCGCAACGGGCGAGCGCCGCGCGCTGCCGCTGTCCGGCGGAAAGGCGGCGGCAGGGCATCGCAATATTCGCGCCCCAATCGGCGAGGGCGGCGGCGGGTTCTTTTTTTGGCGGGCGCGCGCGCAAAGCGGCGAGGGCGCGCAGGTTTTCCAATGGCGTGAGTTCGCCGCAAAGCCCGGTTTTGTGGCCGATGTAAATAAAACGCTCGCGGCTTTCGGCGGCGTTTTCGTTGTTGTCGCCGCTGTTGCTGTTTTGCGAATGCCAGCGCACGGCGCCTTCTTCGGGCGGCAAAAGCCCGCAGAGGATTTTCAGCAGCGTCGTTTTTCCGCAGCCGTTGCCGCCGCAGACGGCGACGAGCTCTCCCTTCGCCGCGCGAAAACCGCAGCGGCGCAGTATTTCCCGCCCCCCGGCAAAAAAAGAAAGCCCCTCCGCGGCAAGCAAAACATCGTCATTCCCCGACACGCTTTTTATTTTATCAAACTAACTATACCCCCCGCCGCTTGCGGGGGGGGGGCGGAGTTTTCCTTTCCCATCGGAGATGGGAAAGGAAAACTCCGGGGGGGTGGAGGGCGTCCATTAACTTCGGCCGCAATCGTTGCTCTACGGACGCCCCCCACCCCCCCGGAGCATTCCCCGCCGACTTCGTCGTCGGGGAATGCTCTGACCCCCCCCCGCAAGCGGCGGGGGGTATAGTTAACCGTTGTTTTCTGGCGGCGGGAATATTTGCTTTTTTCGCGGGATTGTATGGATTCCCGCTTTCGCGGGAATGACGGTTTGGATAATTTGACAAAGGGGGTTGGTGGGGGTATACTGCGTTTTATGCTTTCGCAAACATTCTTTCGCCTTTTTCCGCCGCTGAGCGCGCTCCTGTGCGCTCTGGCGGGGGTAATTGGGGGGGGGGGGGGGGTTAATAAGCAATAACGCTTTCGCGCAGGAAGCGACTGTCATCTACGGCACGACGACGCCGAATGTCGTGAGCGTTACCGCGGACAACTACATAATTTATAAAAGCACCGTCGCGGGGGAAATGACGGCGACGATAATCGCCGTGACGGGGACGGTCGCCGGCGGCAACTTCACGCCCGCGGCAACAAACGCGACGGGGCAAGTTTTTCTAACATTGCGCGGTTTGGAATCGTGCAGCATCACCGATGGCTGCGCGGCATTCGGTTTGCAAAATGCGGCGGACGCAAACGCGCGGATTGTGGTTTTGCTTGCGATGGATTTGCGGACGGTTTCCATGTACGCCGCTTCGGGCGCGGATTTAAACGAGCGGGTGAGCGACGGCGACGCAAGCAATTTTTTGCTTTACCGTTTTCTGGCAAACAACCGCATGGCGCAGTTTAATATTTTTCTCGCCGCGGGGGCGGATGTGAACGCGCGCGACAATTCCGACGACACGATGCTGCACATCGCTTCTTTCTTCGGAAGGACGGCGTTCATAAACGCGCTGATTGCGGCGGGGGCGGGCGTGAACCTGCAGGACGCCAACGGATTTACGCCGCTGGATTTTGCGATTTTCGGAAGAAGAGCCGTCGCCCAAAACGCATTAATAGCCGCCGGCGGCAGATGCAACGCCCAAAGCGGCGGCGCCTGCCCCTAACCCCCTCCGCGTCATTCCCGCACTCCTGTTAAAAAGCGGGAATCCGGCAAATTTTAATTAGAGCGGGCGGGGACGCCCGCTTTTTTATGCTCCGTTACACCGCTGGAGCGGTGTAACGAGATGGAGTGTTTAATTTGCTGGATTCCCGCCTTTTAACAGGAGTGCGGGAATGACGCGGGGGGGGGGACTTGCCGGTTTTTGGGTTTTGTGGTTTTCGCGGGTGCGTATGGATTCCAGCTTTCGCTGGAATGACGGGGTGGGGGGGATGCAAGACGGGGATTTTTTTGGTATAATCCCCCGCGATTTGCCCTTTCGGGCAGGGGATACGATGGAAATGGACCGCCGCGACCGCACCGCACCGCACCGCACCGCACCGCACCGCACCGCACCGCACCGCACCGCACCGCACCGCACCGCACCGCTTAACAGCTTCTAATTATACCACAATTCCCGGTAAAACGGGAATCTTTTCGGCGCGCTTTGGGCGCAGTTTTTTTCGGTTTTGCGCCGCCTTTTTTTTGGCGGGGGCGGGGGTTGCTTTTGTAAATAATGCCGTCGCGCAGGAGGCGACGGTGATGATTACGGCGGAGCCGGCGGGGCTGGTTTCCGTGCGCGCCGGCACTCTTGTTTACAAAGGGACCGTGGCGGGGACGATGACGGCGACCGTCTTTGCCGTTACCGGCACCGTTGCCGGCGGCAGTTTCACGCCCCGGCCGGTCAATGCGACGGGGATGTTTTTTGTCACTTTGCGCGGGCTGGCTTCCTGCAGTATTGGCGGGGGTTGCGACGCTTTCGGTTTTGAAAATGCGTCTTCGGAGTCGCGGCGGCGCGCGATTTTGCTGACGATGGACTTGGGCGCGCTTTCCATGTTTGCCGCGTCGGGCGCGGACTTGAACGAAAACGAACAGGAGGACGGCGTCGTCCTTGTTTTAGACGACAGCATTTTGTTCGCGCTCGTCACGGCGCACCTGTTTGCGCGCGTTTCCATTTTGGCCGCCGCCGGGGCGGACATTAATGTGCGGGAAGAAGACAACGAATTGGAAGCATTCCTGCACGACAGAATTCGCAGGGACGACCTGGCGGCGGTCACACTGTTGATAGCGGCGGGCGCGGATGTTAATTTGCAGGACGAATCCGGCGACACCCCGCTGGACGAGGCGATACTGGAAAACCATGCGGGCGCCATTACTGCGCTGGTGGCGGCAAACGGCGAGTGCAACACGCAAAGCGGCGATTCGCGCTGTACCGCGGATCCCCCGATAGCGGGCGACGACGGGAATCATCCGAATTTGACATTTGTGGTGCGCGGTTCGGGGTTGACGGTGGAGGGAATCGTCATTTTGGCGGCGGACCTTTTCGCCGCCGATGCGCCCGGGGAAGGGGCGACTGTGATTTACAGGACGGCGACGCCGGATGTTGCGGGCGTGAACGCGGACAATTACATAACATACAAAAGCACGGTTGTCGGGACGGTGACGGCGACGGTTTTCGCCGTGACGGGGACGGTCGCCGGCGGCGTTTTCACTCCCGCGGAAACGAACGCGACGGGGAGCGTTTTTGTCACTTTGCGGGGTCTGGCTTCCTGCAGTTTTTTTAACGGCTGCGACGCATTCGGTTTTTCGGATGGGCCGAATATCGGGAAGCACATCGGGGTTTTGGTGTCAATGAGTTTGCGCACGCTTTCCATGTTTGCCGCGTCGGGGGCGGACATGAACGAGCATGTACTTACCCCTGTCCCGACGACTAGGGATTATCTGATACACCCGCTTATCACGGCGATTAGGCCGGCGCATGTTTCCGTTTTGATTGCGGCCGGGGCGGACATTAATGTGAAGTCGTTTAGCGGCAACACCTTTTTGCACGATGCGGCGAATAGCGGGCAAGTAAGGGCGGTCACCCTGCTGATAGCGGCGGGGGCGAGCTTGAACGCGAGAGGGGACAACGACAACACGCCGCTGCTGTACGCCGCCGCAAACGGCAGGACCGCGGTGATAATGGCGCTGCTCTCGGCGGGGGCGGACATAAACGCGCAAAACGACGGCGGCCACACGCCGCTGGACCGGGCGATACAGGAAAACCAAGCGGGCGCCATTGCGGCGCTGACGGCGGCAAACGGCAGGTGCAACACGGAAAGCGGCAATTCGCACTGTCCGTAGCGGGGAACGGAACGGGGAAATGAAAAAAACGGCGCTTCGGTTTTGCGCTTTGCTTTTTTGCGCGGGGGCGGGCTTTTTCGCCGCGGATGCAAGCGCGCAAGAAGCGACGGTTATCTACGGCACGACGACGCCGAATGTCGTGAGCGTTACCGCGGACAGGTACATAATATACAAAAGCACGGTCGCGGGGACGATGACGGCGACTGTCATTGCCGTCGCCGGCACTGTCGCCGGCGGCGTTTTCACTCCCCGCGCGGCAAAGGCGACGGGGATGGTTTTTATCACTTTGCGCGGGCTGGATTCTTGCAATGTTTTTTTCGGCTGCGACGCATTCGGTTTTGAAAACTCGTCGCAGTTTGCGCAGCGGCTCGCGACTTTGGTGGCGATGGATTTGCGCACGCTTTCCATGTTTGCCGCGTCGGGGGCGGACATGAACGAGCGCCTGGGTATTGTTCCTTTTTTCTCGTTTGCCGAGGAGTATCTGATATATCCGTTCATCACGGCGCACAAGCCGGCGCATGTTTCCTTGTTGATTACCGCCGGGGCGGACATTAATGTGAAAGGGTCCGGCGGCGACAACATTTTGCACAGGTTCGTGCATCGCGGCAGAATAACGGATGTCACCCTGGTCATAGCGGCGGGCGCGGATGTGAACGCGAGGAACTCCGCTAACCACACGCCGCTGTTGCAGGCGGTCAGCGAGAGCCATCTTCGCGGCAAGCGCATTGCCCTTGCGACGGCGCTGCTCTCGGCGGGGGCGAGTGTTAATGTTACCAGCAGATTTAGCGACCGCCGCCGCACGCCGCTGCTATTCGCCGCCCTGCACAACAACATCACACTGTTGACGATTTTGCTTTCGGCGGATGCGGCGGTTAATGTTACGAGCAGCAGCGGGGAAACGCCGCTTTCGCTTGCGGCCGCCAGTATGAACATCACCGCAGTGACGGCGCTGGCGCTGGCGGGGGCGGGCGTCAATGTCTCGGTGCGGGGGGATTACACGCCGCTGATTCTGGCGGCTTCGCTCAATCACTTTTCGGCGGTGACGGCGCTGCTTTCTTCGGAGGCGAGCGTCAATGTGACAAACGGCGACGGCGAAACGCCGCTGCTTTTTGCCGCCGCAAACGGCAGCGCAGCGGTGATAACGGCGCTGCTCTCGGCGGGCGCTGACATAAACGCGCAAAACGACGACGGCAACACTCCGCTGGACGAGGCGATACTGGGAAATCACGCCGGCGCCATTGCGGCGCTGACGGCAAACCTGGGAAGCTGCAACACGCAAAGCGGCGATTCGCGCTGTCCCGCGGGCAGCCCGATAGCGGGGTTTGGCGCAAACCGCCCGAATTTGATATTTGTGGTGCGCAGTTCGGAGTTGACGGAAGAGGGCGTCGTCGCGGCGGTGGTTGTCGGCGTTCCGTAGGGGGGACTGCAAATAAATTTGCGCGGGGCGGGGATTCTGCTGTATAATGAGGGAATGCCGTTGGTGAAGATTTCGGAGAACGACACTTTTGAGGTGGCGATGCGGCGCTTCAAGCGCGCCGTGGACCGCGCCGGGTTGCTTGCGGAAAAGCGCATGCGGGCGGCGCACGAAAAGCCGACTACGCGGCGCAAACGGCAAAAGATCGCCGCCGTCAAGCGGCTGCGGCGGGCGCTGCGAATGCAAACGCTGCCGGTGCGCAAGTTTTAAGGGGCTCTCCGACCCTTCCGTCTTTCGCTTTTCTTGTCCGCCGCCGCCGATTTTCCCGACCTGCAAAAGCGCCTGCGCGAGGCGCTCAAAGCCGGCGAGCGCGAAAAAGCCGGCGCCCTGCGGTTGCTGCTCGCCGAAGTTCGCAAAAAAGAAATGGACGGCGGCGCGGCATTGGATTCCGCCGCCTTCGCCGCCGTCGTGGAAAAAATGATAAAGCAGCGGCGCGAATCCCTCGCGCATTTTGAAGGCGCCGGGCGCGAAGATCTGGCGAAAAAAGAGCGCGCCGAAATCGGTTTTCTCGCGCCCTTCCTGCCCGAACAAATGTCCGAAACGGAACTGCGCGCCGCCGTGGAGGACGCGCTCGCAAAATCCGGCGCGCAAACCGCGCGCGATATGGGGAAGGTGATGGCGGCGCTCAAGCCCGCCCTCGCCGGGCGCGCGGATATGTCGCTGGCATCGCGGCTGGTAAAGGAAAAACTGCAGCCGTGAACGACGCGGCGGCCGCCTCGCCGCCCGCGCGCATTGTTCTCGCCCGCCCGGACGACTGGCACTTGCATTTGCGCGAAGGCGCGCGGCTGAACTCCGCCCTCGCTTTTTCCGCGCGGCAATTCGCGCGCGCGATAGTAATGCCGAACCTGCCGGAGCCGGTGACGACTGCGGAAAGATTGCGCCGCTACCGCGCGGAAATACTGGCGGCGCTGCCGGCGGATTCGGATTTTCGCCCGCTGATGACTTTGTATCTGACCGACGAAACGACTCCGCACACCATTCGCGAAGCCGCCGCGGACGCAACCGCATGCAAATGGTATCCGGCGGGGGCGACGACGCATTCGGCGAAGGGCGTGCGCGATTTTCGCAAACTGTACCCCGCGCTGGAAGCGATGCGCGACGCGGGGTTGCCGCTTTTGGTTCACGGCGAAACGGCGGACGCGGATGTGGATGTTTTTGACCGCGAGGAGTTTTTTTTGGATAATGTTCTTTCGCGCGCGCGCGCGGATTTTCCGGAATTGAAGATTGTCGTTGAGCATATTTCCACGCAGGCGGCGGTCCGGTTTGTGGAAGAAAACAAAAACACCGCGGCGACGGTTACGGCGCACCATCTCTTGGCAAGCCGCAACGATATGCTCGCCGGGGGGATTCGTCCGCATTATTACTGCGCGCCGATTCTGAAAAGGCGCGCCGATATGGAAGCATTGCGCGCGGCGGCGACGGGCGCAAGCGGCAAGTTTTTTCTGGGGACGGATTCCGCCCCGCACGCAATATGCGAGAAAGAGTCCCCCTGCGGTTGCGCCGGGGTTTTTTCGGCCCCCTTCGCGCTGGAATTGTACGCGACGGTTTTTGAAGAGTGCGGCGCGCTGCATCGTCTGGAAAAGTTCGCGTCGTTTAACGGCCCCGATTTCTACGGAATGCCGCGCAACAAAACAACGATAACGCTGGAAAAAACCCCGCAAACAATCCCGGAAACATTCTCCTTCGGCGAAACCGAAGCCGTTCCCTTTTTGGCCGGAAAAACTATTCCCTGGCGACTGCAATAATACCGGCCGTCATTCCTGCGAAAGCAGGAATCCATACAAAGCCGGCGAAAAGGCAATTTTTTCTGTCGCGCGATAATGACGAGGCAAAGCGAATATTGTATGGATTCCGGCTTTCGCAGGAATGACGGGTGGGCGGCGGAGTTTTTTATTTCATTTCTTCCGCGAGTTTTTCCAGATGGTAATACGCCTCTTGGTGGAGTTTTCGCGAGCCGGCGTGCCTTTCCTTGTCTTCGGCGCGGATGGCGTAGATAATTTGTTTTGCGCCGCCGATGTAATAGATGTTGCTGATTTCGTCGCCGAAATAGGAGCGCGTCA
>JAHRAH010000004.1 GCA_020027345.1 Gammaproteobacteria bacterium | reverse complement strand
GGCAACTTTTTTTTGAGAATGTGCTAAAATCGCAAAATGAAGCCCGAAACGACATACTCGGCGATTCTCGGCAGAATCATCTCCAGCAAGCGCGGGGAGCGGAAACTGGGACAGACGGAGGTGGCGGAAAAATCAGGAATTAACCGCTCGTCGTGGTCGCGCATGGAGAACGGCGAAACCATTCCGGATGCCGTTCAACTCACCCAAATCGCCGAAATTTTGGGGACGACGCCGGACAAACTCCTCGCCGAAGCCGGGAAAGCGCGCCAAAATCTGGAAAAAGAGGGGGTGACTGTCCACATGGACAAAAAACCGTCGGAGCAGAAATCCGGAGAAGGTTTCGGATGGTTTTTGCTGGGCGGCGCTTTGGGCGCGATAGTTGCTGCCGCCCTCTCCTCCGGCAAAAAATCCGACGGCGATGACGAAGCGGGCGGGTAAAGAAAGCATGCGCGCCTTGCGGCATCTTGCGCACATTCCGGCGGCGGCGCCGGTCGTCCTCCTCGTCCGCCACGGCGAAAAGGCGGAGAAGCAACCGGGAATAGAAGACCGTGACCGTCCGCTGACGGCGGACGGAAAAGAATCGGCGAGAGCGGAGGGGGAAAAACTCGTCCAAGCGGCGGCGGGGCGGCGCGTTACTGTTTGGCACAGTCCGGTCGGGCGTTGCCGCGAGACGGCGGAACAAATCGCCGCCGGCGCGGGCGTCGGCAAAATCCAAGAATGCCCGCGACTGGAGGGCTATCCCGATTTCGCGGCGGAGCGAAAAACCAAAGACGACGCCATCGCCCGCGAGGAAGCGCGCGATGCGAATCGCTCTTTCAAAGATGTCGTGGATATGTTATCGGCGAAGGACGGTTACCCGGGCTTTCCCCGCCCGTCGCGCGGCGCGGCGCGGTTTGCGGATTTTTTGCTTGCGCGCGCGGCCGCCGGAATTAATGTCAATGTTTCGCACGACTGGATAATGTATCTTGCGGCGTTTTTTTCCGGCGCGGAAAAATTGCCTTTTACCAAAGCCCGCCCCGGCTATTTGGAGACGCTGCTTTTGCTGCGCGAAAACAACGGCGAAACAACGCTTTATTACCGCAACAACCGCGCCGTTTTGCCGCACTCCGCAGCCCCGCCCGCCGTTACCGCCGCCAATTAAAAACCGTCGCGCAAGAACGGATTTTAATTTTCTTCGTCCTCGTCGTCCTCCCGGTTTTCGTCCGCATTTGCCGTTTTGTCTTTAAGATAAGCGCCCGCCGCCGCCCCGGCCAAAGCCGCTCCGGCAACCGCCGCTATTTTCCAGCCCGACCAGCCGGAATTATCCTCTTTTAGTTGCGACGCGGTTTTAAACGGAAACATCTTCCGCCATTCGGCAATGTTTTGCGGACGGTCGTCCGTCTTGATTTCCATGCCGTTTTTCACCGCGCTAACGAATTTATCAGAATACCCTTCCACCGCGCCGATGCGCATTGGGTCAGGATGCCCGTTGATTTTCGCCGTTTGCCGCGTATTGCCATCAACCGGTTTCTCCCCGGTCATCGCATTATAAAGCGTCGCGCTCAGCGCGTAAATGTCGGTATACGCCCCCTGCCGAACTTCGCCACCGCGGATACTGTCTTGTTCCGGAGGCGAATAATTGGGCTTGAATATGGCGGTCACGCTTTTGCTACGGCCGCCGCCGGCCGGCCTCGCCGCGCCAAAATCCAGCAAAACCGGACTGTGGTCGCCGTTGCGGATAATGATATTGTCCGGGGCAATGTCTCGGTGAAGAAAATTTTCGCCGTGCACCGCTTCCAGCCCGTCCAGCAGCGGGGAAAGAAGGGAAAGCAAAACGCTTTCCGGCACTTTGCCATTGAATTGTTCTTGCGCCCAATCGCCGAGACGCTTGCCGTCCTCGTAGTCCATAACTATGTAGGCGGTGCCGTTGTCCTCGAGAACATCGTACACCCGGACGATATTCCGGTGCTGGCATTGCTCCAAGCAGCGCGCCTCGTCATAAAATTTCCGGACATCGTTCTGCAGGTCGCCCAAGGTCGCGTTCCCCGTGGGGCGCAATTCCTTCGTCGCCTGGTCGCGCGCGGCGAAAGTGGGGAAAAATTCTTTAACAGCGCGCTTGCCCTCCAATCCGGCATGCTGTGCCAGATAAGTTAAGCCGTAGCCGCCCCGCCCCAACTCATCCTTAATTTCGTATTTTTCCTGCAGCAGCGTCCCCGCGGGCAACGCCATCCGGCTGTCCGTTTCCATATCGTTCATCCCCTTTCCTTGGCACATTGTATCACCGCCCGGACAAAATCTCCCGCCCGCCCATACCGTCCGCAAGCACAGCCAAAACCGCCCCCTCCGCCGAATAAACCCCGCAATAATCCTCCTGCCGCCCCCGCGCGCCCTGCGCGGCCACGCCAGCAAACCCGTCATTCCCCCCTTTGGCTGGCGCGCTCATTACCCTAATTCTACGCCCCAACTAAGAATTTTGACGGAATCTTCCCCGGATTGTGCTACCATTATGCCCAAAGGAGTCCGCCAACTATGGGGAATAATGTTGTCGTTTTTGACAAGCCGCACGGCGGCACACCGTTGCGCCTGTCCCAACCCGTTGGCACGGGAGGCGAAGGCGCGGTATATGTCGTTCCGCGGCCGAACGACGGAAAAGGAATCGCCGTCAAGGTTTTCAGCGAGAAGAAATTGAAGGAAAGCCGGAATTTCTTGTCCGAAAAACTCGCCGTGATGGTGAAAAAGGGGCGCAAGAATGGCGGCACGCTCATCCGTCATCCGGGCGTTGCCTGGCCGCAAATGTTGATTTACGGCGACGATGGAAAATTTGTCGGCTATGCGATGCGACACGCCAAGGGCGTCACCATCAGCCGCCTCGCGCATGCGCAACTCTATAAAACACATTTTCCGAACCTGGATCGCGTAAAAGTGGCGAAAATGCTCGTCAAGTTGCTGAAAAGCGCGGATGACCTGCACCGCCAACACATTCGCATCGGCGATGTCAACCTTAACAATGTCCTGTGCGACGGGGATTACAACCCCTGCTGGATTGATGCCGGCAGTTATCAAATTGGCGTTGGCGATGAAAATGACGGGCCTCGTTATCCCGATGAATCCGCGGAAAAATTTCACGCAAAGACAAAAATTTGGCGTTGCCCGGTGGGGCGGCCAGAGATGACTCCGCCGGAGCATCTGGGCAAAGATTACTCCCAAATTGATCGCACTTACGCCGGCGATTTGTTTTCGCTGGCAATTTTGGCGTTTCAATGCATGATGCTGGGCAAGCATCCCTACGAATACATCAAATGCGGCTCACCCGTTGAAAATCTTATGAAAGGGCATTTCCCCTACGGAAACAGCGGCATTCCAGCCGGCAGAACCGGAGATGCCCCGCAGGGGCCGTGGCGTCCAATGTGGAATCATTATCCGGACGCAATTAAACAACTTTGCACGCGCGCCCTGGCAAAGGAGGGGCGTCGCCCGTCCGCGCGCCCTCACTTGAAAGAGTGGATAATCGCTCTGCAAGCATACTCCCAAACTCTCAATCAATCCGAAAAACACAGGCGCGAAATGATTCCCCAAGCGGCAAAGCCGCAGAATTTGACTCGCAGCCAATTTTGGGGTAGAATGCGGGCATAGGAGGCAACATAGACAACTCAAACAACGACCTCATAGAAAACCCGTCGCCGCGGTGCGCCTGCATGCTGGTGCTGGATGTCAGTTCAAGCATGGAGGGGCAGAAAATTGCCGAACTTAACGAAGGCGTGCGGCAATTTCTGCAAGAAATTCGCGAGGACGAATTTGCCCTCCATTCGGTGGAATTGGGGGTTGTCACCTTCGGCGGGAGGGTTACGGCCGCGCTCGAGTTCGCGCCACTGAAAGATGTGGTGGATTTGCAAAATTTTTCCGCCTTTGGCAACACGCCAATGGGGGAAGCCGTCAACTTGGCCATTGACGCCTTGGAAAAGCGCAAAAACCAATACAAGCGCGCCGGCGTCAGTTACCACCAGCCCTGGCTAGTCCTGATGACAGACGGCATGCCGACCGATTATTCATGGAATGAGGCGGCACAACGGTTGCGCCAGATGGCGGACAACAAAAAAGCCGTCGTCATCGGCGTTGCTATTGGACACGAGTGCGACATGCAGACGCTAGCGGAATTTTGCCCCGCCGACAAACCGCCCGTGAGGCTGAGCGGATTAAAATTCGGGGAATTTTTCGCCTGGCTTTCGCACAGCATGTCTCTCGTTAGCCAGTCAACACCCGGAATGTCCCCTGACCTGCCGTCAATAGACGGCTGGGCGGATATTGAAACATGAAAGCACTAAAAGTGCTAAAAGCGGTTGCCACTCGGGTCAGGCGGGCTTGGAACAACATGCGCTTTGTTGATGAAACCGCAGGGCATCCCCAACCGGAAAATTGGCTGGGCATCGCCGAAGTTGCGGCCGGAACAAAGCACCTGCAAGCCAATCCGCCAGTGCCGTGTCAGGATGCCGCCATTGCGCATGCCGGTGCCGGTGTGCGCCCGTGCGCCTTTGTTGCCGACGGCGCCGGCAGTGCGCCTTTGTCTCACTTTGGCGCGCAAGCGGCAGTATTGCGGCTTTCGCATCTCGCCATTTCATTAGAGGACATACACGCCCAAATGCTGGACACCCCGCAAGTGCCGACTTCGGAAGAATGCCGCCGCCACGCGCACCGATTTCTCGTGCATGCATCAGAAACAATACGCCATCTGGCAAAAGAAAAAAGCCGTTCCTTCCGCGAATTTCGCTGCACACTTTTGGCGGTGATTGTTGGCGCTGAGCGAATATTTTGGATTAAACTTGGCGACGGACACATAGTCCGGGAAAAAAGCAAAAGAACGCGTGAAACGGTGGGTCCTCTCGGAAAAGGGGAGTACGCCAATGTTACTCACTTTATTGATGGGGACATAAATCGCAATATTGCCGCGGCCAAGTGCGGACTTTTTCCCGCCGGCGACATCACCGGCGTCGCCGTCATGACTGACGGAGCGGCGGAAAAATTGGTGTCCGCAGACGGAACCAAAACCGCCGGACGCATCAAAACTTTTTTCTCCGATTTAAGGAGCGAATTGTTCGAACAAGAAGATCTCCGTGATTTTCTCACAGATTCCAGTGTTTGGAAGCCCCCGGGATACACCGGGGACGACAAAGGTATCGCGCTTTTGTCGCGCCGAAACACAAACAAGAGCAAGCCCGCCGCCTGACTTTTTCCAAAAACGCGGGCGGGGGACGATGGCGAGTCCACATTCCTGCCGTTTGGCGAAATCAAGCGGACGGGGTGTTCTCGGTTGCGGCTTTGGGAGGATTGGGCAAATCCATAATGACGACGGTTCCGGCTAGTTTGTCGTGCCATCCTTGGTTTTTTTTGTCTGCTGCGGCCCATAAAAAGCCGAGGAAAAAAGGTATTGCGGAAACATAGTATGCGAAATAGCGGACGACGCACTGCATAACGCCCGGCGCATTGCCCGTTTTGGCGTCCGCAACTTTTATGGCAAGCGCCATTTTTCCGGGAGTGGCTTGTTTGACGCGCCAGAATATTACGGAATACAGCGGATAAACCACCCATTCCACAAAAAAATTAAACACCCCCGCCAGCGGCGGAAAAAAAACACTCACCCAGGAAAGCGCCCATTCGCCGACAACGGCGAAAAACCCCGGATCGCCCGCGCCGCCGACGGGGGAACTGCGGGAAACACCCACAAAAAATCGCTTCCGTAAACCCAAACCAGCGGCGGCAGAGTGACAACGGCAAGCAGTATGGCATCCGCAATCATCGCGCCGAACCTGTGCCCGAACCGGGCGTAAACAGGCCGAAGGCGCTGCTCCGCCGTTGCTTCTTCCCCGGACATTTGGCGAATCATAACATAAAACTTTTCCCGGACGCCGCAAAAACCGCGTTTGGTGGTAGGATAAAAGCGGGACGATTGCGATGGGCGGAATTTCGCTGGACGACAAATATTTGCTGGAAGAGGGGCGGGTTTTCATTTCCGGCTTGCAGGCGCTGGTGCGGCTGCCGATTGTGCAGATGCGGCGCGACAAAGCGGCGGGGATTAATACCGGCGCGTACATTTCCGGCTACCGCGGCTCGCCGCTGGGGAGTTACGACATTCAGCTCGCGCGGGCGAAACCGTTTTTGGATTCGCACGGCGTCGTCGCGCGCCCGGGCGTGAACGAAGACCTCGCCGCATCCGCGGTTTGGGGAACGCAGCAACTGCATCTTTCGCCCGGCGCGAAAAAAGAAGGCGTCGTCGGAATATGGTACGGAAAAGGCCCGGGCGTCGACCGCAGCGGCGATGTTTTCAAACACGGCAACGCCGCCGGTTCTTCCGCAAAAGGCGGCGTGCTTTGTTTTGCCGGCGACGACCATTCCTGCAAATCTTCCACCATTCCGCACCAGTCCGACCACGCGTTTATGTCGGCGCTGATGCCGGTTTTGTATCCTTCTTCGGTGCACGAGTTTGTGGAGATGGGGCTTTTCGGCGTCGCGATGTCGCGCTATTCCGGATGCTGGGTGGGAATGAAATTCGTTTCCGACACCGTGGAATCTTCCGCGGTCGTGGATTTAAAAAACGAGCGCCGCATATTTTGCGAACCGGATGATTTTGAATTGCCACCGGGCGGCGTTAATTTAAGATGGCCCGACCCGCCGCTTGTTCAGGACGAGCGGCTGCAGGAAATAAAAGGTTACGCGGCGCAGGCCTTCGCGCGCGCGAACAAAGCGGACGGAATCGCGATGGATTCTTTGCGCCCGCGTTTGGGAATCGTCGCATCCGGAAAAGCGTTTGAGGACGCGCGGCAGGCGTTGCGCTTTCTCGGAGTGGACGGAAAAAACGCGGACGCGGTCGGGGTGCGGCTTTACAAAGTGCGAATGCCCTGGCCGCTGGAGCCGGAAGGCGTCCGCGCTTTCGCGCAGGGCTTGGAGGAAGTGCTGGTGATTGAAGACCGGCGCGAAATGATAGAAAACCAAATCAAGCAGGTTTTGTTTAATTGGCGCGCGAATATGCGCCCGCGCATCGTCGGCAAGTTTGACGAAAACGACAAACCGTTTTTTTCGCATTCCGCGGTCGTAACCCCCGAAGCGGCGGCGCGGGGGATCGCCAAGCGGCTGCTGCTTTTGGATTTTGACGAAAGTTTAAAAAAACAAGTGCGCGAAAAAAGCGAATCGCTCGCGCGCCGCGAAAAAGAAGAGCGCGAGCGAAAAGCGCGTCCGCTGCGCGTTCCCTATTATTGTTCCGGCTGCCCGCACAACATTTCCACGCGCGTGCCGGAAGGTTCCTCGGCGATGGCGGGAATCGGCTGCCACTATATGGCGATGTGGATGGAACGGCGCACACAAACATTCAGCCAGATGGGCGGCGAGGGAGTCGCATGGGCCGGCGCTTCGCCTTTTACGAGCGAAAAGCACAGGTTTGTGAATCTGGGCGACGGCACATATTTTCATTCCGGCATTTTGGCGGTGCGGCAGGCCGTCGCCGCCGGAATAAACATCACATACAAAGTTTTATACAACGGCGCCGTCGCGATGACCGGCGGGCAACCCTTGGACGGCGACCTTTCGCCCGAACGCCTGACATGGCAACTGCATAACGAAGGCGTTTCGCCGGTATGGTTTGTCAGCGAGCGCCCGGAAGATTTTGACGCGAAAAATATGGCGCCGGGCGCGGTAATAAAACACCGCGACGAAATGGAAAATGTAATGCGCGAGGCGCGCGAACAAAAAGGATGCTCCGCAATTGTTTACGAACAAATGTGCGCGGCGGAAAGAAGGCGCAAGCGCAAGCGCGGCGAACTCCCCGACCCGCCGCGGCGCGCTTTTATTCATCCGGAAGTTTGCGAAGGGTGCGGCGACTGTTCGGAACAATCCAACTGCGTCAGCATTGAGCCGCTGGACACTCCCTTCGGCGTGAAGCGGCGCATTAATCAATCGTCGTGCAACAAGGATTTTTCCTGCCTCAAAGGTTTTTGCCCTTCCTTTGTGACGATTGAAGGCGGCGATTTGCGAAAGCCCGCGCCGCCAAAGTTGCCGCCCGATGATGCGAACAATTTCCCGCCGCCGGTTTTGCCGAAGCCGGGAAGGGACGGCTGGAATATAGTCGTCGCCGGAGTCGGCGGCACCGGCGTTTTGACCGCCGGCGCGCTTTTGGGAACCGCAGCGCAAATGGCGGGAATGGATTGCATGGTGATGGACATGGCCGGACTCGCGCAAAAAGGCGGAAAAGTTTTGGGGCAGATTCGTTTTGGCAGCGCGCCTGAGACAGTTACTTCGCCGCAAATCATCGCCGGCGGCGCCGATGTTTTGCTCGCCGCCGACATGCTCGCCGCCGCCGCGCCGGACGCCACAAAACTGTGCGACCGCGCGCGCACGCGGGCGGCGGTTAATACGCGGCTTTTGCCGACCGCCGATTTTGTTTTGCGCGGCGATTCGGGGTTCGGCGAAGATGACGCGCGCGAATGGATTAATGGCGCGGTTTGCGAAGCGGATTTTTACAACTTTACCGAAGCGGCGGAAGAAGCCGCCGGCGACGCAATCGCCGCAAACATCGCAATGCTCGGTTTTGCCAGCCAGAAAGGAATGCTGCCGCCGCCGCCTTCGGCAATTGTGGACGCGATAAAACTGAACGGAGTCGCGGTGAAGGAAAACATCGCCGCTTTCGCGCACGGGAGAAAAATGGCGCTGGAAAAACCGCCGCAACAGTCGCGGCCGCCCTCCCCTTCGGCGATGACACTGCCGGAATTAATCGCACACCGCCGCGCGCATCTTGTTGCGTATCAGGACGAATCTCTCGCGCAAAAATACGAAGCAGCGGTGGAAAAAACTGCGGCGGCGGCGAAAGAAAAAGGATTAGGCGCGACTCTTGCGCGCGCCGTCGCGGAAAACTACGCGAAAGTTCTCGCGCCGAAGGACGAATACGAAATAGCGCGCCTTTTTTCCGAACCGTCGTTTTACGAGGAATTGGAACGGCGTTTTGCGGGCGGCAAAATTGTTTTTCATCTCGCCCCGCCTTTTTTGCCCGGGCGCGACGCTTCGGGGCGGCCGCGCAAATACGCTTTCGGCCCGTGGATGCGCGGCGTTTTCCGTTTTTTGCAAACAATGAAAAGCCGCCGCGGAACCGCGCTGGATGTTTTCTCCCGCACGCCCGAACGCCGCGAGGAACGCGCGCTAATCGGCGAATACGAACAACTGATGCAGCGCGTTCTGCCGGATTTGCGCAAAAACAACGAGGAGCGCGCGCTGGCTTTATTAAACTTCCCCGCCGAAATCCGCGGCTACGGTCCCGTAAAAACCGCGGCAATAAAAAAAGCCCGCAAAAAGAAAGAGTCCCTTTTGCGCTCATGGGAAAACCCGCCGCCGGGCGAGGCATAATTTTCCGACCGCGGCGGATATAATGACGCCGAAAGCAGACCGCAACGCCGTTTTTCCGTTACCGTTTTGCAACTTCCGAATACCGTCGCAATGATTTTTCAGCCCGGAATTTTCGCGCGAATTTTTGTCGGCAAAGCCGATTGGCGAATGCGCTTGGACGGCGACAAAATTATCCTTGAAAAGGCGGGCGGCAAAATGCGCGCGCGCATTCCTTTGTCGGAGCTCTGCGATGTCGCCGTCCGGCGCGGCGTTGTTTGGGCGCGGCTGGTTGTAACCGGGGAAAAAGGCGGCGAATTAGTTTTGCCGGGGCTTTCCCCCGGCGATGCGGAAGCCGCGCGTGAAGAAATTAAACAACGGTTCAGCCGGACAATGCTCACAGAAATCGCGGACCCGGAAAAAGCCGGCGCTGAGTTGGATTCCTTTTATGCGCAGCCGCGCTATCTTTCCGCGCGCGACGCCGATTTGTGGCTGCGGGCGCGGCGGCGGGAATTGGAAAAATGGCTTGCGCCGCTGCGCCGGCTGCAGTCGCGCCCGCTCTTTGCCGAAGCAAAAGACCGACTGCCCGAGAGCATTCGCCGGCTGCTGGACCTTGACGACGCGCGCGCGGAACTTCGCGAACGCAACGAAAAATTCGCGGAAAAAGAAATGCGCGAATGTGCCTCTTTTTTTGACAATGTGGAAAAAACCCCGCTGACCGCCGAACAACGCCGCGCGGCGGTGGTGACGGAATACCGCAATCTGCTTGTCGCCGCCGCCGGTTCCGGCAAAACTTCCGCGCTTGTCGGAAAAATCGGTTACGCTTTGTTAAGAAATCACTGCCGCCCGGAGGAAATCGCCGCGCTTGCGTTCAACAAAAAAGCGGCGGAAGAACTGCGGGAAAGAATTAGCGCCCGGCTAAAAGAACTCGGCGGCGAAAGCGTGCATGCGGGGACATTTCACTCGCTCGGACTGCGCTTTCTCGGCGAAGCAACGGGGAAAAAGCCGCGGATCGCGGAATGGGCGGCGAACATGGGCGAAAACACAAACCGCCGCACCGACGAATTGATACGGGAACTCGCCGCCGCCAATCCTGAATTTCTCGTCGCTTTTTCGGAATTGTGCGCGCATTACCGTTACGCCGCAAAACCGCGCAAATTTTTCAAACCCGATTCGGACTACTTCCGCCATTTGGAAAACATCGGCGCTATGCCGCCGGGGGAAAGGCGGATTCCGACAATCAAGGGCGACCCCGTCAAATCCTTTCAGGAGGCGGCGATTGCCAATTTTCTTTTTCTTAACGGCGTGGAATACGAATACGAAGAACCCTACGAACATCCCGTCGCCGACGAGCGGCACGGGCAATACCGCCCCGATTTCTATTATCCGCGGGCGAAACTGTATCACGAGCATTTTGCGCTGGACGAAAAAGGGAACGCGCCGGATTTTATGGGCGGCAAAGAATACGCCCGCCAAACGGAATGGAAGAAATCCCTGCACAAGGAAAAGGGGACGCTGCTGCTTGTCACCACTTCGGCGGAGTTTGAACGCGAGAATTTCTTTGCGAAATTCCGCGGGCAACTGGAAAAACTTGGAGTGCTGGAAGGCGCAAAGCCGCTTTCGCGCGGGGAAATTCTCGGCTGGCTGCAAAAACAGGAAACGCGCGAGATATATAAATTGATGTCCGCATTTCTTTCCCGCTGGAAATCGGGAGGGCTTGGCGGCGAGGAACTGGCGGCGGGGATAAGCCGGCTGCAAGAGTGCTTTCGCGCCCGCGCGCGCGTTTTTTTGCGCGCGATGATTTTGCTGCGGGAGTTTTACGACGGAAAATTGAAGGACGCAAACGAGGCGGATTTTGACGACATGCTCGCCGGGGCGGCGAAGGCGCTTCGCGCGGGCGAGGTTTCGCATCCGTACAAATTGATTCTGGCGGATGAGTTTCAGGATATTTCGCGCGCCCGCGCCGAAATGATAAAGGCGATGCTGGAAAGCAATCCGGATTGCAAACTGTTCGCCGTGGGCGACGACTGGCAGGCGATTTACCGCTTCGCCGGGTCGGACATTTTTATTATGACGAATTTCCAAGAGGAATTCGGCGCGGCTGCGGAAAACTTCCTGACCCGCACTTTTCGCTGCAATCAGGGAATCGCGGACACTGCGGCACGCTTTGTGAGCGCGAATCCTTCGCAGACGGCAAAGGAAGTCCGCGCCGGGGATTCTTCGCGCGAAGGAGTCGTGCATATTTTGCGTTATCCCCGCGAGGAGGACGCCGCGCGGGCGATTGAATCGCAGATTTTCATTCTCGCAAAAACAACGGGCGCGGGCGTCCGCCGCAAAATTTTCATACTCGGGCGGTACAATCTCGGAATTTATAAATTCTCGCTGACGGGGGCGCAATTGAAGGCGATGCAAAACCGTTTTCCGGGTTTTGACATTGAATTTTTGACGATGCACAAGGCGAAAGGGCTGGAGGCGGACTTTGTTTTTGTTTTGGGGATGAACGCCGGAAAATTCGGCTTTCCCAGCGAAAAAGAAGACGACCCCGTTATGTCGCTGGTGACGCCGGAGCAGGAATCTTTTGAATTCGCCGAAGAGCGGCGGCTTTTTTATGTCGCCCTGACGCGCGCAAAAACCAAAGTGTTTTTGCTGGCGCGGCGGGACAAGCCCTCCGTATTTGTCGGAGAAATCGCGGGCGGAGAACCCCCCGAAATTCTGGACGAATTGACGGACAACCGCGGCAACACTTCGCAAGCGCAACAATGCCCTCTGTGCAAAACCGGCGTCCTGATGGAACGGGAAGGCCCGCACAGTTTGTTTTACGGATGTTTCGCGTGGCGAAAGGACGGTTCCGGCTGCGGTTATAGGGAACCGATGAAATGCCCCCGGTGCGGGCGGGGGATATTGAAACTCCGCAACGGCAAAATCGGAAAGTTTTACGGTTGCTCCGGTTATCCGAATTGCAAATACACTCGCAATTCCGTTAAAAACGGGCGGTAATTGCCGCCGGGCGCCGGAGTCCGTTGCGGCGCGAATCCCGCCTTGTTTTAATTTGAACGGGCATGGAAAAACCCGCGGGAATAACGAACAATCCCCCCCGCGCGTCATGCCCGCATTCCCGCTAAAAGGCGGGAATCCAGCAAATTAAAAAAACCGGGACTCATTACACTGCCCCGGCGATGTAACGGTGGGGACGATGGCGGGCGTTTGCGGCCGCTCTGAACCCGACCGTCATTCCAGCGAAAGCTGGAATCCATACGGAGCCGGGGAAAAAGACAAATCTTCCCCCGCCCGCAAACAACGGCGAAGAGGCAAAGCCCGTATGGATTCCAGCGTCCGCTGGAATGACGGTTAGTTTTTCAAAGTCGGCAAAGGCGACAGCGGACGAATCCGGCGCGACAGTCGCAGTCACAGTAGTCGCCGTCTCGGTCACCGTCAAATTGCCGATGGTCACAGTCCGCGGGACAAGATCCAATTGACCGCTTGCCGCGTCATAAGGAGGAGAGCCGCCGCCGACATAATTCGGAAAATTCCATGCGTGCGTGTTGCGCTCCCCGGTAAACACCGCTATTCCGTTCGCCGCCGTCACCGCCTGCTCCACCGGCGAAAGCCATATCAATCTGTCCCTGTTTGCATCTGGCGCCCTCCTTGCCGTCGCTGTAATATTTCCCTCAAAAACCGTCGCGCCGCTGAAGCCGGAGGTGACGGTGGTTGTCATCGTCATAATCCGTAAAGAAAACAAAGTAACCGCCGCCGTCAAAAATACATCGGCGACTCCGGAATGCGAATCGCTTGCGCGCACGGTTGTCGTAAAGCGCCCCGCATTTGCCGCATCCGCGATAATCAAAACGGTGTCATTGACAAAAGAAAAACCGTTTGCCGCGCCCGCAAAAGCAGGATTCCCCGGATTGTCCCCGCCCGATATTGCGACGGTGCCGATAGTCACCGCCTCCGTAGTCATCAAAAGCGAAAGCGAAGGAGTCCCGGCAAAACCTATCGTCAACTGTGCGGCGACTGTTACCGACACCGTCAACAATTTGGCGGCGACATTGGAATGCGGATTGCTTGCGCGAATGGTAGTCGTAAACCGCCCGGCAACCGCCGCGTTTGCGACAACCAAAACGGTGCCATTGACAAAAGAGAAACCGTTCGCCGCGCCCGCAAAAGCGAGAATATTTCGATTGTCTCCGCCGGATATTGCGACAGTCCCCACCGCCTTCGCCCCGGCGACCGTCAAAAAGGAAACAGTCGCTTCGTCAAAACCGATTGTCAGCGGGGGCGGGACAACTTCCAGCGTAAGCGAAGTCGTCGCCCGCATTGCGTCCCCGGCGGTGTTGGTCGCAAGCACTTCCACAGTCACCGTCACCGTTATGGGCGCGTGCGGATTGCCGGAAAAACTAAGTTCGCCGTCGTTGTTTATCGCAAATGTCGGCGAAGCCGGCGCATTCACCAGCGCGTATTGCGGGGTCATCCCCGCCGCCGCGTTGGATGCCGTCAGCGTAACTATCGCCGGAGTGTAATTCGTGCGCGTCGTCAGCATCAAATTATCCTCCCCTATTCCCGGCAACATTATCCCCGCGACAACTTCCACCGTCACAAACAAAGAAACCGGCTCAGTGTTGTCGTGGGAATCGTTTGCGACAACCGTTACCGAAAATATCGTCGCATTTCTCGCGTCGGAAAAAAGCAACAGACCATTCGCATCCAAATTAAAACCGCCCGCCGGAGTGCCGAGTATCGCAGTCGTGCGGGTGCCGTAACCGCCGCCGACGGTGACATTGCCGACAGTAGCATTCCCCCCAGTCGTCAGAAAAACAAAATTCCCCGGCGGCGCAAAACCGATTCCCAAATCGGCGAGTATTGCCCTCGCATTGCCGACAGTGGCTATCGCAAACGGTTTGCTTGCGCCGACAACCGAAACAACCGAAACAGTCCCCTCGTGCAATGTCATTGTCGTGCCATCGTCGCTGGCATCCCACGAAAAGCGCGTTCCCAATAGTTGCAAAATAACTCCGGGCATTATCACCGTTTGCAATCGGTTGTTGCCAAAGCGTTCAAATTCTCCGCCGCCCGCCGCGATGGAAAGCACTTGCGCCGTTTGCAAAAACGCGACTTCCGAATTCGCGCGCAATGTCAAATTCCATCCGCCCGCCGACTGTTGGAAAAAAGCCAGAGCGTCCGCGTTGCCCATATCGGTGATGA
>JAHRAH010000003.1 GCA_020027345.1 Gammaproteobacteria bacterium | reverse complement strand
CGTGGTCCTCCTTGGAATGTGTTGCTAAAACCGCGCCCTTTATACCACAATTCCGAAAAAAACCACCGAAAGTCAACCCCGCCCGCCCGCTCCAATTACTATACCCCCCGCCGCTTGCGGGGGGGGGTCGGAGTTTGCCGTCCCCATCGGCAGAGGGGGACGGCAAACTCCGGGGGGGTGGAATGCGCCCTTATAACAACGGTTGCCCTTACGGTAACGGACACCCCCCACCCCCCCGGAGAATCCCCCGCCGACTTCGTCGTCGGGGGATTCTCCGACCCCCCCCCGCAAGCGGCGGGGGGTATGGTTAATCCGCAAGCAACTCCTTTAACCGAACAGTATTGCGCGCGCCTTTATAATTAGGCGGAAGGCGGGCGGGGCGGAACAATGGCGGAAGGCAACGGCGAGGGGGGTGCGGGCGGCGGGCGGACGACGACGGCGGCGGAATGGTTTAATCCCGGCGGGGGGGGACGGCGGGCGGCGGAGATTTGGTTTGACGGCGGCGGCGTTTGCGCGCAAAACGAACGCGGCGAACGGCGGCGCGCGGACTTCGCCGACGCCGTCTTTTCCTCGCGGATGGCGGACATTCCGCGGCGCATCACCTTCCCCGACGGCGTCACAGTCGTCGCCGCCGACAACGACTTCATTGACGCGATGCTGCCGCGCGCGCGTTCCTTTGTCCTGCACCGCGCCGAAAGCAAATGGCGCAACATCGTTCTCGCCTTCGCCCTCGCCGCCGCCGTCGGCTGGGGGGCGGTGCAATTCGCTCTGCCCGCCGCCGCCGCCGCCGCCGCCGAACGCTTTTCGCCGTCGTTCCTCGCGCTGCTCACCGAGCAGGTATACAAACAATTCGCGCGCCACGAAAACATCCGCCCGACGCGCCTGAGCGAAAACGAACAACAGCGCGCGCAACGCATTTTCGCCGAAACGACCGCCGCCGTTTGCGCCGAAAGCGAAGCCGCCGACTGCGCCGAATACGACTTCCGCCTGCGCCTGCACCGGATGGCGCTCGGCGAAAGCGAAACCGCCACCGAAATCCCCAACGCCTTCGCCCTCCCCGACGGGTTGATTGTCGCCGCCGACCGAACCGCGCGCATTCTCGGCGACGACGAACTCGCCGCGGTGTTCGCCCACGAAATCGCGCATGTGCGGCGGCGGCACGGGCTGCGTAATTTTTTGCAGTCCTCGGCGGCGGCGTGGTTTGCGCAGTTGCTGCTCGGCGATGTTTCGCTGCTGCTTTCCGGCGGCGCGGCTTTCCTTGCGGCGCAACGGTATTCGCGCGAGTTTGAACGCGAAGCCGACTGCGACGCTTACGACTTCCTGCTCGCGCGCGCGATGCCCGAAAACGCCGTCGGCGCCGCGCTGCAAAAAATGGAAACGGATTTTGACCGGCAGTGGAAAGAACGCCGCCGAAAAAAATACGGGGACGATGACGACGCCGACACCGTTGCTGGAAAAACCGACGACAATAACGATGACGATGACAACGGTGACAATAAAAAAGAATACGAGGAAGAATCCCTGCCGGGATGGTTGGAATGGCTTTCCACTCATCCGGCGACGGAGGCGCGCGCAAACCCGCGCCAGTTCTGCGGCGAAAGGAGCGCAAGACAATGAAAAAAACGGCAACAATAAACGCGGACGCGGTTTTGGATTTCTGGTTCGGCGAACTGCGCGAGGGATGGATAACCGACGAAAGCCGCGGCGCGCTCTGGTTCGCCGGCAAGCGCGAAAACGACGAACAAGTGCGCGCAAGTTTTTCCGAAATGATAAACGCCGCATTGCGGGAAGGCAATGACGGTAACGACGACGCCGTCGCCGGCACCGTCGCCGGTAACGGTAACAGCGAAGAAGCGCGCGAAGTTCTGGCGCGCATTATTTTGCTGGACCAGATGACGCGGATGATTTTCCGCGGCGAAGCCCGCGCCTTTTGCGGCGACGAAACCGCCCTCGCGCTTTGCAAGCGGGGACTGCGCGCGGGATTGGACAAAACCCTGCCGCCGGTCTTCCGCCAGTTTTTCTACCTGCCGCTGGAACACAGCGAGGATTTGGACGACCAAGATTTGTGCGTGCATCTTTTCGCGCAACTGCGCGACGAACACCCCGCACATTCCAAGCCGCTCGGCGAAGGATACAACTACGCCGTCAAGCACAAAGAAATCATCGCCAAGTTTGGCCGGTTCCCCCACCGCAACGCCGCTCTCGCCCGCGAATCCACTGCGGAAGAAAAAGAATACCTCCGCACCGCCGAACACTTCGGCCAAGGCGGAAAAAAGTAACCGCCCATTCGCGCGGGCAGGCGTTAGAATGTGCGTTATGGCGGGCGAAAAAAAGGCGGGGGGGATGTTGCCGGGGGTTTCTTTTGTGCAGGCGGACAACGGGCGGGCGCGGATAACGCAATGGCGGCTGCCGCCGAATTCGGAGACGGGGCGGCACCGTCACGAATTGGATTACGCGATTGTGCCGGTTACCGGCGGCGTGTTGACGATTGACGAAGGCGGCGAGACGCGGGAGGTTTTGCTGCGGGCGGGCGAGAGTTATTTTCGCCGCGCCGGCGTTGTGCATAATGTGATGAACGCGGGCGCGGGCGAAATCGTTTTTGTGGAAGTGGAAATGAAATAAAGGGAGAGTCCCCCCGCCCGCGTTTTGTTTAATGACAGACGATAAAAAACAAAACCCCGCCGCCGTTGCCGCTGTTGCCGCGAACGGCATTGCGGTGGAGACGCGCTCGCTGAGCGTGCGTTACGGCGGGGCGCGGGCGCTTTGGGATGTTTCGCTGCGGGTGCCGGCGCGGGGGATTACGGCGCTTATCGGCCCTTCCGGCTGCGGCAAGACGACATTTTTGCGCTGCATCAACCGGATGAACGACCTCGTCGCCGGCTGCGAAGTGAGCGGCGAAGTTTTGCTTTGCGGCGAGGACATTCGCGGCGCCGATGTTGTGCGGCTGCGCACGCGCGTGGGGATGGTCTTCCAAAAGCCGAACCCTTTTCCGAAATCGGTTTTTGACAATGTCGCTTACGGCCCGCGCATTCACGGCATTGCAAAAAACAAAAGCGACGCCGAGGAGATTGTGGAAAGCAGTTTGCGCCGCGCCGGGCTGTGGGAGGAAGTGCGCGACAACCTGCGCAAGCCGGGGACGCAACTCTCCGGCGGGCAGCAGCAGCGGCTTTGCATCGCGCGCGCCATCGCCGTGCGCCCGGAGGTGATTTTGATGGACGAGCCCTGTTCGGCGCTGGACCCGGTGGCGACCGGGCGCATTGAGGAATTGATGTTTGAACTGCGCGGCGAATACACGATAGTCATCGTCACGCATTCCATGCAGCAGGCGGCGCGCACTTCGCAGCGGACGGCTTTTTTCCACATGGGGCGGCTGATGGAATGCGGCGACACCGAGGACATTTTCACGCGCCCGCAAAACGAAAAAACGCGGGCTTATATTACGGGGAGGTTCGGATGAAAGCGAAAAAGACGATGAGGGTTTCGCCGCACGCGAATCCGGCTTTTGACCGCGACATTGCGGCGGTGGCGGGGGTGCTTGCGGAAATGGAAGAGGAAGTCGCCGGGCAGTTGCTTGCGGTTTCGGCGGCCTTTGAGGAAATGAATCTTTCCAAGGCGTGGGCGGTGCGCAAGCACGACGCGGCGCTGAACCGGCAATTGGAAACGCTGGAAGAGCGCACGGTGGCGGCGCTTGCGCGGCATCAGCCGGTCGCCGACGATTTGCGCCGCATCGTCGGCGCGCTGAAAACGGGAATTGAATACGAGCGCATGGGCGATTATGTCAAGCACTTCGCAAAAAGCGTGGGGAAGTTTGTCGCGCATCACGAATCGCTGGAGGTTTTTCCTTTGCTTTCGCAAATGGCGGCGCTTGTGCGGGAGATGTTCGCGGAATTTCGCGCGGCAAAAAACGACGGCGATTTGGAAAAACTTTCGCAAGTTTGGCTTTTTGACCGGCGCATAGACGACGCCTGCCACGCGGCGGTGGAGGACGCTTTTTTGAATCAGCGGCGCGGCGACGGCAACGCGCACAGTTTGGTTCATGCGGTTTCGGTGGCGAAAAATCTGGAGCGCATCGGCGACAAAATAAAAAACCTGGTGGAGATTCATTACCGTCAGGAGACGGGCGTTGCGCTGGATTTGGAAGCGGACTGAGGGCTTTCTTTTTTTAATGTTTCGCCGGCGGCGGCGGGGCGAGGCGCGAAAGAGAATACACCGCCTGCCGCACGGAAAAGCGTGCGGCGGCGAGGGCGCAGCCGGAATAAAAAAGCGCGCGGCTGCCGGGCAGGAGCGGACGCACGCATTCGCGGTAAAAGCGCATGTATTCGCGGAAGTTTGCGAAAAAGTTTTTTCCCGTCATTCCGCTCAGGCGAAAATACGAAAGCGTTTCGGGAATATGCAAAAGTTCGCCGCGCGCCATTATGCGCAGCCAGAAATCTATGTCCAGCGTCAGTTGCCCGCGGAATTCTTTTTCTTCTTTCGCGGCGGCGGAGCGCATCAGAACCGTTCCGGGGTCGCCTATCGGGTTTGTCCGCAATGCGGTCGCGCGCGCGATTTCGCGCAGCGTCGCGCGGCGCGGCGAATTGGAAAAGCCGGAGGAAAAAAGCCGCCGCCCGTTTGCGGCGACGAGCATTCTCCGCGAAGAAAACAAAACGCAGCCGGCGTTTTCCGGTTTTTGCGCCTCGGCGAGTTTGCGTTCCAGACAAAACGGATGCAGCATATCGTCGGCGCAAAGCATTTGGAAAAACTCCGCTTCTTCGGCGTGGCGCAGGCAGCGGCTCCAACTTCCGTCGGCGGGCAGGTGTTCGTCGTTTGCGAAAAGGCGCACGCGCTTGTCGGCGAAGGAGCGGACTATTTCGCGGGTGTTGTCGGTTGACGCATTGTCGCAGACCGCCAAAATCCAGTTTTCGCAGGTCTGGTTTATCAGCGATTGAATCGCCTCGCCGATGTAATCGCCGCCGTTGTATACCGGAATGGCGACGGAAACCAAAGGCGCGCGAGTCATTTTGCGATTCTATCAAACTGTCTGCAATTCTATCAAACTGTCATTCCCGCGAAAGCGGGAATCCATATGATTTTTGCTTTTTTTTGGAATTTGCGCGCGGAATAAGATTTTGTTTTTTCGCTGGCTCAGTATGGATTCCCGCTTTCGCGGGAATGACAAGGGAGGGGAATGACGAGGTGGGGGAATGACAAGGTTGGCGGGGATGACGGGGTGGGGTGAGTATGACGGGGTAAAATAATCGGCGATGGCGTGGTTTGCCAAATTTTTGGGGGGCGCTGTGGGGCTGGCGCTGGGGGGACCTATCGGGGGGATTATCGGTCTTGCGCTCGGGCATCAGGTGGACAGAGCCCGGCGTTCGGCGGTTGCGGAATCCGGCGGGCGCGGACGGCGGCGGACGCGCGGCAACGGGGACGGTGGCGCGGCGATGGATTGGTCGGGAGCGCGCGGCGGCGGACAAACGCCGAGCAAGCAGGAACGGCGGCAGGCCGCGTTTTTTACGGCGGTGTTTTCGGTGATGGGGCATATCGCCAAAGCAGACGGCAAAGTTTGCGAAAGCGAGATTGATTTTGCCGCGCGGCTGATGTCGGAAATGCGGCTGGACGCCGAACGGCGCAAGGCCGCGCGGGAGATGTTTCGCGCCGGGAAGGCGCCCGACTTTCCGATAGACGGCGTTTTGGCGCAACTCAAACGGGAATGCCGCGGCGCGCCGCATCTGACCGGGATGTTTATGCGGATACTGCTGCACACCGCCTACGCGAACGGGAATATCAAGCCGGAGGAAATGTGCGTTTTGGAGCATGTCTGCGTGCGGCTGGGAATCAGCGCCGAGGAGTTTGAGGCGATGGACGCCGCCGCGCGCAACGAGCCGCTCTTCGCCCGCGCGCGGGATTCGCGCGGGGTGGACCTGCACGACGCCTACCTGATGCTCGGCGTGGACGAAAAAGCGAACAACGACGAACTCAAACGCGCCTACCGCCGCCTGATGAACCGCCACCACCCGGACAAACTCGTCGCCAAGGGAATGCCCGAAGAAATGGTGCGCATCGCCACCGAGCGCACCCAGGAAATCCGCCGCGCTTATGAATTGGTGCGCTCCGCAAGGGCGGCGTGAGCGTAATATACCCCCCGCCGCTTGCGGGGGGGGGTCGGAGCATTCCGCGATGACGGCAGTCGTCGGGGAATGCTCCGGGGGGGTGGAATGCGTCCGTAAAATAATAGTTGCCGCTGACAGTAACGGACTCTCTCCACCCCCCCGGAGTTTGCCGTCCCCATCTGCCGATGGGAAAGGAAAACTCCGACCCCCCCCCCGCAAGCGGCGGGGGGTATAGTTAATTAGCGGCAGAAGGGGGCGATTACATCGCGCATTTGGTATAGGTCCAAAAGGTTTTGGATGCGGCCGTGCATATTGCAAAAGGCGACGCCTTTG
>JAHRAH010000189.1 GCA_020027345.1 Gammaproteobacteria bacterium | reverse complement strand
GCGATGCGGACGGCAAACTCCGACCCCCCCCCGCAAGCGGCGGGGGGTAAAGGGGTTGCGGCGGCGGGGGGGCGATGACGGTTGCGGCTTCATCGTCGTCACGGGCGTTACCGTCGTCATCGGCGTCGTCGTTGGCGCATCGGGGGTATTTCGGGACGGACGGAATTCGGGGGAAGGTTGGGGTTGCGCCGATGACGCCGGATGTTTTGGTTCGGCTGGGTTTTGTGGCCGGGCGGGTTTTGGCGGGGGGCGATTCGGCGGGGGTGTTGATTGGGAAGGACACGCGGCGTTCGGGGTATATGATTGAGTCGGCGTTGGAAGCGGGGTTTTCGGCGGCGGGGGTGAACACCTTTTTGACGGGACCGTTGCCGACTTCGGCGGTTTCGTATCTTGCGCAGACGCTGCGTTTGAGCGCGGGGGTTGTCATTAGCGCGTCGCACAATCCGCACGACGACAACGGCATTAAATTTTTTGACGGCGCGGGGGCGAAGATATCGGCGGCGGCGGAAAAGGAAATTGAATCGCAAATGCGGGGGCGGTCGCCGCTTTCTTTTTCGGGGGAGCCGGGCAGGGCGGAGCGGCTGGACGACGCGGCGGGGCGGTATATTGAGTTTTGCAAGCGCGCGTTTCCGCGGCGGCTGAATCTGCGCGGGGCGCGGGTTGTCGTGGATTGCGCGAACGGCGCGGCGTATCACATTGCGCCGCCGGTCTTGCACGAGCTCGGCGCGGAGGTTGTTAGCGTCGCCGCTTCGCCGGACGGATTAAACATAAACGAAAAATGCGGGGCGACTTCGCCGGGGGCGGCTGCGGCGGCTGTTCGCAAACACGGCGCCGACGCGGGTTTGGCGCTGGACGGCGACGGCGACCGTCTGATATTGATTGACGAAAAAGGGAAAACGCACGACGGGGACGCGCTGCTTTTTTTGCTGATGAACGATATGATTGCGAACGGCGCGCGCGTCGCCGGGGTCGTGGGGACTGTGCTTTCCAACGGCGCGCTGGAAGTTGCGGCGCGGGAGCGCGGGGCGGATTTCTTTCGCGCCGATGTCGGCGACAAGAATGTCATCGCGGGGTTGCGGCGGCTGCGCTGGCCGCTCGGCGGCGAACCGGCGGGACATATCATTTTGCCGTCGCTGCACAACACCGGCGACGGCATCATCACTGCGCTGCGCGCGCTTGCGGCGGCGGAGACGGCGGACAAACCGCTCTCGGAAATGCTGCGCGGGTACCGTCCCTTCCCGCAGGCGCGGCGCGATTTGCGGATGGAAAACCCGGCGGCGACGCTTGCCGAGGCGCGTTTGGAAAAGGCGGAAAAGAAAGCGTTGACGGCATTGGGCGAGGGCGGGCGGATTGTTGTGCGCGCTTCGGGGACGGAGAGCGCGGTGCGGGTGATGGCGGAAGCGCGGCGCGCGGATTTGGCGCGGGCGGCGGCGGCGGGTTTGGCGGAACAAATTCTTCGGGCGAAAACGCGCCGCCGGGGATGAAGTTGGCGTAGAATGACTGCGGGACGACTCGGGGATGAAAACGCGCCTTCTATTTAATTTGATTGCGGCGGCGTTGCTGCTGGCGCTGACGGCGGACTACGGCGGCAAATCGCTGGAACTGGTCGACCGGCTGGAAAAGACGGCCTACGACTGGCGGCTGCTGCGCGACGCGAAACAGGCGCGGCGGAAAAACGCGGACATTGTGATTATTGACATTGACCGGGACAGTTTGCGCAGTTTGGGGAGTTGGCCCTGGAACCGCGACCTGCTGGCGAAGTTGTTGAATCAATTGTTTGAGCGCTACGGCGTTTTGGTTGCGGCGTTTTCTTTTCCTTTTCCGGACACGAACGACGACACGCTGGCGGCGCTTAAGGATGTGGACAAGCGGCTGATGATGTCGGACGACGAAATCGCGCCGGAAACGCGCGAGCAATTGGAGGCGCAGTTGCGGCGCATCACGCAGGAGTACGATTACGATTCTTTGTTTGCGGATTCCATGCGGAATCGCGCGGTGCTTTTGAGTTATGTTTTTGACGAATCGGGGAGGCGGGCGGCTTCTTTGCCGGCGCCTTCGCAGTTGCTGGGGGAGGATTCGCAGCCGCTGGCGGGGGACGATGTGCGGCAGTTTCCGTATATGCAGGGCTATTCCGGCAACATAAAAAAACTGAACGAGGCGGCGGCGGGGGGCGGGCATATTAATTTGCGCGCGGACAGCGACGGGCTTGTGCGCAGTGTGCCGATGATTGTTCGCAATTCCAACGATTATTACGAATCGCTGGCGTTTGCGCTGATGCGCTTTGACGACATATCGGGGAGCGGGCTGCCGCTGGTCGCTTCGGGCGAGCCGGCGGAAAAAATATCCACGGGGAGATACGCGGTAAACATTGACGAGGATTCCACGATGCTGCTGCGCTTCGGCAACATCGGCGGGCGGAGCAGCGATTTTGACAGCGACCCCGACGCTTCCTTCCGCTACATTTCGGCGCGCGACATTATTCGCGGACGCGCGCAGGAAGAGCATCTTAAAAACAAGATTGTGGTCATCGGTTCCTCTTCGGAGCTTTTGCGCGATTTGCATCCGACGCCGGTGAATCCGGTAACGCCGAAGGCGGAGATAATCGCGGCGCAGATAGCGAGCGCGCGCGCCGACAATGTTCTCTTTCGCTCGCCGACGACGCGTTTTGTGGAACTTCTCGCGCTCGTCGCCGCCGCCGTGGTTTTGTCCGTCGCCGCGGTTTTTATCGGGCCGCTGCTCGGTTTTGTTTTGACGGTGCTTTTTTCCGGCGGATTTGTGTGGTTTGTTTTCGCGCAGTGGAGCGCCGAGGGCGAGGTTTTCCGGCTGGTTCCGCCGCTGGTTGTTTTTGCCGGCATCGCTTTGGTTAATGCGCTTTCCGGTTTTGTTTTTGAATGGACAAAGGGGCGGCAACTCAAAAGCGCGTTCAGCCAGTATGTCCCGCCGGAACTGGCGCAGCAGGTCGGCAAGACGATTAATATGGAGGGCGAAAGCCGCGAGATATCGGTTTTGTTTTCCGACATACGCAACTTCACGAGCATTTCGGAAAAACTGACTCCGCAGGAACTGACCTCGCTGATGAACCGGATGCTCACGGCGCAAACGCGCGTCATTCACGAAAACCGCGGCACTGTTGACAAATTCATCGGCGACGCGGTTATGGCTTTTTGGAACGCGCCGCTGGACGACGAAGAGCACGCGCTGCATTCGGTGCAGGCGGCGATGGGAATGCAAAAAGCGATACAAAGTTTGTCCGCCGAAGAAGAAAAAGCCGGGCGCAAGGAAATGCGGCTCGGCGTCGGCATCTGCACCGGCGTCGCGAATGTCGGCAACATGGGCTCGGAGTTTCGCGTCGCCTACACGGCGCTGGGCGACACCGTCAATGTCTCCTCGCGCGTGGAAGGGCTGACAAAATATTACGGCGTGCCGATTTTGGTGACGCAAAGCACGCGCGACAAATGCGGCGAGAGTTATGTTTTTCGCGTCGTGGATGTCGTGCGCGTGAAAGGGCGCGAGCAGGCGCTGAAAATCCACGAGCCGGTGGGCGCGCCGAATCTGGTGCCGGTCGCGACGACGAAAGCGCTGGAAATGTACGAGAAAATGCGGCTGGAATATGTCAAGGGCGAGTTCGCCGCGGCGATGGAACTGCTGCGGCAATACGACGAAGAACGCCCCGGCGACGGGCTGACGGCGTTTTACCGGCGCCGAATTGAGATGTTGTTAAAATCCCCGCCCGGCGACGCCTGGGACGGAATAACCGTCTTTGAGAGCAAATGAGGCGGTTTTGCGGCTTAAAATGGGAGTGAGGCAAGCCCATGAAAGTTGAAGTTCTCGGCGCCGGCGGGGGAGTCGCCCCCGGTTGCGATTCCATATCCCTGCTGCTGGACGGCAAGGTGCTGCTGGACGCCGGCACCGGCGCCTTTCGCATTCCGCTGGATGTCGCCGCCGGCATCGCCGATGTCGTGCTGACGCACAGCCACATGGACCACACCGTCGCGCTTTGCTTTTTGGCGGACAACCACGCCGGGCTGGGGACGATGCGCGTGCATTGTTTGGAAGAAACGGCGAACGCCGTGCGCGAGGGGTTTTTCAACGACCGCATCTGGCCGAATATGGAAAACATTCGCGTGGAAGGCAAGCCGATGGTGCAGTTTAAGCGCATTGAAAAAATGCGGCGGAAAATGCGCGTCGGCAAAACGGCGCTGACTCCTTTTCCCGTCGACCATCCGGTGCCGACTTTGGGCTACTGCCTGCACGGCGAAAAGGAAACGCTGCCGGTGATAACCGACCTCTGGGACGCCTCCGCCGAAACATGGAAATGGCTGGCGAAACAAAAAAACATCCGCCGGATTGTTATTGAAACATCCTTTCCCGACGGTTTGGAAACCGTCGCGCGCGCTTCCGGGCATCTTACGCCCGCCGTTTTGCAGCAGCGCGTGGAGGAGCATCTGCCCGCCGACTGGGAAGTGCTGTGCTGCCACATCAAGCCGCGCTCCGCGAAAGAAGTGCGCCGGCAAATCAAAAACCGACTCGGCAAACGCGTCTCCATCCTGAAACAAGGCGCGGTTTTGCATTTGTAAAACGCCCCATTCCCGCAAAGCCGGGAATCCACCTTGCGTCATTCCCGTACATTTCCCAAAGCCGGGAATCGTCCCCCCGCGTCATTCCCGCACTCTTCCAAAAAAGCGGGAATCCAGCAAATTAAAATTCATATTGCGATGACACTATTTGATTCGTTTTTAACAGAAATGTGAAAATAGCGCGGGGGTGTTAATTGTTGACTATGATTATGTGGACGGTTACGGGGCCGTGCGCGCCCAGGGTCAGGGTTTGTTCTATGTCGGCGGTGCGGGAGGGGCCGCATATCAGGGAGAAGAGTTTGGGCGGCGGGGTTTCGCTTTGCGCTATTTTCCAGAGGGCGGGGAGATTGCCGACTATGTTTTTTACGCGCAGTATGGCGATGTGCGCGGGCGGGAGAATGCTGTGCGTGAGTTGATGCGGGGTGTTGTCGCCGACCATCATCGCGCCGGTGTCGGCGGCGGCGGCGATGATTTCCGTCGCGGCGCAACCGTCGGAATCTTTCGCCGGGCGGCATTCTGCGGCGACGCCCGCTGCGTTCCAATTTAAATTAACGAGGGATTCAGCGCAAAGCAGTTTCGGCGGCATTCCGCGTTCTTTTAAGTAAGCGGCGACGGCGGCGGGAATGCCTTCGCCGCCGCCGATTTCGCAAACGGTGGCGTCGTTGTTTTTTGCGGCAATGCAAAACATCCGGCGCAATTCGGAATCGTTTGTTTGCGGCGGGGGTTGTTTTGCGGGCGGCTGCGATTTCTGCGGCGGCGGTTGTTCGCCGCTTTCCAATGCGGCGAGGACGGCGGCGCGGTCGTCGGCGAAATTAAACGACGACATTTTGCAATTTGCCGGATGCGAAAGATTCCATATTCGCCAGAAGTTGCCGGCGGAATTCGCGCAGCGACTGCCGGCTGGCCCATGCGATATGCGGCGTGACAATCAGCCGCGGATGGCGAAAAACAAGAAGCGGATGGTTCGCCGGCGGCGGTTCTTTTTCCAGCGTGTCAATGCCGGCGCCGGCGAGTTTGCCGCTTTTGAGCGCGTGTATCAGCGCGCCGTTTTGCACGAGCCCGCCGCGCGCGGTGTTGATAAAAAGCGCGCCGGGTTTCATTTGCGCGAATGCGCGCGCGCCGAAAAGCCCGCGGTTGTTTTCCGTCAGCGGGCAATGCAGCGAAATAATGTCGCTTTCGGCGAGCAGCGTATTCCACGGCGCGCGCGGCAAATCGTCCGCTTGCCGTTGCCGTTTGAGAAAAACCGCGCGCATTCCGGCGCATTCGGCGAGCGCGGCGACCGACCGTCCGAGCGCGCCGCCGCCGATGACGCCGAGTTGTTTTCCTTCCATGTTTTCTATCTCCCCCATTTGCGGCGAAAACACCGGACTGCTCGCCCATTCGCCGGCGAGAGTGCGCTCGCGGTATTGCGGCAGATTGCGCGCGAGCGAAAGAATGAGCATAAGCACATGCTCGGCGACTCCGCGCCCGGCGTAATCGCGGACATTGCAAACGCGCACTTTGCGCCGCTTGCATTCGGCGATGTCCACGCAGTCCACACCGGTCGCGGCGACGCATATTAATTTCAGCCGCGGCGCGGAACGAATGCATGCGGCGGAAATCTTCGCTTTGTTTGTCACGATGATGTCGGCTTTGCGCGCGCGCTTTGGCGCCTGCGCGGGGGTTGTTGTTTCGTATGCGATCCATTCGTGGGGAAAGGACGGTTTTTGCAAACCGCCGCGCATAGTCGCCGCGTCCAGAACGACTATAAGCGGAAGGGCGGGGGACGGTGTCATCGGTTTTCTTTTTTTAACATTTGCGCGAGAGTGCGCCCGGGCGGACATATTAAATCGCGCGCGGAAAACCATCCGGGCAAAAAAAACAACCGCCGCACCTTGCTCCCGCCGCCGGCAAGACGCAAAAACATCGCCATTGCCGCGGCGGCGAAGTTGTACAACCGCGGGCGCAGGCAAACAAAAGTCCAAAGAAAAACCGCGGCGCTTTCCGCGAAGGGGCGTGTTTTTTCTTTTACTTGTTTTTCGCGCAGTTTGCGCATTAATCCGGGCAGCGGTATTTTTACCGGACAAACGACTTCGCACGCGCCGCACATCGTCGCCGCGTGCGGCAAATCGGGCATGTAATTTATTCCGCGCAGCGCCGGAATTAAAACCTGCCCCATCGGTCCCATATACGCGGGGCCGTAAGAATGCCCGCCGACTGCGTGATAGACCGGGCAATGATTCATACAGGCGCCGCAGCGTATGCAGCGCAGCATTTCTCGCATTTCGCTTTTGCGCATTGCCGAGCGGCCGTTGTCCAGTAAAATAATGTAGTGATGACGGGGCCCTTCTTCGCTGCCGTCGTTACAGTCACCGTTGCGCGCGCCGGAGGCGACGGTCACATAGTTGGATATTTTTTGTCCGGTCGCTGAGCGCGTGAGCAGCGCGAGCAAGTCGGCGCTGTCGGAAAAGCGCGCGACTATTTTGTCTATGCCGGCGATGGTTATCCGCACTTTCGGCAGCGTCGCCGCGAGGCGGCCGTTGCCTTCGTTGGTCACAATCATCGCCGCGCCGATGTCGGCGAACAAAAAGTTCGCGCCGGTGATGCCGATGTCGGCGGCGAGAAATTGCGCGCGCAAATGCTTGCGCGCCGAGCGCGTGAGGGCGGCGATATCCTCCCCGCCTTCGCCGATGTTGTTTTGCGCGAAGAGTTTTGCGATTTCTTCGCGCCGCTTGTGCATCGCCGGGGCGATGATGTGGAAGGGTTCCTCGCCGGCGAGTTGCAAAATGAATTCGCCGAGGTCGGTTTCCACGGTTTTAATTCCGGCTTTTTCCAGCGCGCCGTTGAGGCGGATTTCCTCGCCGGTTATGCTTTTGGATTTGACGGCGAGTTTTGCGTTGTGGTGCCGGGCGGCGGCGACGGTTATTTTGCGCGCGGCTTCGGCGTTTGCGGCCCAGAAAACGCGGGCGCCGGCGGCTTGCGCGTTTTGTTCAAACTGCCGCAGCAAAGCGGGCATTTCGTTTATGCTTTGTTCGCGTATTTGTTTTCCGCGTTCGCGCAGCGATTCAAAGTCGCCGTATTCCGCGGCGGCCTGCGCGCGTGCGGAAATGAATTTTCCTTTCACTTCGGCCATCGCGCCGCGCATCGCCGCGTCGCCGAGCGCTTTTTTTGCGCGCGCGGCAAAACTGACTGGCGCGGTTTGCATCAGCCGTTTGTTTCGCCGCCGGAATCAAAAAGCGCCTGCGCCCAATGCAAAACTTGGACGGGCTTGCGCAGGCGCGAAAGCCGCCCCTCAATATGCAAAATGCATCCGGCGTCTCCGGCGAGGACGGTGTTTGTTTTTGCGGCGAGTATGTTTTCGCATTTTGCGTCTGCGAGCGCGGCGGATATGCCGCCGAATTTTTCCGCGAATGCTCCGCCGAAGCCGCAGCATACTTCGCATTCCGGAATGTCGCTGACGGTCACGCCGGCCTGCGCGAGCAGTTTGCGCGGTCCCTTTTTTATTCCGAGTTCGCGCAAGCCGGCGCAGCCGTCGTGGAAGGCGGCGGCGAGCGGCGTTTTTCGCGGCGGCGGGACGAATTCTTTTTCCAGCAAAAACTCGCTCAGTTCCATGCATTTTGCGGCGAGGACTGTTACCGAATCTCCTGCGACATCGGCAAGCCCCGGCGCGTGCTTTCGCAAAAATCCGCAGCAGGAACCGGAGGGGACGACCACTTTTTCGCAATCGGCGAAAACCCGCGCGCAGTGTGCGGCGGCGGCGGCGGCTTGCGCGCGGAAACCGGCGTTGTATGCGGGCTGCCCGCAGCAGGTTTGCCCGCGGGGAAAGACCCAATCCGCCCCGGCGAGGTCCAGCGTTTTCGCCGCCGCCAGCCCGATTTGCGGGCGCGCGATGTTTACCAGACAGGTGGCGAACAAGCCGGCGGGCATTTTTGGATTTTACCGCAAAGGGCGTATAATCGCGGATTGCCGCCGGGGCGATTGCCGGCGGCGGAAAGAGAACGATGAAAAAGGACATTCACCCGCCCTACCGTTACGCGACCGCGACTTGCTCGTGCGGCAACACGCTGCGCGTCGGCGGCGTTTTTGAAGAGGACAAACTGCATTTGGATGTTTGTTCGCAATGCCATCCTTTCTACACCGGCAAGCAAAAACTCGTTGATGTTTCCGGCAGGGTGGAACGCTTTCGCCAGCGTTACGGCGGCGAAACTTCCTGAGTCGCGTTGTCGGCGAGTCCGTATGGAATTCCTGCTTTTGCGGGAAGGGGGATACGGTTATGAAGGCGCGCTCCACCCCCCCGGAGTTTGCCGTCC
>JAHRAH010000187.1 GCA_020027345.1 Gammaproteobacteria bacterium | reverse complement strand
CGCAGTCCTGTGCCGGGATAGTCAGCCCAGCGTTTGCCGCCGCGCGTGCGGTTCAGCCATCTCCCCAGGCAGTCGTACATGTCGCGAGCGATGCCGGAACGCTCCAAATGCGCGAACAAAGAAAACTTCACCGCACCCCCCCGGCAATCGTCCGCCCCCGCCCGGCAACTACCCCCCGCCGCTTGCGGGGGGGGGTCGGAGTTTGCCGTCCCCATCGCCAGATGGGGACGGCCAACTCCGGGGGGGTGGAATGCGCCCGCAACCCCCCGTCATTCCAGCGAAAGCTGGAATCCATACAAGCCCGGCGAAAAAGCCAAATCTTCCCCCGTCCGCAATCCATCGGAAAAAGCAAAGTCCGTATGGATTCCAGCTTTCGCTGGAATGACGAATCAACCCCCCCCCCATCTTTGATGGGGGGGGCGGGGGGGGGGAAACCTCGCACAAACAAAAACTTCATCTCCCCCGCATTTTACAACCTCTCACGCCCGTATCCCCGCCCCCGGCAAAAAGGCAAAGTGTGCTACAATCCCCGGCACTGAACAAAAGCGGGCCGCCCGATGTCGGGTTGTCCGTTGAATACAACACCCGACACAAACGGCGCGGCCTGTACAACCGCGCCGAGGGAAATAAGCGGAGCAATCAAGCGTCTGCTTTTGTTCAGTCAGCCCGGCATTTGCCAGGTTGAAACCTGAACACTGAAATAGGCGGACGACAATGAAACAGGCGAAACCCCCGCGCCAGCGCGCGCGGTGAGCGGACACCCCGACGCCCGCCGCCCCCCGCGGCGGCGGGCGGGCGCGTCTGCGGAACCGTCGGCAGAAACGGCGGCGCCGGAGGAAATGGACGAAAAACTCTGGGAGGCGGTCGCGCTGGACGACCTCCCCGCCCTGCGCGCGTTAATCAAAGAAGGCGCGGACATTGACGCAAAGGACGAGGACGGGTTCGCGCCCCTGCATGTCGCCGCGCTTTACGGCAGCGCAACCGCCGCGCTTTTTTTAATCTCGCAAGGCGCGAGCGCAAACACCCGCGACGAAAACGACGACACTCCGCTGCATCTCGCCGCCGGCAGGGGCGAAACGCGCATCGTCAATCTGCTCGTGGACGCCGACGCCGATGTCAACGCAAAAAACGACATAGGCGCAACGCCGCTGCATTTGGCGGCGGCAAGCGGAGTGCAACTCGCCGTGAATCTCCTTTTGCAATCCGGCGCCGACCCGGCAATACAAACCGCCGACGGCAAAACCCCGCTGGACTATCTCCAAGAATACGACATACGCGCCGCATTGCAAAAAGCCGAGAAAGAAAAACGGTGACGGCGCGCGATTTGCCGCCGGTGTTTTGCATATCGCTTGCGCGCGCGAAAGAACGGCGCGAAGCGATGCGCGCGCGGCTGAACAACCTCGGAACGCAATATGAATTTGTTGACGCCGTTGACGGCGCAACTATGGACGCCGCCCTTTACGAATCCCGCCTCCGGCAGGACAAATTCCGCCGCAAGTTCGGGCGCGATATGCTCCCCGGCGAAATCGGCTGCTATCTCTCGCACTACAACCTCTGGCGGCGGATTGTCGGCGAAAAAATCCCCTGCGCCCTCGTCTTGGAGGACGACGCCGCTTGGGACGACGACCTTCTTTCGGTTTGCGCCGCCGTTGAAATGCTGGAATGGCGGTGGGGCGTCGTTTTGCTTTCTGGCAAAAAAGCCGCATTTTTGCGGCGGGTGCTGGCGACTGTTGGCGATAAAAAACGCCTGCTTGTTATGTTTGGCAAGCGGATGGCGACGACCGCCGGCTACATGATTTCGCAACGGGGGGCGGCAATGCTGCTGGATTACTGCCGCGAAATATCCGCGCCGGTGGACATCGCTTACGGCGAATGGTGGCGCAACAAAATTCCTTTTTACTGCGTTGTGCCGCCGCCGGTATGGCAAACGGGGTTGGAATCTCTGGTAGTTGAGGGGCGCAAAAAACGGGCGTCGTTTTCCAACAGGGTTCGCGCGTCCCTTTGGCGAAAACGCGATCGCTGGCACTGCCGCTTGCGCTACTTTCTCATTGCGGCGCAAGGCCCGCGCGGCGAATAATGTCCGTTTCGTTTCCGCCAATTTATGTGATTTCGCTTGCGCGCGCGAAAGAACGGCGCGAAGCGATGCGCGCGCGGCTGAACAAACTCGGAACGCCGTATGAATTTATTGACGCCGTTGACGGCGCAACCGCGGACGCCGCCCTATACGAATCCCGGCTTCGGCGGGACAAATTCCGCCGCAAGTTCGGGCGCGAAATGATGCCCGGCGAAATCGGCTGTTACCTTTCGCATTACAATCTCTGGCGGCGAATTGCGGACGAAAAAATCCCTTGCTCCCTCGTCTTGGAAGACGACGCCGCTTGGGACAACGACCTTATTCCGGTTTGCGAAGCCATTGCAATGTTGGAATGGCGGTGGACGGTGGTGCTGCTTTCGGCTGAGCAGGGCAAATGGTCAGGGCTGCTACTTGCGACCGTCGGCGACCGTCGGCGGCGGCTTACTCTATTTCCTCGGCGGGTGGTAACTGCCGCCGGCTACATGATTTCGCAGCGGGGAGCGGCTATGCTTTTGGAATGGTGCCGCGAAATATCCGCGCCGGTGGATGTTGCTTACGCCGAATGGTGGCGCAGCAAAATTCCCTATTATGGCGTTATGCCGCCGGTGGTGCGGCAGGTGGGGGCGGACTCGCAAATGCGGAGGGAAGCGGACATAAAGTGGGCATCGCTGCCCGACCGTATTATTGCGTCTTTGTGGCGCAAATACGACCGGCTGCATTGCCGCGTATGCTATTGGCAAACTTCGGCGCGCAAGGAGCGCGGCGAGGAATGAAACCGCCGCTGACACTTGCCGACATCGCCGAGCCGCGCCCGCGCGACGGCGGCTTGGCTTTTCGCTTGCGGCGCGGTTTGCGGAAAATCTGGCATGCGCTGCTGCCGCGCAAGATGACGCGGGTTATCACCCGCGGCGGGATTCGGTATGCCGTCAATGCGGACGAAATGATTGGGCATTACATCCTTAAACACGGATTTCACGAGCCCGATGAAATTGTGTTTTTATTCAATGCCGCGCGGGAGCGCGGGGCGGAAGTGTTTTTGGACATCGGCGCGAACATTGGCTATTACTCTTTGCTGGCGGCGAAACTCGGCATTTTTGCCGAGATACACGCCTTTGAGCCGCACCCGGAAAGTTACCGGCGGTTGCTTTGGCATATCCGGGCAAACAACTTTGAGGGCGTGATAACCCCGCACAATGTCGCCGCAAGCGACGCCGCCCGCGAGATGCGAATGCGCAAGGAAGGCGGGGCTTTTGCCCCCGCATTGCAGGTTTTTGACGGTGATTCTCCCGTTGCTCCTGATAGTTTGTCAAATGACGCGCGCTTATTGCATTTGCGGCAATTGGGCGAAAATGTCGGCGTTGCCGCCGCACCGCTGGATTCTCTGTTTTCCTTTCGCGGGCGGAAAATCTGCGCAAAAATTGATGTGGAAGGGCATGAAGCCGAGGCGCTGAAAGGCGCGGCGAATTTGCTGGCGCATAACAACGCGCTTTTGCAGATTGAAATATGGCCCTGGAAAGGCGTCTTCATTGGCGAAATGATTTCGCGCGGTTGGACGCTTATTCAGTATTGCAACATGGATTTTTACTTTGTTAACGACAAGGGAAAAAATGCTAAACGATAACAACCGCGTGGTGCAGGGGCTTTGGGTCGGCGGGCGGTTGTCGGCGTTGGAGCGGCTGTGCATTTTGTCGTTTTGCGCGAATGGTCATGAGTTTCATCTCTATCACTACGACGAATTGCGAAATGTGCCGCAGGTTAAGGGCTTGCGCGTTTTGGACGCACAGGAGATTCTGCCGCGCACGGCGATGTTCGGGCGCAGGACGGGAATCATTTCGTGGTTTGCCGACCATTTTCAATACGAGTTGTTGCGGCAACGGGGCGGCTGGTGGGCGGATATGGATACGGTGTGCCTGCGCCCGCTGGATTTTTCGGGGGATATTGTCATCGCCCGTCCTCAATTTGGCGACATTTTGAGCATTGCGATTATGAAGTTTCCTCGCGCGCACCCCGCGATTGCGGCGGCGGCGGATTGCTACCGGGATGTTGACCGTTTTCAGCCGTGGGACACTTTTCGGATAAAGAAGCGCAAAGCGGGGCGGCGGCTTAAGTTTTGGCGTGATTCGCGCAAAAATATCGGCCCCGACGACGCCGGCGGGCAATTTGGCTTTATGCGGCTTGTCCGGCATTTCGGTTTGGAGGAGTTTATCCAGCCGACGCATGTCTTTCATATGCTGGATGCTTTTATGCTGGATTATATTTTTACGGACACGCTGCACGAGATGGACGCACTTGCGCCGATGCTTTCGCGGTCGTATTGCGTCCATTTTTCTAATTCGTGGTTAAACAAATGGGGATTTGACAAAGACGGCAAATATCCGGAGCATTCGCTTTATGAGATATTGAAGCGGCGGTATCCGGGGGCGGAGGAGGATTTATGACGGCGGCGGTCGTTGGGGATAACCGGGTTGTGCAGGGGCTGTGGGTCGGCGGGCGGCTCTCGGCGTTGGAGCGGCTGTGCATTCGCTCGTTTTGCGCGATGGGGCATGAGTTTCATCTTTATCACTACGACGAGTTGCAAAATGTGCCGCGCGTTGACGGTTTGCGTGTGATGGATGCGGCGGAGATTTTGCCGCGCACGGCGGTTTTCCGCAACGACAAAGGGTCGTTGGCGTATTTTGCAGACCATTTTCGGTGGGAGTTGCTGCGGCAGCGGGGCGGTTGGTGGGTGGATGCGGACATGGTGTGCATTCGCGCCTTTAATTTTTCGGCGGAGGTGGTGTTTCCGCGCGACTTCACTTCGGATTATTTATGGAACAGTCCATTAAAATTTCCGCGCGGTCATTTTCTGACGGCGGCATTGGCGGATGCCTACGCGAATGTTAATCGCGTTCAGCCGTGGGATAACGCGAAAGTGAGATTAAAAAAGTTTCGGCGGCGGTTGATGTTCTGGCGGAACCACCGACGCCATATTCGGCATTGGCAAGCCGGAGGCATGACCGGTATGATGTCCGCCGTTCGGCATTTCGGGCTAGAAAAATATGCCTTGCCGGTTATAACCTTTTGTCTTTCGGAAGCCCCGGAAGGGCGGAAAATTGTGAAAAGCGCGAGATATGATTTTGAGCGGCTTTTGTCCGATGCGCCCGAACTTCATTGCATCCATTTATCCAACTCAGCCCTATCCGCTGACGGCATAGATAAGGACGGCGAGTATCCGGAGGATTCGTTATATGAGGTGCTTAAGCGGCGCTATCCGGAGCCGGGGGCTGGGAAATGACGGCGGCAAGCGAAGACAACCGCGTGGTGCAGGGGCTTTGGGTCGGCGGGCGGCTTTCGGCGTTGGAGCGGCTGTGCATTCGTTCGTTTTGCGAAATGGGGCATGAGTTTCATCTTTATTATTACGACGAATTGGGGAATGTGCCGTGCGTTGACGGTTTGCGTGTTATGGATGCGGCGGAGATTCTGCCGCGCACGGCGATATTCCGACATCGGAAAGGGTCGCTTGCATATTTTTCGGACCATTTCCGGTGGGAGTTGCTGCGGCAACGGGGCGGCTGGTGGATGGATATGGACGCGGTTTGCGTTCGTCCGCTGGATGTTTCGGCGGATGTTGCTTTTTCGCGGGACATTAAAGCGCACCGGATGTTGAACGGAATGCTTAAGTTTCCGGCGGGTCATTTGCTGGCGGCGGCGATGGCGGACGCTTGCGCGGATGTTGACCGGGTTCAGCCGTGGGACGACGCGCGGGCGGTGTTTACAAAAATGCAGCGGCGGCTGCTTTTTTGGCGGGATTCGCGGCGGCATGTCCGGGGACGGGACGCCGGAGGGATGATAAGTTTGGCAAACGCCGTCCGGCATTTCGGATTGGAAAAATACGCGCTGCCGGCATCGGTGTTTTTTTTGCCGGGCGACCCGCAGGGGCGGGCGGTTGTGGAAAGTTCGGGGCGGGATTTTGAGGGAATGCTGGCGGCTTGCCCGGATTTGCGCTGCATTCATTTGAGCAACACGCATCTTCACAGGGACGGCGTGGACAAGGATGGAAAATATCCGGCGGATTCGTTGTATGGAGTGTTGAAGCGGCGGTATCCGGAACCGGCGGACATGAGTTCCCGCACGGAAGCGTAGAGACGAGTCCCCCTTGTCATTCCGGCGAAAGCGGGAGCGACGGGGAAAGTTTTACACGGCAAATTGTGCGAGAAAAATTGAAATCGCAATAGCCGCATAAAAACCCCACACCGAAAAAGACAGAAACGCCGACAGCCACAACCGCCATCCCGTTTTGTCCCGGTTGACAACATACAAGTCACCGGGCGTGAGCGTCCCGGCGTGGAGTTTGCCGACAAATTTGTCGTATGCGCCGCGAAAACCCCGCTCCAACCCAAGGTAGTAGGCGTCCATTGTGCAAAACATTGCCGCCGGAATCAACGCGAACAAAATGGCGCACCCGGGGACATCGCCCCTCGCGGCGACGATGAGAATTGCGGCCACCACGGTAACGCACCAAGTTTTTGCCGACCGACTCCCCGCCGCCATGCGGCCAATAACACCCTGCATAATGTCAAGGTGCTTATGCACGGCGGGGGATGCTTCGTCCAAGGGCTGGGGTTCAGGCATAGCGACTCCTGATTGCAATCGCCTTTTCAATCCAATCTCCGAGATTTTCCTTGATGATGGCGTACACCTCCTTGCTGGTGTCAAACCCCAAAAAAGATTCCGGATTGTGAGCGTGCACGATGCTCCCCAGGTTCAACAGGACAGTGTCACCCACCCCGTATCCCCCTAAGCCGCCTATCCGCTTACGGGCCTTGATGGCGATTCCGCTGAACGGATTTTTTCCTTTCCACGATGTCTTTCCATCGCGGTTTTTTAATCCGTGAATGTAAACCCCCAACACGCCCTTGCCTTTTTCCCACGCCGTTTGGATTTCGTAGTTAATCCATTTGCGCCCGGCGGTTTTCTCGCCGATGAGGACAATGGCAACCGAGGTGCCGTACATTTGTCCGTCAATCCAATTCGCAATGGCGGGGCCTCCTCCTTTTTTGATGGTCTCCCAATCGTTGTCCTTGGCGGGGCGGTTGCCATCAATGACGCCCATGTTGCGCACTAGCGAGGCGCGCCAAGCATCGTTAGCGTAGTGAAAACTGTAAAAAGCGGAGCGAGTCATTTGTTTTTCTCCTTTGGATTAAAATTTTTGCAATTATACCACAAAATGCCAAAATTTCCAAACGGAGTTGGAAAAGCCCCGCAGGGGCGGCCGGATGTAACAGGGCAAGCGCGCCAGCGCGCCGCCCTGTGTGCGCGGACATTAAAAAACAAGCCCTGTAAGGGCGGCCGAACGGAAAACGCCGGAAACCCGCGTTATTGTTTTGCCTTCGGCGAAGCCGTTGTTTTCGGCCGCCCTTACAGGGCTGGACGGTGTTGTTGCCAATGACTACGCCAAACCATCCCGCCGCCTGCGCCAATAAAACCGGGCCTCGTTCCCGCGCTCCGGCGTGGGAACGCATACCCAAGCCTGCCCCCGCGAAAGCGGGGGGCGTCCACGCCGACTCTTAAATATGTCCCCCCCCAGCCCCCCCCATCGGAGATGGAGGGGGGGGTTAATTAGAGCGGGCGGGGACGCCCGCTCTGTCGGCTGCGTTCCCACGCCGGAGCGTGGGAACGAGTCCCTATACCCCCCGCCGCTTGCGGGGGGGGGTAGGAGTGTTTGCGGCCCCCTTCGGGCTTTGTGTAGGCAAAAACCCGACCCCCCCCCGCAAGCGGCGGGGGGTATAGGGTTGGGGTTTCCCCCCCCCAGCCCCCCAACAAGTTGGAGGGGGGGTTTTTTTAGGGGGATTTGGTGATGTGGTTTAGTTCGTTTTTGGCGTTGGCTTGGAGGAGGATTAGGCCGCTGTCCAGCGCGAGTTGGACGGGGTCGTTGCCGGTCTTGCCGTTTTTTTGGGCGTACTTGTAGATCATCGCGCCGCGCACTTTCTTCCCCCGCGCCTCGTGGGGGAAATAGCGCGCAAACTCCGGCAACTGCTTTTCCACAAAGCGGAGGATGTCGCTCTTTCGCAAGCGGCGCTTGACCTCGGCGACGACGATGGAATCGCAATTGAAGCCGACTATGTCGTATTCGGCGACGGGTATGTTGTCCCGGGTGACCGTCATCCCGTGGTGGAACTCGTCTATGGCGATTTTGCCGATCCTGCGAGCGGCCCTCAACGCAGCCATGCATTCAATCTCCAAAATCCTGCCCTCGCCTTCGGCAAAGCCGCCGAAGGTGTATTCCAAAAGGCGGACGGACTCGCGCAATTCCCTGACCTCCACGCTGAGGATGCGGAGGAATTCCCGCATCTCGCGGAACTCTTCCTCCACTTCTTTGTGGCGCGCTTCGGCGGCGGCGGCGTGTTTGCGGCGTTCCTCCTCGGCTTCGGCGGCGTGTTTGCGGCGTTCTTCCTCGGCTTCGGCGGCGTGTTTGCGGCGTTCGGCTTCGGCTTCGGCGGCGTATTTGTTGATGGTCTCGCTGACGGACGCGCGGATGTCGGCGCGGAGTTTTGCGGATTGCTCGGCTTCGGAGGCGCGGAACTCGGCGAGCCATTCGGGGACGGGTTTTTTGGTTTTCATTGCGGGGGGATTTTAACATATTTGGGGGGGTGGTGTGGATTTTGGCTTTTGCCGGAATGACGGGGGGTGGCTGACGGTTGCGGGCTTTCTCCACCCCCCCGGAGTTTGCCG
>JAHRAH010000171.1 GCA_020027345.1 Gammaproteobacteria bacterium | reverse complement strand
TGACGGTTAGGTTGGGGTTGTTGGAGTGGCGGAGTTTGCCGTCTCTGCAGCAGTCGCAGCGGTGGTATTTTTTTGTTATACCCCCCGCCGCTTGCGGGGGGGGGTCAAAATCTCCGATTTTGGGGGGTGGGATATTGGGGATTGCGGGGCGGTTTGGGTTTTGCTCTTACTCTCCACCCCCCCGGAGCATTCCCCGCCGACTGCCGTCGGCGGGAAATCCTCCGACCCCCCCCCGCAAGCGGCGGGGGGTATAACAAAAAATACCACCGCTGCGACTGCTGCAGAGACGGCAAACTCCGCTACTCCAACAACCCCAACCTAACCGTCATCCCCGCCCCCAACGCCGTCACCGTATAGCGTCATTCCCGCACTCCTCCAAAAAGGCGGGAATCCAGCGAATCAAATAACCCCGCAAAACTCAGCGAAAACCCCAACGCCCCCCACCCCCGACGGCTACTGGGCCGCCCTATGCTTTAACCCTTTCCTCGTCCCCACAAATCCAATTAACCCCCCCTCCAACTTGTTGGGGGGGGTAGGGGGGGGGAAAACCGCAAATCCTCCCGCCGCCGATTACCCCCCCCCAGCCCCCCCCATCAAAGATGGGGGGGGGGGTTAAACTTGTCAAATACCACCGATGCGACTGCTGCAACGACGGCAAACTCCGCTACTCCAACAACCCCAACCTCGCCGTCATTCCCGCACCCGATGCCGTCACCATCCGCTGACGGCTATCCCCCCGCACCGTCAATCATTCTTTTGCACCCATAGCGACAAGAATTCTTATCGCATCTTCGCGGTTGTATTCTATTGCCATGCGCAACGGAGTCGTGCCATCTTGGCCTGCCCGATTAACATCTGCCCCGACTTTGACAAGCGCGATTATCGTGTTTGCATCTCCCCACTCTATCGCCAGATGCAATAAAGTATTGCCCTTTATATCTGTCCAATTGATATTTGTCCCGCCTTCGGCAACGGCGATTATCTCTTCCGCATTCCATTCCCTTATCCCCAAATGCAACAGAGTAGTGCCATCTTTGGTTAATGGATTGACATCCGCACCGGCTTTGACAAGGGCAATTACGGCTCTTGTGTGCCCATTCCCTGTTGCCAGATGCAACGGGGTATTACCATTTTTATCCGCCCAATTGACATCCGCGCCGGCTTCGGCAAGAGCGATTATTGCGCTTGCGTGTCCCACCCCTGCAGCCAAATGCAACGGAGTAATGCCATTTTCGTCTGCTTGATTAACATCCGCACCGGCCTCGGCGAGGATAATTATCGCGTGTGCCAGTTTCTTTTTTGCCCCCCTTTCCACCAATCGATACAGGGGCGTCCTGCCAAATTGGTCCACCCGATTGACATCCGCGCCCTCTTTAATGAGTTGCCGCATTTTGACAAAATCACCGTCCCCTATTGCTTCGTGCAGCAAATATTCATCATTTGCCATTTTCTCTTTCCCCTCCCCCCTCCCCTTTCGGTTTTACTCGCTCTTCAGACGGCGAAGCAATTCTTCCGCCTCTTTTTCTCTTTTGGCTTCCTGACGCTTTGCCGCCTCGCGCAAAACAACCGCCAGCGGATGCTTTTCGCCGTGAAATCGCACAACTAAATCTAATGCCGTCCTGCTGCGAAAATCACTCGCATTCACTTCCGCCCCGCTGTTGATGAGTTCAATCACGGCGTCAGAGCGTTCAAACATCGCCGCTGCATGCAACGGGGTTACACCTTTAACCAATGTATAATTGACATCCGCTCCTGCATCCACAAGCGCGACTATCGCTTTTGCGTGTCCGTTTGCTGCCGCTGCATGCAACGGTGTCATTCCCTCGTCGTTCACTAAATTGACATCTGCCCCGAATTGCACAAGAGCGGTTATCGCTTCCGCATGTCCAAACAATGCCGCCACATGCAACGGAGTTAAATTATTTTTGATTTCATCATCCATATCCACGCCCGCTTTAACTGTCACCGCAGAAAGCAAATTGCCTTCAAACTCAACAAAACGATTAACATCCGCACCGGCTTCGGCAAGAGCGATTATTGCCTTTGCCTGTCCTTCCCATGCCGCCGCATGCAACGGAGTGCCATATTCTTCGGATATCCGATTGACATCCGCACCAACTTCGGCAAGGGCGACTATTGCCTTTGCTTGTCCCCCCAATGCCGCCACATGCAACGGAGTAGCATCAAGTGTGGCTTTTTGATTAACATCCGCCCCGGCTTCGGCAAGAGCGACTATCGCCTTTGCGTGTCCAAACTCTGCCGCCGAATGCAACGGTGTAGCGCCGTATTTGTCCGCCAGATTGACATCCGCCCCGAATTCAAAAAGAGCGGCTATTGCCTTTGCATGTCCATTCCATGCCACCAAATGCAACGGAGTATAGCCATTTTTGTTTGTCCGATTGACATCCGCACCAACTTCGGCAAGAGCGATTATCGCTTTTGTATGTCCATTCCCTGCCGCAAAATGCAACGGAGTATCGCCATCTTTGTCCACCAGATTGACATCCCAACCGGCTTCGGCAAGCCGCTTAATCTCGGCAACATCCCCATGCCCGGCGGCGCAATGCAATGGAAACTCATCGCCGTTTTCGGCGCACCACTCCGCCACCGTCTCCGCACCAACGCCCGCCGCCATCGCCCCCAAGAGGACGATAACGGCAAAGCGCGCCAATTTCTGCATAACCGGTATGCGAAAAAGTGCCAACATCAGTTAGCACTTGCCCACATTGTCATATTCCAACCGGTATATGCATCCATCATGAATGCACTTATAGCCAATGGAGCGGCGATGCCCCTCAGCCAACTTGTGCGTTTGCACCAGTTCCCGCTTTTCTCCATCCTCGCCTTTGCAGAGCTTGCAAATCGGCGTTTCCGGTTCATCTGTATTGTCACCTTCACCCGCAGCCCATTGCTCAACGGTCAATTTCTCTGTCATCATTGTCCTCCTTCTTTGGCAAATGATGTCCACATTATACCCCAACCCCCGCCTTTAACCACCTGCCCCGCAATTTTTTCCGCCCCTGTCGTTTTTTCGCACAAGGCGGCAAATCGGCGAAATTCGGGCGCGAAAAAAAAAATTGCCGAATTCGGTAAAATCGTGCTACAATCCCCCCCCACAATCCAAAAAGGAGGAAAGCAATGGCAAAAGTGAAAGGCCCCATCCACAGCGACGAAGCCAGCGGCACCCTCGCAAAAACCGCCACATTTAAATAAACTGCGTCATTCCCGCACTCCTATTAAAAAGCGGGAATCCAGCAAATTAAAAACCATCCCCCCCGTCATTCCGGCGAAAGCCGGAATCCATAACCCGCCCAATGAAACAGCAGAATATTCCCTCCCGCAAAACTCAACGAAACCCCCGATGATTGTATGGATTCCGGCTTTCGCCGGAATGACGGGCAGATGGATACCCGCCTCCGGGAAAAATGCGGTAATGACGCGAGTGGTGCGCTTTCCTCCGCAAAAAATACGCCCCCTCCGTCGTTCCCGCGAAAGCGGGAATCCAGACCGAATTAGAGAATACCCGCGAAAGCGGGTATCCAGCCGGGCGGATTCCGGATACCAGCTTTCGCGAGTATTTCTTAGTAAGGTCTGGATTCCCGCTTTCGCGGGAACGACGGGGGACTTCGGCGCAATTATGGTTGCGGCGGGGGTTGGGCACAAAGGGAACGGTATACCGTCATCGTTTTTTCGCACATTGCGGTTAGCGACATCGGCAGGACGGATTGGCGGAGGTTTTTGCGGAGGTTTTCGCCGCGCATTGCGAGGGCTTTTTGCATTGCTTTGCAAAGCGAAACCGAATCACCGGGGGCGAACAAAAAACCGTTTTCGCCTTCGCGAATAATATCCATCGCGCCGCCGAAAGCGGGAGCGGCGGCGGGCGTTCCCATCGCCAGCGATTCGGCGACAGTTCTGCCAAATGCTTCCGGGCGGACGGATGCGGAAACGGTTGCATCGGCGAGCGCGTATATTTCGCGCATGTTTTTTTGCGCGCCGGCAAAGCGCAGACGGTCGGCGATTCCCAGTTGCCGCGCCAAATCCAAAAGAGCGCGCTTGCGCGATTCGCTTCCGCCGCCGACTATCAGCCCGACGGTGTTTTCGCAGCCGGCGAGCGCGCGCAAGAAAACATCGTGCCCTTTCAATCTTGTCAGCCGCGCCGCCAAAAGCGCGACGCGCGCGTTATGCAAACGGTAACGCGCGCGAAACTCTTCGCAAAAAGCGCGGTCAATTTTGTCCGGATGAAAATAATCAAAATCCACGCCGCGGTGAATCAAATGCAGTTTGTCCTCCGGCGCGCGAAAATCGTCGCGCGCATTTGCAAGCACGGCGCGGCTCGGGCAAATAACCGCGTCGGCGCGCGTCATTATCCCGCTGTATATTCCCGGGCTGTGCATTCCGTGCATTGTCGTTACCGTGCGCAGAGGCAGGCCGCGGCGCGCAAAAAAAAGCAGCCACGCCGGAACGCGGCTGCGCGCGTGCGCGATGTCCGGCTTTTCGCTTATGAGCAATCGCCGCAGTTGCCAAACGCGCATCGGCGCCGTCAGCGGATTTTTTGCGGCGCAGTCAAAGGGAATCCATTCGCCGCCGCCGTGTTTTATTTCGCCCGCGAGTTCGCCGCCTTTCGCCAAAACGACGCTGCGAATTCCGCTTTGCGAGAGTTGCCGCGAGAGTTCCACGGTTCCGCGTTCCACGCCGCCGACGCCGAGCGCGGGCAATAACTGCATCACTTTCATCATTCTTTACTGCAATGCAAACCGGTAATCCACGGTAACCGGCGCATGGTCGGAAAAGCGTTCCGCCGTGTATATTTTCGCATCGCGCGCGCGCGCGGCGAGCAGCGGAGTCGCCAGATGGTAATCAATCCGCCAGCCGACATTTTTCTCCCACGCGCGCCCGCGGTTGGACCACCACGAATAAAGCCCGTCCTCGCCGCGAATATTGCGAAAGACATCGCGCCAGCCGAGTTCGTTAAAAACCGAATCCAGCCACGCGCGTTCTTCCGGCAAAAAGCCGGAGTTTTTCTGGTTGCCGCGCCAGTTGCAAATGTCCTTTTTTGTGTGCGCGATATTCATATCGCCGCAAAGCAGCGTTTGTTTTCCGCCGCCTTTCGCTTCCGCCGCCCATTTTTGCATTTGCGAAAAAAGCGCATCCATCACGCCGCATTTGACGGTTTGCCGCGCTTCGCCGCTGCTGCCGGAAGGCATGTAAAAAGAAACAACGCGGCATTTTGCGAACTCGGCGCAAACAAAACGCCCCTCGCCGTCAATGACGGAATGCCCGAAACTCGCCGCGACCGTTTGCGGGCGGCGGCGGCAGTAAAGCGCCGTTCCGGCGTAGCCGGGCTTTTGCGCGAGGGCGAAATATCCGCGCAACCCCGCCGGGCGCAGCATCGCCGGGGGGATGTCGCATTCGCGCGCGCGCACTTCCTGAACGCAAACGATGTCGGCGCGCTGCGATTCCAGCCACGGCAAAACGCCCTTGCGCTCCGCCGCGCGAATGCCGTTGAGATTGAGAGTCGCGACGCGCATAAAGCCGCCATTCTACTCTTTTCTCCGCCGCCGCCGCAAATCTTAACGCGGATGCGTGATAGAATGCGGCGGCTTTCTTATGGCGAAAGTTTTGATTATATGCGCCGACCAAATGCGCGGTGATTGTTTGTCCTGCGCCGGGCATCCGCTCGCGCGCACCCCGTATTTGGATTCGCTCGCCGCGGAGGGCGCGCTTTTTTTGCGGCACTACACGCCTTCCGCGCCCTGCGGACCCGCGCGGGCGACTATGTTGACGGGGCTTTATCCTTTCAACCACCGTTCCATCGCGAACGGCTCGCCGCTGCACCGGCGGCATACAAACCTCGCGCGCGAAGTTAAAAAAGCGGGGGTTGCGCCGTTGCTTTTCGGTTACACCGACACGACTCCCGACCCCGCCCTTTTGCCCGCGCGGGCGCCGGATTTGCGTTCGTATCAAAATACGATGGACGGCTTCTTTCCGATGACGCGATGGAGCGACGACATTTGCGAAAACTGGATAATGCATCTTGCGCGGCGCGGTTATGCGATTCCCGAAAAGCGGGAGGACATTTACCTTCCGCAAAACGCGGCGGAATGGCCGCGCTCGCCCTCCCTATTTTCCGCCGAAGATTCCGACGCCGCATATCTCACCGATTTGCTCGCGGATTATTTGCGCGCCGGGGAAAAGGACAATTGGCTGATATTCCACGGTTCCATGCGCCCGCATCCGCCGTTTGTCGCGCCCGCGCCCTACAACGAAATGTATACGGAAGGTCCGCCGCCGGCAAAACTCGCAACCGTCGCGGAAGAAGCGGCGCGGCATCCGTATCTCGCGCATGCATTAAAGGAAATGCAAAAAAACAAATGGTTTCGCGCCGGCAAAGGCGGCGCCCTGCGCGACGCAAGCGAAAGCGAAATAAACGCCGTGCGCTGCGTCTATTGGGGGTTGGTGAGCGAAGTGGACGCGCAAGTCGGCAGATTAATAGATGCGCTGAAAACGCTCGGGCACTGGGACGACACGCTTGTCATCTTCACATCCGACCACGGCGAAATGCTGGGCGAGCATTTTTGCTGGGGCAAGGGCGGATGGTTTGATTCTTCGTATCACATTCCGCTGATTATTCGCGACCCGCGCCCGGGCGCAAAACTTGGAACGCGCATTAATCATTTCACCGAATCGGTGGATTTGCTGCCTACGGTTTTGGAATGGCTGGGCGTTGATTCGCCGCGGCAGTTGGACGGAATGAGCGTTCTGCCGCTCGCGCGCGGCGAAAGCGATTCGCCGCTGCGCGAGGGGGTGTTTGTGGAATACGATTTTCGCAATGTGCGCGATTTTACTTTTGAGAAAGCGCTCGGAATTGCGCCAAGCGAATGCGCGCTTAATATATTCCGCGGCGAACGCTGGAAGTACGCGCATTTCAATGCGCTGCCGCCGCTGCTTTTTGACATGCGCGAGGATCCGGATGAGTTTAACAACCTCGCCGAAACAAACAAAAAAGAAGCCGCCCGCGGAATGCGCGAGATTCTGAATTTGCGAATGCGCCACGCCGAACGCGATTACGCCGACACCCTCTGCGGCAAACCCGGCAGAAGCGATTATTGCGGCAGGCGTCGTTCTTGACTGTCATTCCCGCGAAAGCGGGAATCCATACGGCTTTTCCTTTTCCGTTATTCTCGCGCGGCGGGATGATTCTCCCTTTTCCCCGGCTCCGTATGGATTCCCGCTTTCGCGGGAATGACAAGAGTATCGCGGTCAGGCCGTGGCGGGGGTTAGTTCTTGAGTTGGAGTTCGCCATTTTTGGGCGTGGGTTAATACGCCGCGGGAGGCGAAATAGTGCAGGGCGCGCATTGCGGCGCAGGTGTAGAAGATGACCATTCCCATCGCCGCCGCCGGCTGCACATCGCCGGCGTCGTCCATATTCAAAACGGCGACCGATGCGAGGGCGGTGTCGGGCTTGTAAATAAAAACGACGGCGGAAACCGTCGTCATCGCGTTGACGAACAAATATATGGAAATGTCCAAAATCACCGGCAGGCAAACCGGCGCGGTTACGCGAAAGAACATTCGCCGCACCGGCTGGCGCAAAGAGGCGGACACCGCTTCAAATTCCTTGTCCACTTGTTTCAGCGCGGCGGTCGCCGTGAGATGGGCGACGGTGTAAAAGTGCGTTATCGTGCAGGCGACGAGCAAAGTCATTGAGCCGTATAAAAAATTAAGCGGGTTGCCGGCGGCGTTGAAAAAGAAAATATACGCCAGCCCCAAAACCATTCCGGGGACGGCCATCGGCGTCATCGCCATCACTTGCAGCGCGCCGCGCCCGGCTTTCATTCCGGGGGTTTTTTCGGCGATGTATGCGCCGACAAAAACTATCGCCGTGCCGAAGACCGCCGCGCCGAAAGCCATCCGCACGGAGTTGCGGTAGGCGGCCCAGCCGCCGCCGTCCATTCGGTCAAAATCGTAATGCCCGAACCAGAGGGAGAGGTCGTAGGGATAAAACTTAATCAGCGCCGCCGCCTGACACATCGCCAAAATGCCGAGTATAAAAAACGCGACGAGCGAGCATAAAGTAAACAAAGCGCAGTCGCGCAGTTTGTCCGGAGACGGCGAAAAGGGAACGGCGCCCGACGACAACTGCGCGACCTGCCGGCGCGCGACGGCGCGCTCGGCGGCGAAAGCCAGCGCCGCCGGCGCCAATAACAAAATGGAAATGACCGCGCCCAATTGAAAGTTTTGCTGCCCGATGACTTGTTTGTAAATATCCAGCGCCAAAACATTGTATCCGCCGCCGACCACTTTGGGAACGCCGAAATCGGTTATCGTCAAAGTGAACGCGACAAAAAACGCCGATATAATTCCGTAACGCGCGCCGGGGACGGTGATTGTGTGAAAGACGCGCCACGGCGAAGTCCGCAGCGCCGCCGCGGATTCGTAAAGGCGCTGGTCGGCGAGGGCGAGCGACGCCGATTGAATTAAAAAAGCGTGCGGGAAAGTGTAAAACACCGAAGCCATAACTATTCCGACTGGTCCGTAAATGGAATGTCCGAAAAGCAGCGAGCCGGCGACGCCCTGCCGCCCGAACAAATATATCAGCCCCAGTCCGGGAAGGAGCGAAGGGACCAAAATGGGCGCCATCGCCGCAAGGCGGAAAAAGGGCTTGAAGCGTATGCGGCTGCGCGCCATCGCCAGCGCGTAAAAAAACGAAAGCGGAACGACAATACTCGCGGTCAAAATGGAAACAAACAAGCTGTTGCCGACGGAACCCTTGGGACCGGAAAAATATTCGGAATAGTTGCCGAGGGAATATTTTTGCGCCGGACGAATCAGCGCGGAACGCAAGCCCTTGCGTTCCACGACCGTCCATCCGGCGCCGGCGCGCTTGCCGTCGGCGATAATCAAATCCGCCGAGGGCGAAATATCGCGCAAACGAAAACGCGCGATTCCCTTGCGTTCGGGCTTCGGCAGAAGTTCGGCGAGGGGAATGCGCTCGCGCGCCGACGCGCTTTCGGCGTATTTTTCCGTCGCGCCGATTTTTTGCGCCCATTCTTCGGCGGTCATTCGCCGCCCCCAGACGCCGGGCGCGGTTTCAAATTCAATTTCAATCCAATCCAGCCGGAACGAGTAAACCTGCAGCGACTTGACAAACACCGTCGCCAGCGGCAGCGCCAGCGTTATCAGCAAATACAAAATAATCAGCAGCGCGGCGACCGCCGGCGTTTTTTCGCCACGCGCCGACGACCGGCGAAAACTCACTGCGCCAAACGCGGAAAAACCCGCAACTCCGCCGCCGGCGCCGTCACAGTCACCCGCTCGCCTTCCGCGGGCATTAGTTCGGCGGCGAGCGCCGAGGGCAGTTCGGCGATAAAGGTTTTGCCGACGCCGTCCGCGCGCAAAACAATCCTCGTCACCGCGCCCAGAAATTCCGCGCCCTCGGCGACGCAGCATAAACGGTTGCCGCCGCCCCCGCCGCTGTTCCACTCAATATGTTCCGGACGAAAAGCGATGGTCACTTCGCCGCCGTCGCAAACGCCGCTTTCGTCCGAACAACGAAAATCGCAATCGCCCACCCGCACCGTGCCGGGGACGGCGCAAACCCCGTCAAAAAAGTTCATCGTCCCCAAAAAGTCGGCGACAAAAGCGCTCGCCGGGCGGTCGTATATTTCGCGCGGCGCGCCGATTTGTTCTATGCGCCCGCAGTTGATGACGGCGATGCGGTCGGCCATCGTCAGCGCTTCTTCCTGGTCGTGCGTGACCATCACCGTCGTCACGCCGAAATCGCGCTGCAGTTGTTTTATTTCGCGGCGCAGCCGCTGCCGCACTTTTGCGTCAATGGCGGAAAGCGGCTCGTCCAAAAGCAAAAGCGCCGGCGATATTGCAAGCGCCCGCGCCAAGGCGACGCGCTGCTGCTGCCCGCCGGAAAGTTGCGCCGGATATTTTTCCGCCTGTTCGGGAATCTTAACCCGCTCCAAATACAGCCGCGCGGTTTTTTGCGCTTCCGCTTCGGGGGTTCCGAGCGCCCACACGGGGCCGGCGGTCAGGTTTTGCGTTACGGTCAAATGCGGAAACAGGTTGAAGTTCTGAAACACCATCCCGATGTCGGCGCGCAGCAGGTGAATGTTTTTCATTTGCGCGTGCACGCGCCGGCCGGCCGCGGTGATTTCGCCGCCTTGATGCGCTTCCAGCCGGTTGATGCATCGTATCAGCGTGGATTTGCCCGAACCGGAAGGGCCGCAAACGACGACGCGCCCGCCCGGAAAAACATCCAGCGAAATGTTTTTTAATGCCTGAAATTCGCCGTAGAATTTGTTCAAGCCGCGCACGGAAATAATCGGCGCGCCGTCGTTCCCCGTCATTCGCGTTATCTCCGCGCGCGGTAGTGTCCCTCAATCCGCGCCTGCACAACTTCCAGCGCCATCGTCAATATCCAGTAGATGACGGCGACCGTAATAAGCATTTCCATATGCTGAAATGTTTTCGTTCCCAGCGTGCGCGACAAAAACATTAATTCCCAAACGCCGATGACGGAAACCAGCGACGAATCTTTCAGCATCGCTATAAATTGATTGCCGGTCGGCGGAATGACAACCGGCGCCGCCTGCGGAAGAATGATGCGGCGCATAATCGCGCCAAAGCGCAACCCGACGGCGCGCGAGGCCTCCCATTGCCCTTTGGGAATGCTTTCTATTCCGGCGCGAAAAATTTCGGTCATATAGGCGCCGTAACACAGGGAAAGCGCGGCGATTCCCGCCGGCACCGCGCCGACGACAAAACCCAATTGCGGAAGGCCCAGGTATATCAAATACACCTGCATAAGCAGCGGCAAGCCGCGAAAAAACGATGTGTAAAAACTTGCAATCGCGACGGCGAAACCGTTGCCGGAAAGTTTTGCGATGGCGCCGGCGACGGCGATGACAAAGGCGATGGAAATGGCCGCGGCGGAAACATACAATGTAGTCGTCAACCCCCGGCTTATCAAAAACCAGAGTTTGCTTTGGATAAACATCGCGTTTAAGTCAAACACCAGAAAAAAGGCGGCGAACAAAGCGGCGAGTTCCAGCCAGACGGCGATAATTTGAATCCGCACGGGGAAAAAACTTATCAGCACCAAATTGCCGACAAAAAGCAGCGCCAGCGCCAAAGCGGCCCCCGCGCGCGCAAAAGAGTCGCCGCCGCCGGTTGTTTCGGCCAGCATCCGCCCGAAGGAAGTGTCGGCGAAGTTGAGAAAGAAAAAAGCCGCAAAAGCAGCCGTCAGAACGGCGGCGGCAATCCGCGGCTTTTGTATCAGCGGGTCGCTGACGACGGTGTCGGCGTGCATCCTTTCCCCCGCGCGGCGCGGCGAAAATCCCGCTCAGTTCGCCGCCGTGTAATCCACGCCGTACCATTTTTTGGAAAGGCGGCTGAGCGTGCCGTCCTCGCGCATCGCCTTGACTGCTGCGGCTATTTTTGCGGCAAACTCCTCGTCGCCCAAATCAATGGCGGCGGCGAGCGGCTCGTAAAACAGCGGCGGCTCCAAAAGGCGCACCGGATAACCGCTGTCTATCGCGTCGCGAATGGTCGTGAAGTTTCCGACCATTCCGTCCATTCGCACGCCGTCGCCCAGGCGCAGGTCGTCCAGCAACACGGTCGTGGATTCCAGCGAGTGTATTTTTTTCGGCGTGATTTGATAGGAAAACTCCGGCGCGCCGAAAATCTCCAAATCGCGCTTTAAATACAACTCGTAAACGGTGGAAGTTCCGGCGCCGACGACCTTGCCGGACAACTCGGAGGGCTTTCGGATTTTGGAATCCTTATGCACCGCCGCCGCCGCGGGCGTGTAGTAATACACCGCGGGAAACCTCAGCACTTTGGAACGGTCTTTGGTCGGCGCCATTGAGCCGACCGAAATGTCCCAGCGCCCCGCCCATTTTCCGGCGGTGATGACCTCCCATGAGGGGGTGACGAATTCCGCCTTCACGCCGAGCCGCTTTGCTATCTCGCGCGCGACGGCGACATCAAAGCCGTCCATTTCGTTGTCGTCGTTCAGGAACGACTGCGGAGGCCAATTGAGGTCGGTGGCGATTTTCAAAACGCCGTTTTGCATCACGCGTTCCAGCGCTTCGCCGGCGAAGGCGGGCGCCGGGCAAAAAGCAAGAACGGCGGAAAGGGCGATGGCAAGTGTTTTTTTCATTGTTTGTTCTCCTTGCGCTTTGCGCGCGAACGGTTCACAGGGTTTTTCCGAAAACAACTCGCAGTTTGCTTTGCAGCGTTTCACGGTCAATGTAGCATCCGCAAAATTTGCGAAAGCCGGAAAAGGCGCGGCGGCCGTGCAGCAGCCGCCAGTTGTCAAACAATATCGCTTCGCCGGGGCGCAGTTTGCGCTGCCACGCCATTTCCGGCGAATCCGCAATCTGCTGAAAGCGCTTCGCCCCGCGGTAGAAAAGCCCGCTTTCCTCCGGCGCCGGCAAAAACGCCGCGCGGTCGTAACAATTATAGGATACTTGAACCAGCCGCCCGGTCTCCGCGTCGCGCCGAAACATCGGGCGGCATGCGCGCAAGTGAACATTGTCTTCCACATATTCTCCCGGCACCGGAAGATTGCAAAGAAACTCGTAAAGCGCCGGATCTTCTTCGCGCATAACTTCGGCGGCGCGAAAACCGTCGACAAGTATGCTTTCGCCGCCTTCGCTTTTTGTTTCCGCGCAAAGCAGCAGTTGCAGCCCCGGCGCGTCGTGGCTGTATGTCGCGTCTGTGTGCGCGCCGATGGCGCCGTAACCGTAGGCGCTGTCGCTGTGCGCGCGGCTGCCGGATTCCAAAACCCACAATCCGCCGAATATCGTCTCGCGAATATGCCCGACCGCTTCGGCGACAGCGCGCGCGCCTTCTTTTTCCGGCGGTGCGCCGGTGATTAAAACAAATCCCCGTTCGGCGAGTTTCATCAGCCATTCCGTTTTTCCTTCGGCGACATCCGCAAACTCCGCCGAGGGTTCGCAATCGGCGATTGCCGCGGCATCCCACAACTGCGGCTTTATAAATTCCTCGCCGACCGCCGCGCCGCCGTTTGCGGTTATTTTCCGAAAGAAATCCGCCGGATACATTCCGGGCGGTTCGCCGTTGTTCCACTGCACCGTCAGCGCGTTTTTTTCCGGCAGCCAGCGCAATCCGACGGCGGCGATGCCGAAGTCAAGGTCGGCCGGCGTTTGCCGGCGCTGCCCGGTTTCATAATTAAAGGAATGTTCCGCGCGGCAATGATCGCGCAGCCAAAGCCAGGGCAGCAGCGCGCCTTCGCCGCCGCCGTGCGGGCAAACGCGCAATCCTTGCGCCGTCAATTCAAAATCAAACGGCGCGCCGTTTTCGGAAACTGTTGCGCCGTTCATTTTTCGCTCAGCAGGGCAGGGCCGCGACAATGTGCGCGCGGTGCGTCTCGCCGCCGTTCAGCGCCGTGTGATAACCGCGGGTGTCGGTGAAATACACCGAACCGTCCGCCGGCAAATGCGTTATATGATGATTGACGGCAAAAAGCGCGCCCGGATTGGAAACCAGCGGAATATGCAGACGCGGTTCCGGATCGCGGTGCCACGAATTGCAATTGTAAAGCCCCTTGGAAAGCACGCGCATCCGCCCGACGGGAAAGCGCCGCGTCAATTCGCTATGCACATATTTGAAGTATGTGTCGGCGAACATCGGCGCGAACTCGGTAAACGCGCGCTCGTCCACCGGCTCTTCGCGCCGCACTTCTTCGTAACTGTCGTCCACGCGCGTCCAGAACAAGCCCGACAAATCGTTCGCGGTTTCTTCTTCCGCGCCCGGGCGGCGAGTCAGCGAAAACGCGCCGAAGCCGTCCTCAATCATTCCCTTGAAGTTCGTCCGCCGCAGCGATGTCGTCAGCGCCTCGCGCAGTTTGCCGATGTCAAAGCGCAGCCGCAGTTTCTGAATGCCGGGGCCCGGCACAAAGCGGGCGGCCGATTCGGTGTCCGGCTTTTGCGCCAGCCACTCGCGCATTTGTTCCGCGTCGGTTTTGGCGTCGGCTGCGTCGTTTTCTTCCCGCATAGTTATCTCCCGCGCACCGCGCAAGACGAAACTATTGTAACCGTTTTTTTACGCGAGTCAAATTTTTTCTTCGCGCCGCCGCGGGCGGCGGTTTGCGATGCGACGACAGCGGGCGCGGGAGTCATCTTTGGATTATATCCCCGCGCGGCAGATTTCGTCAAGGTCGCGGAGGGTTTTTTGCAGCTCCGCTTCGCCGTGGACGGCGGAGACGAAACGGCGCACGCCGGGGAGGATGTAGTTGCCGCGGCGGAGCATTTCGGAATCCAGACGGCGCGCGGCGGGCATGTCGCTTGCGGCAATGTCGGCGAAGGAGCGCGGCGGTTTTGGCATAAGCAAAAACTGCCACAGCGATCCTTCGTTTGCGGCGATTGCGGGGACATTGTGCCGCGCAAAAATCTTTTCCGCCTCGCGGCAGAAAGAACCGGCGGCGGCGTTCAGCGATTCGTAAAAGCCCGGCTTTTGCAATTCGTCCAGCGTCGCCAGTGTCGCGGCGGCGGCGACGGGGTTGCCGTGCAGTGTGCCGTTAAAATAGGCGTAGTTTTCTTTTCCCCTGCGCGCGGGGTCGGCGAGATTGATAATCTCCGCTTTTCCGGCGACGATTGCGAGCGGTCCCCCGCCGCCGACGACTTTTCCGAAACTCGCCAAATCCGGCGTTATTCCCAGCGCCGCCTGCGCGCCGCCGTAGGCGATGCGAAAGCCGGTAACGACTTCGTCAAATATCAAAACCGCGCCGAGGCGGTCGCACAACTTTCGCAGTCCGAAAAGAAAATCATCGCCGCCGCGAATAATCCGCTGCACCGGTTCAACAATAATCGCGGCGAGATTTTCCGCGTTGTCTTCGGCTATTTTTTCCGCCGCCGGCAAATCGTTGTAGGGCGCAATCAGCATCGCGTCGCGCACCGCCGCCGGCTGCCCGCCGGTGTCCGCGGCGCCTTGCGGATAGCCGCCGGGCGAGGGCGGAAAAGCCGAAACCAAAGCGTAATCGTGATTGCCGTGATACGCGCCTTCAAACTTCATCACTTTTTCGCGCCCGGTAAAAGCGCGCGCAAGGCGCATGCAATACGCCGTCGCTTCCGAGCCGGTTGTCGCAAACGCTATTTTTTCCGCGCAGGGAATGTCGCGCGCCAAACGCCCGGCGAGGGCGAGGGCGATGTCGTTGAGCGCGCCGAAAAAATGCAAGCCGCGCGCGATTTGTTTTTGCGCGGCGGCGACGACGGCGGGATGGCAATGCCCCAAAATCAGCGCGCCGGCGCCGGCGGCGTAGTCAATATATTCGCGCCCGTCGGCGTCCCAAAACTTCGCGCCTTCGCCGCGCGCGAAAACAAACCGCAAATCTTTCGCAAGCGCGTAGCCGCCCAAGCCCGCGCCGGGCAGGCGCGCTTCGGCGATTGCAAAAAGCCGCGCGCTTTCGCCGCCGGAAGAACCGCCAACTTGCCGCCGCCCCATCCCCGGCATTGTAACCGAAAATCAAAAACGACAACCCCCCGCCAAAAATCCCCCCGTCATTCCCGCAAAAGCCGGAATCCATACGGAGCCGGGGACAAAGACGAATCTTCCCCCGCCCGAAAATAAGGCGCAAAAGAAAGTCCAGTATGGATTCCCGCTTTTGCCGGAATGACGGTCACCGTCCGCGTCATTCCCGCACTTTTCCCGGAGGCGGGAATCCAGCGAATCGTCCCCCCGCGTCATTCCCGCACTCCGTCAAAAAGGCGGGAATCCAGCAAATTAAAAACACCCCCCGTCATTCCAGCGAAAGCTGGAATCCATACGGGGGTTTCCTTTTCGCTGTTGTTTGCGGGCGGGGGAAGATTTATTTTTTTCCCGGCTCCGTATGGATTCCAGCTTTCGCTGGAATGACGGTTAGGGTTCTATGGAACCGTCCAACTGCGTGTTGCCGGAGCGGCAGGAATTGTTGCACCTCGCACCGTTGGCTTTCAGGTAATTGCGTATCGTTTCTCTGCTTTAATTTTTGCTATTTTCTTCCTCCTTTGCGGGATATGGGGGACAGGATAGCACCATTCCGCCGAATTTTTTTGCTACGATGGCGGCAGTGAGGGCGGGCAAATTCGCCCTGAGTTTCAATAAAGGGATACGGTAAAAATGGATGTGCGAAAATTTTTGGCGGAGTGCGGGAACGACGCTATACGGGGACGCTTTTTTTGGCGGGAATGACGGGGGGTGGAATGACGGGGGAGGGGGGTATAATTCGGGGGTGGAAGAGTTTCTTTTGGAGAATATTTTTTGGGTTGCGCTGGCGGCGGTTTCGGCGGGGGGGGCGGCTTGGACTACTTTGCGCGCCGCCGCCGCCGCGTTGGAGCCGCCGGGGGCGGCGCTCTTCGCCAAACAAACCGGCGCGGTTTTTTTGGATGTGCGCCCGGCGGACGAATTCGCGGTCGGACACATTGCCGGGGCGAAAAACATACCGGCCGCAGAGTTGGCGGAAAAACTGGAGCGCATCGGCAAATACAAGGAAAAGGGCGTTGTGCTCGTTTGCGGCGACGGCGCGCAGTCCAAACGCTCGGTTTCGGCGCTCGCCGCCGGGGGGTTTGTCTCTTCCCGCTTGCGCGTTCTCGCCGGGGGAATGGCGGCCTGGCGCGACGCGCAACTGCCGCTCAGCAAAGGAAGGCGCGGATGAGCGAAAACGAAAAAAACAAAAAAGGCGCGGGCGAAAAACACGCGAACTTTCGCATGGAAAACCTGCTGGTGAAAAACCTTTCCATGGAAATGCCCGACGATGTCGTCTCGCCCTCCTTCGTCAAGGACGCGAATGTGCAAATGGAAATGCGCAACACTTCGCGCCCGCTCTCGCGCGAGAACTACGCGGAAGTCGTGCTGGAAGCGACTGTGCGGGTGCGCGACGGCGAACAAACGCAACTTCTGATTGAAGTCGCGCAGGCGGGGATTTTTTTTGTGGAGACGGACGACGCCGAAGTGCGGCAGATGCTGATTCACATTCACGCCGCGGAAATGCTTTATCCCTATTTGAGTCAGTTGGTTTCCGAACTGATGGCGCGCGGGGGGGCGCCGCGGGTTTTTCTGCCGCCGTTTAATTTCAAGGCGCTTTACGAAGAAAAACGCAATGCAATCGCGCGGCAGATGGCTTCGGACGGCGGCGCAAAAACATGAACGCCGCAACTGTCTCCGCAAACTCCGCGAACACAAACAAAAAGCGCGCGCTGTTGTTGTTTTTTTGCATTGCCGTTTTTGCAATGGCGGTTATGTTTGCGGGCGCGGCTTTTGCCCAGCGGGCGGAAGGGCTTGTTACCGTGCGCGTGGCGGTTTTGTTTGACGCCCCTTCGGCGCAGGCGAAGAAAAAACTGATACTTTCCGGCGGTTATCCATTGCGGCAAATAAGCGCGGTTTCCGGCTGGCGCAAGGTTTTGCTTTCTTCGGGCGAGAGCGGCTGGGTGCGCGCCGACGCGGTTCGCAAAGGGCGGGCGGCGCTCGCGCTTGCGGACGGCGCGATTGTAAAAACCGATCCTTCTGATTCGGCGCCGGGCGCTTTTTATGCGAAAGCCGGAGTCGTTTTGGAAGTTTTGGGAAAGGCGCGCGCGGGGTGGTGGCAGGTTTTGCATTCGGAAGGCGAAGCCGGTTATGCGGCGGCGCGCGAAGTTTGGGTTAATTTTTAATTTTCAGTTCGCGGTGTTTTTGTCGCGCGGGATTTTTGCGAAGAACAAGCCGCGCCTTTTTTGCGGCGCGGAACTGGAGGAATCTTTGATAGCCGCCGACGCGGGCGCGGCTGTCGCCGCCGGCATTGTTTCCGAACTCGCCGCCGCATCGCCGCCGCCCGAAAATGCGCGCGGAATGCTGGAAGACATATTGGAAAAACGATTGCTGCGCTTGGAAGCGTCGCTTTCCGTTTCGCGCGCGCGACCGTTTGTCGTTATGCTTATGGGGGTGAACGGTTCCGGCAAAACGACTACCATCGCAAAGATGTGCCGACTGTTCGCGCGCGAAGGAAAAAGCGTTTTGCTCGCGGCGGGGGACACTTTTCGCGCGGCGGCGCGCGAGCAGTTGCAGGAATGGGCGGTCAAACTCGGCGGCGTGGAGATTTTGGACGGCGGCGGAAAAAACCCTTCGGCGGCGGCTTACGACGCAGTCGCCGCGGGGGTTTCGCGCGGGTCGGAAATAGTTTTGATAGACACCGCCGGGCGTTTGCCGACTCAGCCGCACCTGATGGCGGAATTGGAAAAAACAAAACGCGCCGCGGGAAAAGCAATGTCCGGCGCGCCGCACGAATTGCTTTTGATATTGGACGCGACAACCGGGCAAAACGCGATAAACCAAATGCGCGCGTTTGCAAACGGCGCCGGCGTTACCGGAATCGCGGTGACAAAACTGGACGGCGGCTCCCGCGGCGGATTCCTGCTCGCGCTGGCGGAAGCGCAGCCGAAACCCGTCCGCTACATAGGCACCGGCGAATCCCCCGACGACCTTCTTCCTTTTGACGCCAAAACCTACGCGCGGGAATTGCTGGGGTGATGTTTGCGTTATTTACCGTCATTCCTGCGAAAGCAGGAATCCATACGGTCATTGGTTTTTTCGCCGAGTTTTGGGGGGAGGAGGATTCGGTGTTTTTTTTGCGGGGTTGTATGGATTCCAGCTTTCGCTGGAATGACGGGGGTTGTTTTTAATTTGCTGGATTCCCGCCTTTTTGGAGGAGTGCGGGAATGACGCTGCGCTTTTTGATTTGCTGGATTCCCGCCTTTTAATGGGGGTGCGGGAATGACGCAATTGGGGTTTGCTGGATTCCCACTTTTTAATAGGGGTGCGGGGATGACTTTTATGGCGTTGCCGTTGTTATCAATTAAATTTGAGCGGGCGGGGGCGCCCGCTATTTTTGGCTGCGTTACACCTCTGGAGAGGTGTAACGAGACGGTGACTGCGTCATTCCCGCACTTTTTCCGGAGGCGGGAATCCAGCAAATCAAATTGCATTATTGCCGTAGTTGTTTTTAATTCGCTGGATTCCCGCTTTTTTATAAGAGTGCGGGAATGACGCAGTTTATTTAAGTGTCGCGGTTTTCGCGAGGGTGCCGCTGGCTTCGTCGCTGTGTATCGGTCCTTTCACTTTTGCCATTGTTTTCCTCCTTTGTGGGATATGGGGGGACAGGATAGCACAATTTTGCCGAATTTCGCAATTTTTTTTTTCGCGCCCGAATTTCGCCGATTTGTCCCCCTGTGCGAAAAAACAACAGGGGCGGAAAAAATTGCGGGGTGGGGGGGTAAAGGCGGGGTTTCGTGTATAATGCAAACATTGTTTGCCAAAGAAGGAGGGCAATGATGACGAAGAAATTGACCGTTGAAGAATGGGCTGCCGGCAAAGGCGAAAACACAGACGAGCCGGAAGCGCCGATTTGCAAGCGGTGCGAAGGCGAGGACAAGGAAAAGCGGGAGTTAGTGCAGACGCACAAGAAAGCTAAGGGGGACCACCGCTCCATCGGCTATAGGTGTGTCCATAATCAGTGCGATTACCGGTTGGAATATGACAACTGGGGGAAGTGTTAACTGGGATTGCCTTTTTTTGGCACATCGGTTATGCTGAAAATCGTGCGTTTTGCCGTCATCGTCCTTTTGGGGGCGATGGCGGCGAGCGTCGGTGCGCTGACGATGGAGGAGTTTTGCGCTGAAAACGACAAGGAGTATCCGTTGCATTGCGCCGCCGGGTATGGCGATGTTGCCGAGATTAATCGGTTTGCCGCAGCCGGTGCGAATGTTAATTGGGCGGATAAAGACGGTTATACTCCGCTGCATGTGGCGGCAGGGGAAGGACACGCAAAAGCGATAGTTGCTCTTGCCGCAGCCGGTGCAGATGTCAATTGGCAAGCCAAAGAGAACATTACTCCGTTGCATCTGGCGGCAGAGCAAGGACACGCAAATGCGATAGTTGTTCTTGCCGAAACCGGGGCGGATGTTAATCGGGGGGACAAAAATGGCGATACTCTGTTGCATTGGGCGGCATATGAAGGACACGCAAAAGTGATAGTTGCTCTTGCCGAAGCCGGGGCGGATGTCAATCGGGCGGGTAAAGATGGTTATACTCCGTTGCATTGGGCGGTAGATAAAGGACACGAAAAAGCGATAGTCGCTCTTGCCGAAGCCGGGGCGGATGTTAATCGGGTAGCCAAAAATCACCTTACTCCGTTGCATTTGGCGGCATTTGTAGGAAATGTTAAAGCCGTTTTTTCACTTGTTAAAGCGGGGGCGGATGTTAATATTCGCCTGAAAGATGGAAATACTGCGGCGGATGTTGCGCGTAGAGTGAGAGGAAAAGATGACACGATTTTTATCTTTTTGCGCAAGGCGGTAAAACGGCAAAAATCCAAGTCGGCGCAGGAGGCGGAGGAGTTGTTGCGTCAATTGGAGGAGGAATAATGGCTGAAAAAAAGGACGGCAATGGCGGTAAAGACGAGTCGGCGGGTGCCGTCAAAATCGTCGCCGTTTTTCTTTTCATCGTGGGGGTTTTCTGCATTTTGGGCGGGCTCCTCTACTTGCTTTGGGGGACGGGCGAACGGTATAAGCCGGTTGTGGTCGTTGTTTTTGGCGGGGGCTGCATATATCTCGCCATTGAAATGTTTAAGGGAATTGCCAAAGGCAATCCCTTAAAATCTTTGGCAGTCATTGAGGGAGCCGGAATTTTATTTTTTGTATTGGTGATTTTAGGCGGCATTGGTTTATTAATAAGAGGTGTAGTAAAGTTCATTTATAATTATTTGTAGGGATGACGGTGAGGTTGTCGTCATTGGAATAGCGGAGTTTGCCGTCCTTGCCGTAGTCGTATCGGTGATAGCCGTTTGCGAAAGGGTTAAAGCAGATTGCGGCCCAGAAGCCGTTGGGAGCCAGATAGTATTGGCACCAGTCCGGGGGTTCGCCGATTTGGGAATCGCCAGTGGGGTATCCGCCCCTGTCTAATGCGGCAAAGCAGAGGGCGCACATCTCATCACCGGACACTACGCCATCGGGGTTTGTGGGGACGACGAATCTTCCGGGCAACCACCGCCATCGGCAATACTGCTTAAACCAGTCCCGGAAGCGCAACCACTCGGGGGACATTAAATCCCACCTGCGCACGGTCTCGTAGTATGGGGCGAATTCCCGCCACGAATGCCACACCCCCAGCGAAGTCGCGGTATCAAACCAATTCCTCTCCGGCTGCAGGCGCTTAAAGAATGCCGGGGGGGAGAGTTCGGAGGGGAATGGGAACGGGGGGACAAGGAGGCGTTTGGAGAATCCGGCGTTCCATCGCCAATTGGGCCTATCTGCGGTATTCAGGGCAAAGCGGTGGAAATTGCGGATGATGGCACCCCGGATTTGGCCTATGATTATCCATACGGGGCTTGCTTTTTTCGCTGAGTTTTGGGGGGAGGAGGATTCGGTGTTTTTTTTGCGGGATTGTATGGATTCCAGATTTCGCTGGAATGACGGGGGTTGTTTTTAATTTGCTGGATTCCCGCCTTTTTAACAGGAGTGCGGGAATGACGCAATTGGGGTTTGCTGGATTCTCGCTTTTTAATGGGAGTGCGGGAATGACACTTATGGCGTTGCCGTTGTTATAAATTAAATTTGAGCGGGCGGGGACGCCCGCTTTTTTATGATGCGTTACACCTCTGGAGAGGTGTAACGAGACAGCCTTTTAACGCGGGTGCGGGAATGACGGTTGGTTATTCTTTTGGGGTTGCGCTGCGGTACCAACTTTGTTGGGACGCTTTTACCAATTCGGCGCGGCGGTTCCAGTCGTCGGGGATTATTCCCATCCACACTTCCGCCATTTCTTCCTCCGACGACCAGCCCCATTTTATTCGCTGCGGGGGGTTGTGGGGATTGCGCGGGTTGGTTTTGGAGTTGTCGTAGGAAAACCACGCTTCAAAGCGGCTGCCCGCCGGGATGTGAATCGGTTTGCGAAAAGTGTATATCGCCTGCCAGCCCAGATCCCAGTCGCGTATATGCACGAGTTCGCGTTTTTTGCCGTCCGGATTCGTTACCGCGACTACCGCTTCTTTGCCGATGTAATGCATGTGCGGCATAAAATCCACGAGCGTAAAACCGACGGGGACATTCATCCAAAAATAGCGGCGGTAATCGCCGTCGCCCGGGGGAATGTTTAAATCCTGCGTGCCGATGAGCAGCCCGTCCAGATACTTCGGCGTTTCCTTTTCGGAAAAATAAAAGGCGATGCTGCTTTGGTCGCGCGCCGCTTTGCCGGAAAGTTTGTAATGTATTTCCAAAATAATGTCCGCCCCTTTCGGCAGCCACGCGCCGAACATCGGGGTTTGCCGCGGCTCAATGCCGGGCGTCCAGCCGCCGAGTCCGAAGTTGTCGTCCTCGGTGCTGTCGTAGGACATAAACTCGCCGGTGCCGAAAACGGAAAAGCCCGGTTCTTTGTTTTCCGCGTCTTTCTTTCGCGCCCTGCCGGAATAGTCGGCGAAAAAGTTTGCGTGATGCACCACGCTCGGTTCGCCGGGGCTGAAATCAATTCCGATAATTGTTTTGTCTTCGGTTAATCCGGAAGGCAAAACAAAATAACGGTATATGTCATCGCCGGTCGCGGGGAGCGAAAACGCTTCGGGCATTGTCAACACCAAATCGGGTTTGCCGAGCCGCCATTTGACATCGCCCAAATCGGGCGGGGGCGGGGTTTCGGCTTTTTCGCCGAAGGGCGCGCCGGCTTCGGACCAATCGGCGAACATTTGTATTTGCCGCGGCGAAAGAATGCGTTCGCCGCGGTATGTTCCCGGTTCGGGGGATATTTTCCAAGGCGGCATTCTGCGGCTTTCGGTTACTTGCTTAATCAGCGGGGCGAAAGCGCGCGCGAGTTCGTAAGTTTCCATCGGAAAAGGCGCGATGCCGCCGCCGCGATGACATTCCAAACAATTCGCGGCGACGAGCGGGGCGATGTCGCGATGGTATGTCGGCGGTTTTTGCGCTTTTGTTTTTGCGCCTTCGGGGAGCGGGCATTTTGCGGGCGCGCTTGCGAGGGATTTGTGGAACGCTTCGTTTGCGGCGCCGGCGTATTTCAGTTTTCCGGTGATGTCGTAGGAAAACGCGGCGGGGAGGGATGTTAGCGTCGCGCGCGCGGCGAGGTCGCCGGAAGGGTCGGCGAATATCGGAAAGGCGAGGGCGTTTTGTTTTTGGAAGTCGCGCGCTTTTTTCCATTTGTTTTCGCCGGCGAGGAAGACGCCGTAGAAGTATCCGCCTTTTTCGCGCGCGCGTTTTGCCATTTGGTTGAGCGCGCGGGCGTAGGGTTTTGGCGTCGGGCAGTTTTCGCCAAAGAACAAAATCGCCGCCTCGCCCGCCGCGCCTTTTTCGTCGCCGACGGCGCGCACTTTGCCTTCGGAGTCCAAAAAGCGCGCGCCGATGAAGAATCGTTCGGACGGTTCGGCGTTGTTTGCGCCCGTTGCTTGCGCCGGTTGCGCGGGGAAGGCGCCCGCCGCCGCAAGCGCAAAAATTGCCGCAAGCCAGACCGCCGCCTTCGTTGTTTTTTGTGGGTTCATTATTGGGGATTATACACGCGGGTGGGCGTGGAGGGGTTGGGCATCGGGGGACGGCCACCCCCCCAAAATCGGAGATTTTGCCCCCCCCCGCAAGCGGCGGGGGGTATGGGGGGGAGTCGGCGTGGACGCCCCCCGCTTTCGCGGGGGCTGGCTTGGGTATGCGTTCCCACGCTGGAGCGTGGGAACGAGGGTTATTTCTTAGTAAGGTCTGGATTCCCGCTTTCGCGGGAATGACAAGGGGGGCGGGAATGACTTTTTCTTGCTGTCCTTTTTAGTTGGCATGAACGCTGGATATGCTTTTAGGGACGGCAGTCGGCCAAAGCAGGGACGCCACTTCTGTTGGTATCGCGAGTGCACACTTGCCCATTGATATCAGTTTGGCCTATACGGCATGTGCGATTGCAGCGGGCCCCGTTTGCAAGCAAGAAAGCTCGGGTTTGGCCACCAAGATCGTTATCAATATCCAGCACAGTATCTCCTGCAAGTGCATCTCCGATGCGTACGAAATTAATATTGGCCCCCTGTTCAAGTAAATACTCCCATAAGGCCATACGATTTGTGGAGAGCCGTAGGAGATATATGTGCCCGATAGTTGCAGTAATTCCAGCATTCACCACTAAACCAGAATTGATATTTGCCCCAGCGAAAACCGCCATACGGATAAGTGTTAAGTCGCGGGAAGAGGAAGCATGCCCCACTGCAGGACAGCCGGTAAAGAAAAGATTGCAAACGGTTACGGCGGTAACTGTTAGCATGAGAGACACCGGGGGAGTTATCAGTGTGTCATCATCAGCCGTTATTGTCGCTGTTATCGTCCCTGCCGTGTCGCTTTGGAATCGGACGATTCCGCTGTCGCTTACCTGAAATCCGGCGGGGGCGGTATAGGTATAGGGATTGCCCGGCACCCTGAATCCGCCCGCCGGCGTTACTGTCACGACAGTGCCGAGGAATCCGGTTACAAACACTTGGCTTTTGAATTCGGATAATACAGCGGCGAGGGCGGCAATTTCCTGTATCATTGTCATTGTCGTTGTCACGGTCATCGTTTCCGTCACGGTCATCGTGGTCGTTGCCGTCATAGTTGTCGTTACCGTTTCCATCACGGTCATTGTGGCAGTTGCGCTTGTAACGGTCACATTCATCGTTGCCGTTTGCCGCGTCGTCATCGTAACCGTGTCCCCGACAACATCGGTGGTTGTGGTCACATTCGTTGTCAGGGTTACCGTTCCGCCAATGAAGGTTTGCGGCGCGTCGGTTGCGACTGCGATTCTTTGGGTGTGTTCACGCTCCACGGCGGCGAAAAGATATGCGCGCGGGTCGTCATTTTTTCCGGTTTGGGGTTGTTGCGGGGTTTCGCCGAAAGTGTGGGCGTAGGCGATTTTGCCGCCAAATTCTTCGCCGCCGCCATCGTAGAATGCGCCGACTTGTAAACCGGCGAAGGGATGCAATTCAAAACCGTAGCGAAAGCCGCTGTCGTTTTTGCCGCCGTATTTGCCGTCAAAGTTGTAATAATCGGCACGGGCCTTAAGATAATGCAGATTGGGAATGTTGACCCGCAAGTTTGCATCGTAGCCGGGGCGGGAATAAGTTACGGTTACGCCCTTTCTCTTGTCGTCTGTAACGGGGATATAACGGTTGGCGGCGAAATGTAGCAGGGGGGTTTTAACTTCGCCGCCTATTGACCAGCGATAGAATTTGCCTTTTGCGTTATCCTCATAATCCAAAAAGGCGTTTCCGCCCAGCAGGGCGGCACCGTAGATTCTGCGGTAAAAGATTCCGGCGTTTGCGCCTTTGGCGTCGCTTTCGGCCCCATACGCCCGCAATTGCCAGCCGAATGCAGAATTGTCGCTTTCGGAAAAGGCGCCGATGACATCCACGCCGACAGCGCCCTTGCGGTTGCCGAGTGAAGTTTGCAGGTCAATGCGGGCTTTTCTGACGAAGGAAAGGCGGGAGTGCAGGTTTTCTTCCGCCGCCCTTGACAATTCACGGTCCAGCAATTGGAAGAGGCGGTTTTGGGAGCGGCGGCGAAAATCGGCGAAGGTGTCGCCCTCAGTGTTCGCCGCGCCGACGAGGGCATTGCGAAATTCGGCGAGGGCGGCGGCTTTGGTGACAGCGCCTTTTGCGGTGTCAGCACCGGTAATCAGCAAACAGGCGATGATGCCGAAAAGGGCAACAACGGCGGCGGCGAAGCGCGCCCGCGCGGAATTTTGCGGGGGGGGGGGGGGCTGCGACGGAATGGGCGAAAATTTTCATTTCGGGGGTATCCTACCACAACTTAAAGGGCAATGTCAACCTTTAGCCATTCGGTGCGGGGATGACGGTTAGGTTGGGGTTGTTGGAGTAGCGGAGTTTGCCGTCTCTGCAGCAGTCGCAGCGGTGGAATGCCCCTTTGATTCCCCCCCATCGGAGATGGAGGGGGATTTCTACCCCCCCCCATCTTTGATGGGGGGGGCTGGGGGGGGACATCGGCGGTGGTTGGATTTGTGGTTTTGCCCCCCCTTTTTTCCCCCCCCAACCCCCCCCAACAAGTTGGGGGGGGGGTTTAATTTGCTGGATTCCCGCCTTTTTGGAAGAGTGCGGGAATGACGCAATTAGGGTTAATTTGCTGGATTCCCGCCTTTTTGGAGGAGTGCGGGAATGACGCAATTAGGGTTAATTTGCTGGATTCCCGCTTTTTTGGAGGAGTGCGGGAATGACGCAATTAGGGTTAATTTGCTGGATTCCCGCTTTTTGATAGGAGTGCGGGAATGACATTATACGGGGACGGGGGCGGGGGCGGGGATGACGGTTAGGTTGGGGTTGTTGGAGTGGCGGAGTTTGCCGTCTCTGCAGCAGTCGCAGCGGTGGTATTTTTTTGTTATACCCCCCGCCG
>JAHRAH010000170.1 GCA_020027345.1 Gammaproteobacteria bacterium | reverse complement strand
CGCCGGGCGACAAACGCAAACCATAACGAAAACCCTCGTCGTCCTTGTCGCCGCGCTCGCCTTTCCATTGATAGTATCCCCCGCGCAAAGCAGCCCATTCCACACCCGGCGCGCGCAAATACAAATCGGCGTCAAAACCCTCGCGCGTGTAATAATAACCGTCCGTTTGCCGTTTGCCATCTGTTATCGCCCAGTAACGGTTCGCGGAAAGTTCGCCGTATTTGTTTTTCCATTCCGCGCCGAGCGACCACCGCCAAAATCCCCCCGCATTTTCATCGCGTTCATAATCCAAAAATGCGTTCGCCCCCAGCAACGACTCTCCTTTAACAACGCGCCAGAACAAACCGGCATTCCCCCCGCGCGCATTTTCCTCCCCGGCATAACCGCGCAAGTGCCATCCGATGACATCATCCCCCCGCTCGCGCAACCCGCCGATGGCGTCAATCGCAAATTGCCCCTTGCGCCCGCCAAGCGAAGTTTGAAAATCCACCCGCGCTTTTTTGACAAAGCCAAACCGCGAAACCGCCGCATCGCCGACAGCCACCCCCGCCCGATTTTCCCATTCGCCAAGTAGCCGCCGAATCTCCGCCCGTTTCCACTCCCCCAATTTGTCATTCCCCCCCAATTTGTCATTCCCGCGAAAGCGGGAATCCAGAACAACGCGCGCGCCGCGGCGAATTGCGGACTCGGCGATGACGGCGGGAGGCGTCGGGATTCCCCCTTTCGCGCAAGTACGCCAGCCCCCGGGAAACCCCCGCCCCGTCCAGTATATCACCAGACGAACACATACACTGAATGCGGCGACGCAGGTTGTGATAGCGGAGCGGGTGAGCAAGTTGTCGCGGCTGATTCAGATGAAGCAGGAGGACGATTAATTCGTCCCCCGCTATTCTGCGAGGATGACGCTGTTGGGTGCGGGGATGACGGCGAAGTTGTTGTCATTGGAGTAACGGGGATTCCGTCGTTATAACAGTCGTAGCGGTGGAATTTGCGGGTTTTTATTCCCCGTCCGTTCCTGCGTCATTCCCGCACTTTTTCTGGAGGCGGGAATCCAGCAAGTTAATTTGTTTTTGATTCGCTGGATTCCCGCTTTTTCATAGGAGTGCGGGAATGACGCCCCCCCCTGTCCCCCCCCATCGGAGATGGAGGGGGAGTGTGGGGATGACGCTGTTGGGGTGGGGGGTGATTTTGGTTGCTTTGTGGTTGCAACGGTGGCGGGGGATGGTTTTCTGGATTCCCGCTTTCGCGGGAATGACAGGATTTTTTTCATACGGGATTTTTGTCATTCCTGCGGTTTTTGTCATTCCCGCGAAAGCGGGAATCCATACGGTCATTGGGGTTTTTGCTGAGTTTGGGGGTGGGGGAGGATTTTGCGGGTTTATTGGGCGGGTTATGGATTCCAGCTTTCGCTGGAATGACGGGGGGGGGTTGATTTGCTGGATTTCCGCTTTTTTTTGGGGAGTGCGGGGATGATGCGTCCCCCCCCAGTCCCCCCCATCGGAGATGGAGGGGGGGATTATGTGGTATAATCGGGAGTATGCGCGAGGGGGATGGTTTTGTTGCCGGGGGGGACTCTTACGGGGGGGCTTACGGGCTGCAGTATGTTCCGGTGGTGGTGGAGCAGAGCGGGCGGGGGGAGCGCGCTTATGACATTTATTCGCGGCTGCTTAAGGACCGCATTATTTTTCTCGTGGGGGAACTGAACGATTATATGGCGAACATCGTCATCGCGCAGTTGCTTTTTTTGGAGGCGGAAAACGACGAGCGGGAGATTCATCTTTACATCAATTCCGGCGGGGGGTTGGTGACGGCGGGGCTGGCGGTGTTTGACACGATGCGTCACATTAAGAGTCCGGTGGCGACGACTTGCGTGGGGCAGGCCTGCAGTATGGCGGCGATACTTCTTGCGGCGGGGGACAAGGGTTTGCGGCGGATGCTGCCGAACGCGCGGGCGATGATACATCAGCCGCTGGGCGGTTTTTCCGGGCAGGCGAGCGACATTGCGATTCACAGCAAGGAAATACTTGCGACAAAAGCGCGGCTTAATGCGATACTTTCCGCGCTGACGGGGAAGAATGAAAAGCGCGTTTCGGCGGACACCGAACGCGACACATTTTTTTCGGCGGAAGAGGCGGTTGCTTACGGTTTGGCGGACACTGTTGTTTTGGCGCGCGGAAAAGCGAAGGTGAAAGCGAAAGCGAAAGCGAAAAAAAGCGGAGCGGGAGAAAAATGAAAAAAGAAGGCGGCGAAAACACCGGCGACATTCGCTGCGCTTTTTGCGGCCGGCGCAAGGACGAATTCGGCGAGGGCGACAATCGTTTTGTGCGCGGCGAGGACGGAGTGCATATATGCAGCCCGTGCGTGAGTTTGTGCCGGCGGCGTTTGCGCGGCGATTCACCTTCGTGGCGGGGCGCCGGCGATTTGCCGACTCCGCGGACGATAAAGGCGTCGCTGGATTCGTACATCATCGGGCAGGAGCGGGCGAAGATGATTTTGTCGGTGGCGGTTTACAATCACTACAAGCGCGTTTTGCGCCCGGCGGCGGCGGCGGAGGACGACGGCGTGGAGTTGGCGAAAACGAACATACTGTTAATTGGCCCGACGGGGAGCGGGAAGACATTGCTGGCGCAAACGCTCGCGCGCGTTTTGGATTTTCCGATTGTGATTGCGGATGCGACTACGCTGACGGAATCGGGTTATGTCGGCGAGGATGTGGAAAGCGTCGTGCAGAAACTGCTGCAGCGCAGCAACTACGACGCGGAGCGCGCGCGGCGGGGGATTGTGTATATTGACGAGGTGGACAAAATCGCGCGCAAATCGGAAAACCCTTCCATAACGCGCGATGTTTCCGGCGAGGGAGTGCAGCAGGCGCTTTTGAAATTGATTGAGGGGACTGTCGCGGCGGTTCCTCCGCAGGGCGGGCGCAAGCATCCGCATCAGGAGTATGTGCATATTGACACGACGGACATATTGTTTATTTGCGGCGGGGCGTTTGACGGTTTGGCGGAGATTGTTCGGCGGCGGACGGACGCTGTCGGGCGCATCGGCTTTGGCGACGAAGCGCGCAAAAGCGCGGACGAGGACGATTTGCTGGATGCGGTGGAGCCGCCGGATTTGGTGCGTTACGGTTTGATACCGGAGTTTGTCGGGCGGCTGCCGGTTATCGGTGTTGCGAAGTCGCTGGACGAGGAGGCGCTTGCGGACATTTTCACGCGTCCGAAAAACGCGCTGGCGCGGCAGTACCGGGAGATATTCGCGCTGGACGGTGTGGACATTTCTTTTACCGAAGACGGCGTCGCGGAGATTGCGCGGGCGGCGCTTTCGCGGGGGACGGGCGCGCGGGGTTTGCGCGCGATTGCGGAAGATTTGCTGATGGAGACGATGTTTTCGCTGCCGGAGTTGAAGAATTCGCGGCGGGTTTTGGTTGACGCCGCCGCAGTTCGCGCGCGCAAACCGAAACTGCTTGCGGCGCGTCGTCGCCGCGCAAAGTCGCGCCCGCCGCCGGTTGCGGAAGAAGCGGCGGCGAAAAAAGCGGACAAAGAAGCGGACAAAGCGGCGTGACCTTTTTCAGCTTTGCTTTTTCTTTTTCTCGCGGGGAGGGTTGCGGGGACGATGTCGTTGCCGGCGTTGTCGTCGGCGCGGGGTTGAAAAAGGGCGGCGGCGTTCCTATTTTGCGTTTTATGGAAAACAATGCGATAATGGCGGGCGATGCCTGAGAACGATTCCGCCGAAAAGCCCGACGCCGTTTTGCGCTACAAAAAAGCGGTGCCGGTTCTGCCGCTGCGCGATGTCGTCGTGTATCCGCGGCTGGTTGTCCCGCTGTTTGTCGGGCGGCGCGGCTCGCTGCTCGCCTTGGAGCGCGCGACGAAAGAGGGCGGGCATGTTTTTTTGGTAACGCAAAAATCGCCGGACACGGAGGACGCCGACGGCGCCGACCTTTACGAAGTCGGCTGCATCGCGAACATTTTGCAAATGCTGCGGCTGCCGGACGGGACGATGAAAGTTTTGGTGGAGGGCATAGACCGCCGCCGGGCGTCGTATCAAAAAGACGAGGGCGTGCTGCTCGCCGAGCTCTCGCCGCTGGGCGAAGAGCCGAAAGTGAGCGAGGGACAGGCGACGGCGGCTTTGCGCGCTTTGCGCGAGCGGCTTGCGGCGTTTGCGAAAGTCAGCCGCAAGGCGGGGCAGGATGTTTTGGCGCGCACGGAAGGGGTGGACAGTTTGCCGCGGATGGTGGACCATATCTGCTCGGGTTTTCCGATGCCGATAAAAAAGCGGCAGGACTTTTTGGAAATGCCGGACGCGCTGCAGCGCGCGGAAAAACTCATCGCGCTCATTGAGAGCGAGACCGAAGTGCAAAAGATAGACCGCAAAATTCGCGGGCGGGTGAAAGACCAAATAGAAAAAAACCAGCGCGAATATTACCTGCAGGAGCAAGCGCGCGCGATTCACCGCGAGCTCGGCGACGACCAGGGCGCGGAAGTGGACGATTTGAAAAAGCGCGTGAAGAACGCGGGGATGCCGCGGCAGGCGCGGCAGAAATGCGAACAGGAACTGCGCAAACTTTCCATGATGTCGCCGATGTCGGCGGAGGCGAATGTCATTCGTTCTTATGTGGAAGTCGTCGCCGGGCTGCCGTGGAAGAAAAGGACGGTCGCGGATAAAACGGCGGAAGAAGCGCGCACGGTTTTGGACGCCGACCATTACGGTTTGGAAAAAGTGAAGGAGCGCATTTTGGAATATTTGGCGGTGCAAAAGCGCGTCGTCAACGGAAAAGCGCCGGTGCTTTGTTTTGTCGGCCCGCCCGGCGTGGGGAAGACCTCGCTGGGGCGCAGCATCGCGGCGGCGACGGGGCGCGTTTTCGCGCGCATATCGCTCGGCGGCGTGCGCGACGAAGCGGAAATCCGCGGGCACCGGCGCACTTATGTCGGCTCCATGCCCGGCAAAATCATCACGGCGATGACGCGCGCGGAAGTCAAAAACCCGCTGATACTGCTGGACGAAATTGACAAAATGGGCGCCGACTGGCGCGGCGACCCGACTTCGGCGCTGCTGGAAGTGCTGGACCCCGAACAAAACAAAAACTTCGTCGACCACTATGTGGAAGTGGATTACGATTTGTCGGAAGTGATGTTCGTCACGACGGCGAACACGATGAACATTCCGCCGGCGCTTGTCGACCGGCTGGAAATCATCCGTCTCGCGGGGTATACCGAAGAGGAAAAAATGCATATCGCGCGGCGGTATCTCGTCGCGCGGCAGCAAAAAGAAAACGGCGTCGGCGACGGCGAAGCGGTCTTGCGCCCTTCGGCATTGCGCGACATTGTCCGCTATCACACTCGCGAAGCGGGCGTGCGGCAATTGGAACGCGCCATATCCAAAATACTGCGGAAGATAGTTTTGGAATCCGACCGCCGCGCTACGCGCCTTGCCGCGACTGTCGGCAATGGCAGCGCCGCCGCTGACGGTGTCGCCGACGGCAAATTGGAAACCGCCGAAAAACCGGAAAGCAAAGCGGAAAATAAAGCGGACAAAAAACCGTCCGCGAAAAAAGCCGAAACAAAACCGGCGCGCATAGCGGTAACCGTTACGCCGGGGCGGTTGAAAAAATATCTCGGCGTGCGGCAATACCGTTACGGAACGGCGGCGGCAGACAACAAAGTCGGGCAGGTTACCGGCTTGGCGTGGACGGAAGCCGGCGGCGATTTGCTTTCGGTGGAAGCGTGCGCCTTTCCCGGCAAGGGGAAAATACTGCGCACCGGCAAACTGGGCTCGGTGATGCAGGAATCCATTGAGGCGGCGTTTTCCACGGTTCGCGCGCGCGCTTCCAGCTACGGGCTGAGCCCGAATTTTATGCGCAATCACGATTTTCACATTCACCTTCCGGAGGGCGCGATTCCGAAGGACGGCCCCTCGGCGGGGATTGCCATCGCCACGGCGGCGCTTTCGGTTTTGTCCGGCGAGCCGGTGCGGGCGGACGCCGCGATGACCGGCGAAATAACCCTGCGCGGCGAAGTGCTGCCGGTCGGGGGGTTGAAGGAAAAACTGCTCGCCGCCGCGCGCGGCGGAATCGTCCGCGTGATTTTGCCGAAGGAAAACGAAAAAGACCTGGCCGAAATAGCGCCGGCGATAAAAAACAAATTTGAGATTTGCCTGGTGAAATGGATTGACGAGGTTTTTGACCTCGCGCTGAGCGAGCCCCGCGCCGCCGCCAAAAACAAAAAAGCGCCCGGCAAACAAGAAACGCCGGGCAAACAAGCCGAACCGCCCCCCTCCCCGAAAAAACGCCGCCGCAAACAACCGGATTTAATAACCCACTGATTTTTTCCCCGTGTCCCGCCCCCGGCCGTCATTCCCGCGAAAGCGGGAATCCATACGGAGCCGGCGAAAAAGGAAATCCACCCTCGCCCGCAAATAACGGCAAAAAGGAAAAACCGTATTGCGTCATTCCCGCATTTTTCCGGAGGCGGGAATCCAGCAAATTCCCCATCCCCGTCATTCCCGCTTTTTCCCAGAGGCGGGAATCCAGCAAATTAAATTCCCCCGTGTCATTCCCGCATTTTTCCAGAGGCGGGAATACAGCAAATTAAATTCCCCCGTGTCATTCCCGCGAAAGCGGGAATCCATACAGAGCCGGGGAAAAAACGGCATTCCCGCCCGCCCCGAAGCTCAGCGAAAAGTCAATGTCCGTATGGATTCCCGCTTTCGCGGGAATGACGGGGGGGGGAATGACGGGGGGGGGAATGACGGGGGAGGGGGAATGACGGGGGTTGGTTTGAGCGGGCGGGGACGCCCGCTTTTTTTTGGCGTTACACCTCTGGAGAGATGTAACGAGGCCCAACTGTCCCCGAGTAACGAGGCCCAACTGTCCCCGAGTCCCGGATGTTCTCCTTAGTTTCGTAATCGGCGGCCTGGTTTGGCGTAGCGGTGGGGGCGGGGGGGTGTGGTTTTGCGGTTGCGTTGTTTTTGGATTGCGGGGGGTGTTGGCGGCTGCGTTACTGCTTTTGGCGGTTGCGTTATTGTTTTCGGCGGGGGCGGCGTTATTGTTGCTGTTGTTGTTGTCGTTGCCGGGGATGGTTGGGGGATTGTTGCGGGGACGGGGGCTTTTGTTGTCAGCGTTGTTGTTGCCGCTGCCGTTTTCGGCGGCGTTACCGTTGTCGGCGGCGGCGGCGTTATTGTTGCCGTTGGCGGCGTTGCGGTTATTGTTGTTGTTTGCGAGTTGAGCGATTTGATTGCTCTTCCGCCGCCCGGCGGGCGGACGACGCCGATGGAAAATCTCCCCATCAGCGGCGAGGCGCGGGAGCCGCCCAGGAAAAAGGTGAAGTCCCACCAGCAATGCTGGGGAAAGTCCACCAGGCCGTCAAGGACAATATAGGGATTTTCGGGATAGTGGAAGATGAGAGGAAGCAACTGGTCAATGTCAAAAAGGCAGACATGGTTGGTGTCGGAGACGGACACGCTCAGCGCGAGTTCCCCGCCCTGCGGAATATAATACCGGGTCGCGACGGTAAGGGAAATCCCCGTCGTTACGATAATGTCCAAAGTCCCCGCCCAAAACGGGGCATAGTCCAAAGCGTTCATTGTGACAATAACGGTCGCGGGCGGAGTTCCCAGATAATCGTCGTCGGCGATCACCGTCACCGGCATCGTCGTAATGCGGGCGAGCGAAAACAATACCGTGTTGTTGGAAAGCGCAAAATGCGAAAACACGGTGAGCAAAGTCCAGAACGGCAGGGGATCGCCCGGGGGCAAAAACGGAAACAAATCATAAAGATCCAGCACTTCCGATATCACCGTCCCCAGCGGCAGGAAGGCGACGCTGTAAGAGTTGCCCGGGCGCAGGTAGCCGCCGCTTACGGAAATTGTTCCCAGCATGCCCTGCGTCCGCGCCTTCGGGAATAGATTAAAGAAATGAAACCCCGGCGCAATCGGCGCAATCGGTTCCACGACAAAAACCGCGCCGGCTTCCAAAGTAAACCTCCCTTCGGGCGAATTGAATTTCATCCCGACGGTGCGGACGAAAGTCCCCGGCATAGTCGGCGCGCCGCTGTATCTCACCCACGCGCGCTTAAAGAATTCGGCGTTTCGCGGGTTGCCGGTCGCGCAGTTTAATCCCGGCGCTTGGCATTCCGCGGCGCCGTAATTAAAACCTTCCGGCACCCCGCCTATTCGCGGGATGTCCACGGTCGCTTCGCCGCCGCCTTCCACGGCGGGGAATCCTTCGGTCAGCGTTATCGTCGCAAAGCCGACGGAGACCGTCGCATTTGCGACGACAAAAACCGTCGCCGTCGCCGTGGATCTCTGCTCTTCGGGCGCGCTGTCCGTCAGTTCCAGCAAACTCGTCGCCGTAAGCGCGACGAGTTCGCCGCCGAAGTTTGCGGTGCCGGAAACTGCAAAAACGCCGGCTTTGGAAATAAATTCGCATTCCAAACCCGCCGGGCAATTGGTAAACAAATTCATTGCGCGCACCGGCGATTTGCCGCCGCCGTGGCGGAAAGAATTGGAAAGCGTCCCCGCAAAGGCGACGCCTTCCGTGAGCGTGAGGTTATGCGTTTGCCCGGTAACCAAAAGTGTGGTGTAATCGGAAACCGAAATCGTAAAGAACAAAGTTGCGGGCGAAGTCCTCCGGCTGTGGTCGTCCGTTACGATGCGCGCCGTAATCGTCTGCGGGTCGGCGATGGTGAATACCACCGCCCCGTTCACATCCACAAACAAATTAATCCCCGGCGGCGCGGAGATTTGATGGCGGTAGTTAAATTGATCGCGCATAATGCCGTCGCCGCCGACGGGCAGGCGGATGACTCCGCCGCGCGCGCCGACGGTTCCGAGTTGCGTGCTAATCCCCGCGAAGGCCTCGGTGGTGATGGAAAGCCATGTCGTAATCGGCAGCGGCGGGAAAATGGTCGCGAAGACGGTAACTTCCACTGTGGCGCCGCCGCTGCTCCTGTCGTATACGCTGGCGACGATGGAAAAAGCCCCCCGCGCCGGCGCCGCGCCGTGGAAGACAATGTCCGGCGCCGTCGCGCAAACCAGCGTTTCCAGCGGGTCAAAGCTCGCGTCGTTGACATAAAAGAAGCAGTTGGTGTCGCTGGCGAGAACAACAATCAAGTCCGGATTCCCCCCGGAAATCCTGCCGCGCACCGAAAGCGGAAGCCCGCCCGAAAACTGCAAATGCCCGACGGACTGCGAAGGCGGCAGGCGCACGCCGGCCGTCAGCGTCACCGAAACATTCCCCAGCGCGACAAGCGGCGAATACGCGGATGCCGTTACCACAAAAACGGCCGTCGCCGGCTGCGTGTGCGGCGAATCGTCGTCGGCAAAAACAGTCGCCATGTGCTCCCCCGTTTTGCGCACGGAAACAAAAAGCGAAACACCGGAAAGCGAAAAGCCCGGCGTCCGCGTCGCGAGAATGTGTTCGCTCCCCGGATTCAACACCCCCCCGCCGACGGAAACAGTCGCCGCCAGCGTCGGCGCCGGGGCGTTCGCCGCCACCGAATTAAAAACAAAAACCGAAACGGAAACCGGCGGCAGCGGCGGAAGAACAGTCGCGACAACCGAAGCGCGCAGGAAATTGTTATACAGCAAATAACTCACAAACTCGCCCTCTTCCGAAGGCGTGCCGACAAACCCCAAATAGCTTGCAAAGAAAGTGCAAGTCATCCCCGTCGGGCAAACCTGCTGCTGATAAACAATCATCGTCGCATCCCCCCGGTGCGGAACCATAGCGCGCACAGTCCCCGCGTCAACCCCCTGCGTGAATGTCAGCGTCGTGTGCCCCACCGAAAGCGGCTGAAAAACACTCGCAGTCAAAAACGCCATCGCCGGAATTGTGTTCGGATGATCGTCGTCGGCGAGTATCGTCACAGTAAGCAATCCCAAAACCGTCCCCGCCGAAATTGCGACGCCGCCGTTCGCATTAATCCCCGCAATCGCCGAAACCCCGCCGCTTTCCAAGCGGTAGGAATAGCCGCTCCCCTCGCTCAAAAATCCGCCCGAAACGGAAACCGTCGCCGCAGTCAATGTTTGCCCGGCGATAATTAAATCCGCGCCCCGATTAATGGACAAAGTCAAAGCCGGCGGGTCGGCGAAAAATATCGTAACCGCCGCAGTCGCGCGGTCGGGCGGAGCTTGCGAATCGTTCGCGGAAGCGGTTACCGAAACCGTCAGCGGCGAAACAAAAGCCAAAGTCAAAAACAAAAGCCCCCCCTCCGCCAGAGAAATCCCCGCGGGCAAACCGGAAACCGCGGAATACCCGTAAGGCGCAATCCCCCCCGCCGCCGCAAATCTTGCCAGCGTCGCCGAGTTAATAATCTGCGTAGTCACAGTCGCGCGGACATTCCCCGCCGCCAGCGCAAAAGAATGAATCACCCGCGCGGTCAAAAAAGCCGTCGCCGCCGGAGTGTTCGGATGATTGTCATCAACGACGACCGTCGCCGTAATCAATTCCTCCGCCGCCGCGGAAACGGTGACGACGCCGAGCGAATCAATGTCCGCCGCCGCCAAAGCCCCGCCGGAATCCAAACGGTAGGAATACGCGCCGCCCTCCTCCAAATATCCGCCGGAAACGGAAATGGTCGCCGCCGTCAAAGTCGCCCCGGCGGTGACAAGAGTCGCCCCCCGGCTGATGTCAATCGTTAACGACGGCGGGTCGGCGAAAAATATCGTAACCGCCGCAGTCGCGCGGTCGGGCGGATTTTGCGAATCGTTTGCGGAAACGGTGACGGAAACCGTCAGCGGAGTGTCCGCCGCCGAAGTCAAAAGCAAGAGTCCCCCCTCCGCCAAAGAAACCCCCGTCGGCAAACCCGAAACCGCGGAATACTCGTAAGGCGCAATCCCCCCCGCCGCCGCAAAGCGCGCCAGCGTCGCCGTGTTAACTATGCGCGTAGTTATCGTCGCGTTAATGTCGCCCGCGCCGAACACAAAAGAATCAATTATGCGAACAGTCAACAACACCGTCGCCGCTTCCGTGTTCAAATGATTGTCGTCCGCAATAACCGTCGCCGTAAGCATTCCGGCGACAGTCCCCGCCGAAACAATAACGATTGCTTCCGCATTAACTTCCGCAATTGCCGAAACCCCGCCGCTTTCCAAAATATAAGAATAGTCCCCGCCCGAAGTTAAATACCCCCCCGAAACCGAAACCGTCGCCGCCGTTAATGTCGCCCCGGCGGTAACAAGAGTCCCCCCGCGGTTAATGTCAATCGTTACCGGCGGCGGGTCGGCGAAAAATATAGTAACCGCAACAGTCCCTCGGTCGGGCGGATTTTGCGAATCACTTGCGGAAACAGTAACGGAAACCGTCAGCGGCGAAACAAAAGCCGAAGTCAAAAACAAGAGTCCCCCCTCCGCCAAAGAAACACCCTCCGGCAAACCCGAAACTGCGGAATAATCATAAGGCAAAATACCTCCCGCCGCCGCAAAGCGCGCCAAAGTGGCCGTCCCAATAATCCGCGTAGTTATCGTCGCGCTAATATCGCTCGCGCCGAACGCAAAAGAATCAATTACGCGAACAGTCAATAACACCGTCGCCGCTTCCGTGTTCAAATGATTGTCGTCCGCAATAACAGTCGCCGTAAGCGTCCCCGCAACAGTCCCCGCCGAAACAACAACAATTGCTTCCGCATTAACTTCCGCAATTGCCGAAACTCCGCCGCTTTCCAAAATATAAGAATAGTCCCCGCCCGAAGTTAAATACCCCCCCGAAACCGAAACCGTCGCCGCCGTTAATGTCGCTCCGGCGGTAACAAGAGTCCCCCCTCGGTTAATGTCAATCGTTACCGGCGGCGGGTCGGCGAAGAATATCGTAACCGCAACAGTCCCTCGGTCGGGCGGATTTTGCGAATCGTTTGCGGAAACAGTAACGGAAACCGTCAGCGGCGAAACAAAGGCCGAAGTCAAAAGCAAGAGTCCCCCCTCCGCCAAAGAAACTCCCACGGGCAAAGCCGAAACCGCGGAATACTCGTAAGGCAAAATACCCCCCCCCGCCACAAAGCGCGCCAGTGTCGCCGCGTTAATAATGCGCGTAGTTATCGTCGCGCTAATGTCGCTCACGCCGAACGCAAAAGAATCAATTATGCGAACAGTCAACAACACCGTCGCCGGAGATGTGTTTGCGTGATTGTCGTCGGCGATGACCGTCGCCGTTATCGTCCCCGCAACCGCCCCCGCCGAAACGGCAACTATGCCGTCCGCATTAACTTCCGTCGCCGCAAAAACTCCGCCGCTTTCCAAACGATAGGAATAGTCCCCGCCGGAATTCAAATACCCCCCCGAAGCCGCGACAGTCGCCGCCGTCAGCGTTTTGCCGGCGACGACAAAATCCCGCCCGCGCGCGATGTTCAGCAAAACCCCCGGCGGGTCGGCAAAAACAATCGTAACCGCCGCAGTCGCCCGCGCGGGCGCGGGAGTTTGCGAATCATTCGCCGCGACGGTGACCGAAACCGTCAGCGCATTGTCCATCCCCGATGTCAAAAGCAAGAGTCCCCCCGCCGCCAAAGAAATCCCCGCCGGCAAATTGGAAAGCGCCGAATAGCCGTAAGGCAAAACCCCGCCCAATGCGGCAAAGCGCGCCAGTGTCGCCGCATTAATTATGCGCGTCGTTATCGTCGCCGAAATGTCGCCCGCGCCCAATGCGAAAGAATCAATTATGCGAACAGTCAAAAACACCGTCGCCGCTTCCGTGTTCAAATGATTGTCGTCGGCGAGTACCGTCGCCGTAATTCTCCCCGCGCCCGCCCCCGCCGAAACGGTAACTATGCCGTCCGCATTAATTCCCGCCGCCGCAAAAACCCCGCCGCTTTCCAAACGATAAGCATAGTCCCCGCCCGAAGTTAAATATCCTCCCGACGCCGCGACAGTCGCCGCCGTCAAAGTGTGGCCGGCGACAATCAAATTCTGCCCGCGCGCGATGTTCAGCGCGATGTCCGGCGGGTCTGCGAAAACAACAGTCACCGCAATAGTCCCCCGCGCCGCCGGTATTTGCGAATCCCGCGCGGCGACTGTTACCGAAACCGCGCGCGGCGATGCGACCGCATTTTGCAAACGCAAGAGTCCCCCTGCCGCCAGCGAAATCTCCGAAGGCAAAGAAGAAACCGGCGAAAAAACAAAAGGCGCAATTCCGTCTTCCGCGGCAAAGCGCGCCAAATCCGCCGCCGCGACAATCCGCGTCGTCACAGTCGCGCTCAGGTTTTCCGCCGCCAGCCGCAGCGCCAATTCGGGGGCGACGCTCACCGTAAAAAACACAGACGAAGGAAAAAGCAAATCCCCCGCCGCCGCGACCGTCGCCGTAAGCAAAGTCGCCGCGAATGTCGTCGCCGTCAGCGAAACCAGCGCGAAGTCCCCCGCGGACGCAAGCGCAAAATGCGCGGGCGATACCAAAGCGGAGGCGTTGTCGCGCAGGGAGACCGTCCCCGCAAAAGCCGCCCGCAGCGCGGGAACCAAAGTGAATCCGCCGCCGTAAAGCAAACAATGCGCGCGCAAATCCCAAAGCGCCGGCAAAGCGGGGAGGGCGCAAGCGACCGTCGCCAGCGCCGCGCCGTAAACGGGCATTTGCGCGCCGCGCGGGGCGATGTCCGCCGTCAGATAAGCGGTGTGCCGCGCGCGCAGCGAAAGCGCGAGCGCGCCGCCGAAAAGCGTGAAGCCGATTTTTTCGCCGCCGCCGCCGACAAAGCCGAGCGTCGTTTCACCGCCGGCGCGCAGCCATATCGTCCCCGAAGGCGACTCCGGCGGCAGCAACAAAATGCTTGCAAAATCTCCGCTTGCGGCGGTGAGAAAAACAGTCGTGCGCACGCTCAGCGTCAGCGTTATCGCCGCGCGCGCAATCGCTCCCTGCTGCGGAAGAACGGAACGCAACTGCGCCGCCGAATCCAAATCCAAATCCGAATTTGCCGCCGCCGCGCCCGAACGGAGCACGACCGTGGATTGCGTATGCACGGCAAAACTCCCCCCGAAAAACACCGCGCGCAAAACCCCGTCGCGCCGAACGCGCGATATGCGCTGTCCGTATTCGCGCCGCACGGCGTCAAAAAAATGCGCGCGCGGGTCAAACTCCGGCGGGCGTTGCGCGCCGGCAAAAGCCGCGTCCGAAAGTATTTTTGTATAACGCAAATCCGCGCCCCATCTGCCGGAGCCGCCTGTTTCCGCATAGACATCAAACTCCAAGCCATGCCCGGGGCGAAAGCGCAAACCCAAAGCCCGCCCGCTTTCGTCGCTCTGCCCGAATCTCCCGCGCCAGCGGTAATACCGCCCGGAAAGCGAAGCCCATTCCACCCCCGGCACATTGAGCGCCGCTTGCGCGTCCAGTCCGGCGCGGCTGTAAAGCAAATCGCCGCCCGCCAAACTGCGCGCGCCGGTAAAAGGAAAATAACGATTGATATAAATATCTCCGAAACGCGATCTCCATTCCGCGCCCAGTCCCCCGCGCCAGAAGCCGCCGCCTTCTTCGCGCTGAAAATCCAAAAAAGCGTTCGCCCCCCAAAGCGCGTTGTTTTTTGCCGCGCGCGCAAAAAAGCCGATGTTGCCGCCTTCCTTGCCGCCGTCGCCGGTAAAAACCCGAAACTGCCAGCCGAGCGCGCTGTCCTTTTTTTCGCGCAATGCGCCGAGCAAAGAAAAACCGATATGCCCGCGCCGTTCGCCGAAAGGAGTTTGTATGTCAACTTCCGCGCGGCGAATCGGCGACCAGTTTTCCGCCGCCGCCGCCGCCAGCGAATCCCCCGCGGCGGCGGCGAATGTTTGCAGCGAAGAGTCCAAACGCCCGCGCGCCCAATGCGCGAAAGTTAAATCGTCCCCGCGGTTGCCGCCGCGAATTAAAGCGCCGCGAATGTCCCCCGCATCCGGCGCCGCAGAAGCCAAAGCCGCGCGCGCGCCTTCCGCCAAACCGGCAACGGCGGCGCGGCGAAAAGTCCCCGCCGTCCGCGTCCGTCTTCGCGTCTTCCGCTGCGCGCGCGCGCCGCGCTTTGCAAACGGCGAACGGTAACCGTTCCGCAATCGTTTATCGCGCCGCCACGACGAATAAGAAAACCCGACGGCGGAACCGTCGGCGGCCGCAACCTCCGGCAAAGAAACAATAGCGGACGATTCCGCGGACGGTTCAACAGTCGGTTCCCGCGCCGAATCCCCCGCCGCCGCAAAGCCGAAAAAAAACAAAATTGCACAGCCAAAAACCCGCCGCCAACGCCCGAATCGCGCATAAGCCCTTGATTTTTCGGGGGGGGGGGGGGGGGTATAAAATACATTGCCACACCCCCCCGGCGCGGATTTTCCGAACATCCCAATGCGTATCCCCCTGTTCCCTGCCCCCAAATTATAACAAAAAGAACACCTCGTTCCCACCATATAACCCCCCCCCCAACTTGTTGGGGGGGGTTGGGGGGGGGAAACCACAAACCCCGCCGCCGCAAATTCCCCCCCCTCACCCCCCCCATCAAAGATGGGGGGGGGAATATCCCCCAACCCCGTCAAACAACAACTCTCCCCCTCCACGCCTTGCACATCCGGTCGGCGACAATTGCAATCATCGCCATCCCCGCCCCGGCGATAATGCCTATTCCAAAGTCCCCCTTGCTCAGGCCGATATAAACCTGCTGCCCGAGCCCGTTAGTCCCGACGAGTGCGGCGATAACCAGCATCGCCACCGCGTACATAATTGTTTGATTCAATCCGAGCATAATATTCGGCAGCGAAAGCGGAAGTTTAATCCGCCAGAGCAACTGCGCCGTCGTGCATCCCATCGCGCGCCCCGCTTCCAAAACATCCGCCGGCACCGCGCGAACGCCGTGCTCCGCGTAACGAAAAGCGGGGATATACGCGTAAGCGATAATCGCCAGCAGCGCGGTAAATTCGCCAATCTTAAAAAACATCACAATCGGAATCAGAATGACAAACAGCGGCATCGTTTGCAGTGTGTCGTTGACCGGCCGCATCAGGCGCGAGAACCAGTCGTTGTGCGCCGCGCAAACGCCGAGCAGCGTCCCCCCGAAAAAAGCGGCGGCGACGGCGACCCCGCAAAGATACAGCGAAAGCAAAACCTTCCCCCAAACTCCGCAGAAAAGCAAAAAAACGGCGGCGGCGAGCGCGCCCAAAGCCAGCCGCAGCCCGCCCAGCCGCAGCGTCCAAAGCGCCAAAACCGCAAGCAGCGCCGGCCACGGCGTTTTTGTCAACCCCGCATAAAAAACAATTCCCAAAAGCGCGCAAGCGGCGGCGGCGTTCGGCTTGCGCCGATGCAGCAGCCAGCCGCAGACGACGCAAACAAAAATCGCATATCCGGCGGCGTGCGCGATTGTCGGCGCAAACCCCCACGAAAAGGGCGTTACCGTCCGTTCCAAACCGATGCGCAGCGGCAGCATAAAGAAAAACAAAACCCCGGATTTAATCGCGTTGATTGCCGGCTGAAACTCCGCCGTCATCCAGCGCACCATTTCGTTGAGCGCGCCCGCCGGGCGGACGACCCACTCTTTCGGATATTCGCCCAACTCCGGCAAAAACCGCGCGGCAAACGCGAAACAAGCGGCGAGCGCGGCAACAATCCAATAACGGTTGCGAAAAAGCGCGCCCGGTTTTTCCGCGGTTGCGATGTCGCGCCGCGTCGCCAAGCCGCAGGTGATGCGGTCCAAAAGCATCGCCATCAGCGCGATGACAATCCCCGCCAGCAAACTCTCGCCAAACTGCGCCTTGCGCATCGTGCTCAAAACTTCCCAGCCGATGTCGTCGGTGCCGCCGATGATGGATGCGACGATGACCATGCTCAGCGAAGCCATAGTCGTCTGATTGACCCCGAGCAGCAACTGCGGCAGGGCGGTCGGCACCCGCACGCGCCAAAACAACTGCCGCCGCGTCGCGCCCGATATCAAACCCGCGTCAATGACCTCGCCCGGCACCGCGCGCAAGCCGACAATGGTATTGCGCACCATCGGCGGAAAGGAATACAGCAAACTCGCAATCAACCCGACAACCGCGCCAAAACCGAACAAAAGCAAAATCGGAAGAAGATAAGCGAACGCGGGGACGGTCTGCAGCACATCCAAAACCGGCGAAAGCGCGCGCTCGGCGCGGCGCGAAGCAAAACCCCAAGCGCCGAGGGCGAAGCCGAAACAAACGGCGAGCGGCACCGATATGCAAACCAGCGCGAGCGAATTCATACTCTCGCGCCAGTACCCGATGGCGAGAATGTAAAGCAAACTCGCGGCGGCGAATGCGGTCAGTTTCCAGCCGCCGGCGCGGTGCGCGAGCGCGCAAACAAGAGCGAGCGCCGCCGGCCAGGGCAGCCAGTTCAGGAATTCGCGCGCGCCTTTCAGCGGCAGTTCCAAAGCGGCGGCGGCGGCGCGAAAGAACGGTTTAGTCGCCGCGACAAACCATTCCATCGCCGCATTCAGCGCCGGCGCGACCGGCAAAGTCCATTCCGGCGGATATTCCGCAATCCATTCCGCGCGCCCGCGCAGCGCAAGAAGCAAAAGCGCAAAAACAACAACCCCCGCCCAAGCCGCAAAACCGTTTTCCAAAAACGAACGAATAATCCCCCCATTCCGGGGAACAACCCCCTCCCCATTCCGGGGAACAACCCCCCCCCCATCTTTGATGGGGGGGGCGAGGGGGGGGAACAAACTCCGGGGCATAGTTAATAATACGGAGGCGGGAGTCGGAATTGAACCGGCGTGAACGGCTTTGCAGGCCGTCGCATAAACCACTCTGCCATCCCGCCGGCGGGCGAACACAAATGCGGAGCGGGAAACGAGGTTCGAACTCGCGACCTCAACCTTGGCAAGGTTGCGCTCTGCCAGCTGAGCTACTCCCGCCGCGCCGCCGCGCAATTTGTTATTTTATAGTAATATCGCGGGCGTGTCAAGGGCGACCGATTCCGGCAAACACCCCCCCCGCAAACAAAGGGCGCAAGCGGCGGCGGCGCGCGGCGCGGATTTGGCGCAACTGCGCGGGCGCAATCCGGCGGCGCTTTTCGGCGAGTGGTTTGCCGAAGCCCGGCGCGCCGAGCCGCTCAACCCCGACGCCGCCGCCCTCGCCACAGTCGGCGCGGGCGGCGTCCCGCAGGCGCGCAATGTTTTGATAAAACGGCAAGACGCCCGCGGCTTTGTTTTTTACACCAGCCGCGAAAGCCGCAAGGGAAAAGCGTTGCGCGTGCGCCCCGCCGCCGCCCTCGCTTTTTACTGGAAATCGCTGGGGCGGCAGGTGCTCGTGGAAGGCGAAACCCGCGAACTCCCCCGCGCGGCGGTCGCGGCGTATTTTCAAACCCGCCCGCGCGGGAGTCAAATCGGCGCATGGGCGAGCGCGCAATCGCAGCCGATAGACGGTTACGCCGCGCTCGCCGCCGCCGCCGCCGCGTTGGAAAAAAAATACGAAGGCAAAACGCCGCCGCTGCCGCCGCATTGGAGCGGGTTTATTTTGCGCCCGGCGCGAATGGAATTCTGGCGCGAGGGCGAAAACCGTTTGCATCAGCGGCTGCTCTTCACCCGCTCCGACGGCGGAAAATGGCGCGCCGCGCTTTTGCAACCTTGAACGCCGGGGAAAAACTTTGCGCGCGCCGAACATCATACTCGTCGGAATGATGGGCGCCGGCAAAAGCGCCGTCGGGCGCGAACTGGCGAAACTGCTGCGCCGCCCGCTCGCGGACATTGACGGCGAAATCGCGCGCCGCGCCGGAAAAAGCATATCGGACATTTTCGCCGGGGACGGCGAGGACGCTTTTCGCAAAATGGAAAGCGAAGAACTCGCGCGCGCACTGCAAAAAAACGGATGCATAATCGCCGCCGGCGGCGGCGCAATACTCGCCCCGCAAAACGCGAAACTGATGCGCGCGGGCGGAACCGTTTTTTATCTTTGCGCGCCGCCGAAACTGCTCGCCGCCCGCGCCCGCCCGCAAAACCGCCCGCTTTTGGCGCGCGCAAAAAACCCGGAAAAAACACTGGCGAAACTTTTGCGCGAGCGCGAGCCGCTCTACCGCAAAACCGCGCACTGCACAATCACAGTCGGCGAAAACGAAACCCCCGCCGATGTCGCCGCAAAAATCATCGCAATCGCAAAATCCGAAAACAGCGCGGCGGGGAAAAAAAACAAATGACTGTTACGGAAGTCGCCGTCCGCGCGGCGCAGTCGGAATATCCGGTGCGCATCGGCGCCGGTGTTTTGCAAACGCTCGGCCAATGCGCGCCCGCGCCGGGAAAAGTCGCGTTAATCAGCGACGAAAGCGTTTTTGCATTGCACGGCAAAGCCGCGCTGGATGCGCTCGGCAAAAAATCGGCGGCGGAAATTATTATTAAGCCCGGCGAAGAACAAAAAACAACGCAAACGCTAAACGCCGCATTGGACGCGATGATTGAAGCGAACATCGGCCGAGACGGCTGGGCGGCCGCGCTCGGCGGCGGGGTAGTCGGCGATTTGGCCGGCTTTGCCGCCGCCGTCTATTTGCGCGGCATCCCCGTCGTGCAAATACCGACGACACTGCTCGCGCAAGTGGACGCCGCCGTCGGCGGAAAAACCGGGGTCAATCACCGTTTGGGAAAAAACCTGATAGGCGCTTTTCATCAGCCCGCCGCCGTGCTTTGCGACACGCAATTGCTTTCCACTTTGCCCGCGCGCGAATACCGCGCCGGCCTCGCCGAAGTCGTAAAATACGGAATGCTCGGCGGCGGCGAACTCTTTTCTTTTTTGGAAAAAAACGCCGAAGCGATAATCGCGCGCGAACCGCAAACGACGGCGCATATCGTTTGCGAATCGGTGAAAATGAAAGCGCAAATAGTCGCCGCCGACGAGCGCGAAACCGGCGGCGCGCGCGCGCTTTTGAATTTGGGCCACACTTTCGCGCACGCGATTGAAACCGCCGACGGTTACGGCAAATGGCTGCACGGCGAAGCGGTCGCGATGGGATTAATCGCCGCGGCGAAGTTGTCGGAAAACATCGCGGGACTGAAAGCGGATGTTACCGTTCGCGCGCGCGAATTGCTGCAACGGTTTAACCTGCCCGTTTGCGGCGTTTCGGCGAATGCGGAAGAATTGTTTTCCGCAATGGCGCGCGATAAAAAATGCGCCGGCGGCGAAAGGCGCGTTGTAGTTTTGCGCGCGTTTGGAAAAGCGGATGTTACCGTCGCCGATGAAAAAGACATAAAATCGGCGGCGGAGAATATAATCGCAAAATGAAATATCCGCAAACGCGAATGCGCCGCCTGCGCGGCGAGGATTTTGTCCGCCGCTTAGTCGCCGAGACGCGGCTTTCGCCGGACGATTTGATACTCCCGCTTTTTGTGCATTGCGAAAAACAATCGGCGGACATTCCGCAAATGCCCGGCGCGCGGCGGCTTTGCGCCGATGATCTTTTGCGCGAATGCGAAAACGCGCTGCGGCTGCGCATTCCCGCCGTCGCGCTTTTTCCCGCGTTGCCCGCGGAAAAAAAAGACGCCGACGGTTCGGAAGCGCTTAATCCGGAGGGATTAATCCCGCAAACGCTCGCCGCAATTAAAAAACGCTTTCCGCAACTCGGCGCAGTCGCCGATGTCGCGCTGGATCCGTACACTTCTCACGGTCACGACGGAGTGTTGAACGAAAAAGGCGAAGTGGAAAACGACAAAACCGTCGCGTTGCTCGCGCGGCAGGCGGTTTTGCTCGCGCAGGCGGGGGCGGACATTGTCGCGCCTTCGGATATGATGGACGGCAGAATCGGCGCGGCGCGCGCGGCTTTGGAAAAGGCGGGACTGCAAAACGCAAAAATACTTTCCTACGCCGCAAAATATGCGTCCGCTTTTTACGCGCCCTTTCGCGCCGCCCTCGGCTCCGCGCAAAAAGGCGGGCTGGACAAGCGCGGTTATCAAATGAACCCGGCAAACCGCCGCGAAGCGCTTGCGGAAATGCGCATGGATTTGGAGGAAGGCGCCGACATATTAATGGTAAAACCGGCGATGCCGTATTTGGATGTCGTGCGCGACGCCGCATCCAATTTGGACGCGCCCGTTTTTGCGTATCAGGTTTCCGGCGAATACGCGATGCTGCATTTGCTCGCCGGCGGCGACGAAAACTCCCTGCGCGAATTAATGCTGGAATCCATCCTATCCATAAAACGCGCCGGCGCCCGCGCCGTCCTAACCTACTTCGCCCCCCAAGCCGCGCCGCTGTTGTAACCGCCGGTCTCGTTACAACTCTCCGAAGTTGTAACGCAGCCAAAAAGAGCGGCATCCCCGCCCGCTCAAATTAGAATTTGCCGGATTTCCGCTTTTTAACGGGAGTGCGGGAATGACGCGAAAGCGGCGAGGAGGGGGGGGATGGCGGAGGGGGTTGCGGCGGTGGATGCGGCGGGGAGGGACTGCCATTCTTTGGGGTTTTCGGCGTGCTGCCAGTATCCCCAGGCGGCGATATGAAAGGGCATTTTTGCCGCTTGCGCCGCTTGGGCGTCGCGCCAGTCGTCGCCGATGTAGCAGCATTTTTCCGGCGGCGTTTTGCATTTTGCGGCGGCGGCGAGCAATCCTTCGGGGGCGGGTTTTACTTTGGGCTGCTCGTCGCCGCAAACGGTTATTCTCGCGCCGAGTTTCCGCAGTTGCAGCCGTTCGGCGATGGGGGCGAAATAACGCCGCGGTTTGTTGGTGACTATCCCCCATCGGATGTTTTGCACGCCGAGTTCGGCGAGCATTTCGGCAACGCCGGGGAATAAAACGGTTTGCGCGTAAGCCGTTTCTTCGTAACGGCGCAAAAATTCTTCGCGCGCTTTTTCCATTTCGCCTTCGCCGATTCCGCCCAGCCGCAGCAGCGCGCGGGCGCCGCCGGAAATGCATCCCATCGCTTTTTCGCGCGCCGTCGGCGGCATTTCGCGCGCGGACAAATAACGGTTGAGCGCGCGCAACATATCTTCGGCGGTGTCGGCGAGGGTGCCGTCAAAATCAAAAAGCGCGAGCATTATTTTTTTGACAACTGGATTCCCGCTTTCGCGGGAATGACAAAGGGGGCTTTCACCGTTCGCGGCGGGCGAAGAGAAAATAGTTTGCGGCGAAGCGGGAATCGTCCAAATAAAAATGCTTGCCGAAAAAGGAATACTGCAAACCGGCGACGCGGCGCACCGTCAGTCCGGCGTCGGCGCAAAAGCCCGCGAGTTCTTCCGGCTTGACAAACTGCGCAGCGTTGTGCGAGCCCTCCGGCGTCGCCGCCAGCAGTTTTTCCAAAACGCCAATCATTAAAAAGGATGCGAAGGCGGTGCGGTTGATGGTGGAAAAAGCCGCCCAGCCGCCGAGTTTGAGCAGCGCGCCGATGTCGGCGACGACCGCCGCCGGCGATTCGCAGTGTTCCAGCATTTCAAAACAAACGGCGATGTCGTAACTCTTCCCCTCGCCGACGAGCGCGCCGGTTTCGCATGCGCGGTATTCAATGTTCGCGCCGTTTTTTTTCGCGCGCGCTTGCGCTTCGGCTATCGCTTTTTTGTTGACATCGGCGCCGCAAACGCGCGCGCCCGCGGCGGCGGCGGCTTCGGAAAATATCCCCCCGCCGCAGCCGGCGTCCAGCAGGGTTTTTCCGGCGAGTTCGCCCGCCGTCTCCCGCAGCGCGCGCAGGCGCAGGGGGTTGACGGCGTGCAAAAGGCGGAAGGGTCCCTCCGCCTCCCACCAGCCGCCGTCAAAAACGCCGTCCGCTTCGTTTGTTTTTTTTGTTTTTTTCGCCGCAGCCGTCATTTCGTTTTTTCGTTTTCCGGCGCGATAAAAATCAATCGCGCAGTTTGCCGATAATATCATCATACCCGCTTGCGCCGAGGTCGGTCAGCCCGCCGAGCGCGAGTCCGATGCTGTACCGCACTTTGTTTTTGCCGCCGCTTTCGGCCAGCGAAGTCGCGGAAAGCGACAAAGCCCAGCAGCCGCAGCCGTCGCGGATGAGCAGTCCCGCCGACGCTTCGCCGAATCGGTCGCGGTCCAGAAAATACTTCGCAAAAGCGCCGGCGGAAACCCCCGCGCCGAGCGGCGACGATGCGCCCCAGAGTATGCTTTCTTCTTCTTCCAGCAAAACGCCGGCGCGCATCAGCCGCCCGCCGGAGAATTCGGCGCGCGCGTCGGCGTAAAGCCGTTCCAGCGAATCGTCGGCCGCGCGCCATTCCGCCGCGCCTTCCAGCCGCAGGTTTTCCGCCGGGCGCGCGCGAAAGTCCAAAAGCAAATTGGCAAAGCCCCGCTGCGGCGGCGATTTTTCCGAAGCCAGCGTAATCCGCGGCGCGCGAAAATAAAAACGCTGCGCGAGCCCGGCGAAGAGTTTTTCCTCGCCGCCTTTTCCGCGCCGCCGCACTTCCGCGCCGTAGGCGAGAAAGTTCGCGTCCGCCGCGCGGTCGCCGCCGACAAAACGATTCCAATTAAAAACGCGCGCCGAATTCAACTGCAAAAGTTCGGTGTCAAAAAGCGGCGCGTCGCTCTGCCGCGTTTTCGGCGCGAAGACATACCCGACGCGCCAGTTCGCGTCCAAAGGCGAAAGCCCGAAAGGCGCGTTCAGCCAGAGAAAGCGGCGGCGCGCGTCCACGCGGGCGAAGGGCGTCGCAAAAGCCGGAGAGCCGCCGCCGCGCAAACGGTAACGGCTGATATGCAATCCGGCCGCCGGCGTAATCGCCGCGCTGCCGAAATGAAAATCCCGCTCCGCCCGCAGCAGCGAAAAAAGCCGCGCGCCTTCTTCCGCCCCCGCTTCGTTTGCGCGGAAGTTCGCGAGTTCGGCGTCCGCCGACCACCGTCCCCAATCGCGCCAGCCGTCGTGGCCGAGTTGCGCCCGCGGCAGTATGTTGTGCGGCGGAGCGCGGTCGCGGCGCAACACTTTGTAATCCTCCGCCGCCAGCAGCGCGCGCCAGCCGCCGCTTTCCCATTCCCAACGCGCCGCCCGCGGCAGGTGACGGGTGCCGAGTTCCTCCGCAGAATCGCTGAAATCAAGAAAGTAGTCGCGGTCGGAAACATTCTCGGCATGCACGGTCGCGCGCCATTTCCCCCCGCGCCAGCCGTGCCGCCAGCGCTGCCGCGAGCGCGAGGGCGATTCAAAAGGCGCCGCTTCCGCCAGCGCGTCGCCGCGGTGCCGCGCGAACAAATAACGAAACTCCCCCGAAAGCAGCAAGCCGTGTTCGCCCGCCCAGCGCGGCGTAGTCGTCGCGTCCATATTCTCGCGCAAAAACCAGTAATAGGGCGCGGCCAAATCCAAACCGTCGGAACGGTAGGACGCCTGCGGAGTGAGAAAGCCGGTCTTTTTTCCCTTGCCGTAATACCAGTGCCCGACCGGCAGCCAGAAAACGGGGACGCCCTCCCATTCCAGCCGCGCGCCGTGTCCGCTCACGGTTTCCGCTTCGCGGTCGGCGAGCGCGCGCCGCAAAATGATTTGCCAGTCGCGGTCTTCGGGCGGACAACTGCTCAGCGTCATCCGGTCGGCGGAGACGGTCGCGCCGAAAAAGCGCAGTTTTTCGCCTTCGGCGCGCAGCGGGCTGTTTGTCAACGACGCGCGAAAATCGCGCATTTCGCCGCGCCGCGCGAGAGTGTCGTAGGTCGCGCTCCCGCCGCTCACGACGGCGCCGTCGCCGGCGAGTCCCTCGGCGCGGACATTGCCGAAGGCGCGCACCATCCCGCTTTGGCGCTCGTAATGCAGGCGGTCGGCGCAAAGCCGCCCGCGCGCCGTTTGCGCTTTGACATTCCCGCGCGCGAAGATGGTCGCGCCGTCGCCCTGCATTTCGTCGGCTTCTATGCGCAGTCCCTCCGCCGCCGCCGGGGCAAAAAGCAAAGCGGCAAAAAGCGCCGCCGCAAATCGGCTACAATGGGAAAAACTCTTGTTCAATGTTTGGCGGCAATCTCGGCGGAGGGCGCGCAGGCGGCGCGGCTATTGTAACACCGGCCGCCCCTCCGCCGCCGTTTATTAACTATCCCCCCCGCCGTGACTATACCCCCCGCCGCTTGCCCCACACCCCGTCATTCCCGCGAAAGCGGGAATCCATACAAGGCCGGCGAAAAAGCCAAATCTTCCGCCGTCCGCACTCCATCGGAAAAAGCAAAGCCCGTATGGATTCCCGCTTTCGCGGGAATGACGGGGTGTCGCTGACGGTAACGGACACCCCCCACCCCCCCGGAGAATTCCCCGCCGACTTTGTCGTCGGGGAATTCTCCGACCCCCCCCCGCAAGCGGCGGGGGGTATGGAATTCGGCGTGGACGCCGGGGGGTATGCGTTCCCACGCTGGAGGGGCTAAGTGTCATTTCGTGTTGTTTTTTTGCTCGCATTTGGAGAGGAGGAAGTGGGCGATGAGGGCTTTTTGGCGGCGGCGGGACAGGCCGCGGTGGGTGTGTAGCAACTCGCGCAAGCCGC
>JAHRAH010000164.1 GCA_020027345.1 Gammaproteobacteria bacterium | reverse complement strand
CAGACGCCGCGCTATGTGCGACCGCGAAAAACCCTCGCGCAACAGCGCCCCGATTTCCGCCCGGTCCTTTTCCGTCAAATGACGATGCGCCATAAATCATCCTTTCCACAAAACAAAACGACATTTCCCCCCCCCTTTTTTCCCTTTTGTTGCATTTCGGACTTTAATGTGCAGGGCGTTGGGGTTTTTGCCGGTTTTTAGGTTTTGCGTTTTTTAGCGGAATTGTATGGATTCCGGCTTTCGCCGGAATGACGGGGAGAAAGTTAAAGCAGATTGCCGCCCAGAAGCCGTTAGGGGCGAGAATAAAGAGCGGCAAGTTAATTTCCGCTTTGCTTTTCTTTTTCTTGCCATAGTTGATATAGTGTCAGCGCGCCGGACTGTGACCGAGCCGTTATCGTTCCGACATGCTCGTATCCTTTGGCGATAACGCCCATGCACCGGAATAAATTTCCCCTAAGTAACGGATAAAACACCAATATATTCCACACACCGATGAGTATCACTTTTCCCCACACTCCTATGAAGGAGATGTAATCCCCCACTGCGTTCGCAATGGTCGTAAAGACAATGATGCCAAATAGATATCCGCCCGCTTCCTTCTTCAGGTGGTTAATAAACATCCACAGGGACACACCTATGGGCCAAAAGGCGAACGCCACTATGCCATTGCCGGCCACTATGGCCAAAATTAAGGATAAAAATATGATGCCCCAAAGAGCAAAAGTTCCACCTCCCCAAAGGGACTCCTTTATTGCCACGCGCTTTCCGGACGATTTGTCCAGATAAATGCGAAAAGCATCCCCACCTTTGAGGTCGTATGCTTTAATAAAAGACGGCTTTGTTTGGGCAGGCGCAGATTCTTCGGCTTTTGACGGGGCGGGCGCGGGCGTTACCATTGCGGCGGAGGATTGTGGCAAGATTTCGCCGGTGTTCATATCTCGGCGGAGGGTTTCGGTTTGCGGGTATGTTGTGGAATCGCCGAGGATTGTTTGCAATTCGGTTACGGTTTGGGGGCGGTTTGCGGGGTTTATTTGCAAACCGGCGTTTATTGCGTTTATAAATTGCGGGGAGTAACCTTCGGCGCGCAAAGGCGGGAGGGGGTCTTCGCTGCCGGTGATGATTTCGGTTCCGCGAAAACTTCCTTCGGGCGGGGCTGCGCCCGTGACGGCGCGATACATAACGGCGGCGAGGGCGTAGATGTCGGAATGCGCGCCGCGGTTGCCGCGGGTGGAGTATTGTTCCGGCGGGGAATAGCCGGCTTTTACGACTGCGCTTATGCTTTTGCTGCGGGCGCCGATGTCCGCGCGCGCCGCGCCAAAATCCAGCAGCACCGGTTCGCCGCTTGCGCGGATGATGATGTTGTCCGGGGCGATGTCGCGGTGCAGCAAATCGCGGGAATGGACGATATGCAGCGCGTTCAACAGCGGATTGAGAATCGCGCGCAATTCGCTTTCGGCGGGCTTCCCCGGGCGGGCGCGCAGCCATTCTTCCAAATTCAAACCGTCCTCGTAATCCAGCACCATATATGCGGTGTTGTTTGCTTCAAATATCTGATGCACGCGGACGATGTTCGGGTGCTTGAATTTCGCCAGTTCGCGCGCTTCCTGCAAAAAGCGCTCCAATCCCCAGCGGTAGTCGTCTTCGGCGGCGGCGGATTTGGGGTGGACGGTTTTGCCTTCGCGGACGGCGAATTCGTTTGGCAGGTATTCCTTGACGGCGAAATGCGCGCGCAAATCGCAATCGCGCGCCAGATAAGTAACGCCAAAACCGCCGACGCCGAGGACGGTTTCCATCTCGTATTGTTTCAGGCGCGCGCCCGGCGGCAGGGCGGCTTTGTTTTGCGCTGCGCTTTCCATTCGGCGATTATACGAATTTTTGGCGGTAATTCGTCATTCCTGCGAAAGCTGGAATCCATACGGGGGCGGGGGAAAAGATGAATCTTCCGCTGTCCGCAATTCATTGGAAAAAGGAAAGATTGTATGGATTCCCGCTTTCGTGTTCGTGTTCGTTTGGTTGTGCAGGCATTGGAGGGGGGTTTGCCGGTTTAGGCATTTCAGCCGCGTGCGGTTGTAGTTGAACACCACCCGGGCAACGAAAGCGTTGC
>JAHRAH010000125.1 GCA_020027345.1 Gammaproteobacteria bacterium | reverse complement strand
TCTGCGCCGCACCGGTGATCATGTTCTTCACATAATCCGCGTGCCCCGGGCAGTCCACATGCGCGTAATGCCGCTTCGCCGTCTCGTATTCCACATGCGAAGTGTTGATGGTAATCCCCCGCGCCTTTTCCTCCGGCGCGTTGTCAATCTGGTCGTATGCCCGCGCCTCCCCGCCGTGCGCCTTCGCCAATGCCAGCGTCAGCGCCGCCGTCAGCGTCGTCTTCCCGTGGTCCACATGCCCCACAGTCCCCACATTCAAGTGCGGCTTAGTCCGCGCAAATTTTTCCTTCGCCATCTCCGTCTCTCCCTCTTAGTGAGTCGTCAACCCCCCCGCCATCCCCGACAGGAATCCAATTAACCCCCCCCCCATCTCCGATGGGGGGGGCGGGGGGGGGGAAACCCCAGAAACCCCCAACTTGTCATTCGCCCCCAATTTGTCATTCCCGCGAAAGCGGGAATCCAGCACCGTCGCTGGCATCAGCACCGCCGCCAGCGTCGCCATCAAACCCGCGCCCGCCTCTGGATTCCCGCTTTCGCGGGAATGACAAACGCCGGCCGCGTTGGTGCCCATGGCCAGGATTGAACTGGCGACCTCTCCCTTACCAAGGGAGTGCTCTACCACTGAGCCACATGGGCGGCGCGCGCAAAGCGCAAGCGCGACCGTCCCCGCTCCTCCCCCGCCGGAAACCAAAACCGGCAACGGAGCGGGTGAAGGGAATCGAACCCTCATATCAAGCTTGGAAGGCTCGCGCTCTGCCATTGAGCTACACCCGCCAAGACGCGCGCCGGCGCCGGGCGTTGCGCCCGCGCTCTTTTGCCTGTCGTTTGTTTTGTGCCGCCGCCGTCGCATTTCCTTTTTCTCGCCTTGCCGAAAAACCCCGCCAACCTTCGCTTGTCCGCCCGCCGGTGGAGGGGGCAGGATTCGAACCTGCGAAGGCTCAGCCGCCAGATTTACAGTCTGGTCCCTTTGACCGCTCGGGTACCCCTCCTGCAATCTGGACGATTTTTCGGATTAGCCGCTTATTCTAACACGAAAAAATCGCCTTTGTCAACAACTTTTTCACTTTCCGCAAAAAAAAATTTCACCCCCGGCCATCAACCCCCGCCGTCAACAGTCCCCCCAACCGTCCGTCACTCCCCGGCCCCGCCCCCCGCCGCAAACTGCGCCTCCTCCGTAGAACCCGAAAGCGCCGAAAGAGCAGCACCGCTCACGGCATTACTCACAGCGTCAAAATACCCCGCCCCCACTTCGCGCTGATGCCGCGCCGCCGTAAAGCCGCTCGCCGCCGCCGCAAACTCCCGCTCCTGCAAGTCAACATACGCCGCCATCCCCTCCTCGCGATAGCGCAGCGCCAAATCAAACATCCCGTGATTCAGCGAGTGAAACCCCGCCAGCGTAATAAACTGAAACCGGTAACCCATCGCCCCCAGTTCCCGCTGAAAACGCCGAATCTCGTCGTCCGACAAATTCTGCCGCCAGTTAAACGAAGGCGAACAGTTATACGCCAGCATCTTCCCCGGAAACTTCGCATGCACCCCCTCGGCAAACGCCCGCGCTTCCGCCAAATCCGGCTTTGCCGTCTCGCACCAAAGCAAATCCGAATACGGCGCATAAGCGAGCGCACGATGAACCGCCGCGTCCAGACCGTTGCGCACGCGGTAAAAACCCTCTTCCGTCCGCCCTTCCAAAATAAAAGGCGCGTCGTAGGGGTCGGCGTCCGAAGTCAGCAAACTCGCCGCATTCGCGTCCGTCCGCGCTATCAACACCGTCGGCACATCAAAAACATCCGCGCCCAAACGCGCCGCCGCAAGTTTCGCCACCGCCTCCCGCGTCGGCACCAAAACCTTCCCCCCCATGTGCCCGCATTTTTTCGCCGACGCAAGTTGATCCTCAAAATGCGCCGCCGCCGCCCCCGCTTCTATCAGCGCCTTCATCAGTTCAAAAGCGTTCAACACTCCCCCAAACCCCGCCTCGGCGTCCGCGACTATCGGCAGCAGCCAATCCTCCACGCCCTCGTCCCCGTCCAAACTCGCGATTTTATCCGCCCGCAAGAGACAGTTGTTGATGCGCCGCACCACCGAAGGAACACTGTCCGCCGGATACAACGACTGATCCGGATACATCTCCCCCGCCAGATTAGCGTCCGCCGCCACCTGCCAGCCGGACAAATAAACCGCCCGCAACCCCGCCTTCGCCTGCTGCATCGCCTGATTCCCCGTCAAAGCCCCCAGCGCATTAACATAACCGTTGCCGTCGCCACCGTCGCCCTCATGCAACATAGCCCAAAGCCGCTCCGCCCCCCGCCGGGCAAGCGAATGCTCCACCCGAACAGTCCCCTGCAACCGCACAACCTCCTCGGCCGAATAAGCCCGCCGCACCCCCTCCCAACGAGGATCGTCCCCCCACCGCCCCCGCAAATCAGCGGCATCCTTCTTCAACTGAACAACACTCTTAACCATAACGGAATCCTCCCCCGAAAGCAACGGTAACGGCAACAACGACACCCCCGTCCCCGCCATCATCGCCGCAAATTCTATCACGCAAAAAATCCCCCCGTCAATACCATTCCAGCATTACCCCCAATTATTAAAAGCGCAAACCAATTTAACCCCCCCCCCATCTCCGTTGGGGGGGGTTGGGGGGGGAAACGCGTCATTCCCGCACTCCTATTAAAAGGCGGGAATCCAGCAAATTAACTTTGCAAAACCGCCAGCAATTCCCTATGCTCCCCGCTTTGCATCTCCGGCGGCGTGAGGACTGCTTCCGCCAATGCGCGGCGGTGGTTTTCGTCCGGCGGCGGCGGCGAAGCCAAAACCCGCCCGACTATCTCCTTCGCCTTTGCGATGCTCGTCCCAAATCGCTCAATCACTTTTTGCGTCGTAACATGCTGCGAAGGGTCGTCCAGCCAGCAATCGTAATCGGTAACGACGGCGAGCGTGGCGTAGCACAACTGCGCCTCGCGCGCCAGAAAGGCCTCCGGAATATTTGTCATTCCGACGACATCCGCCCCCGCCGCATCGCGCAAAAAGAAACTTTCCGCGCGCGTTCCCAATCGCGGACCTTCCACGCAAGCATAAGTTTTTTCGCAGTGTATTTTTGCGCCCGCATCTTTCGCCGCATCGGCGAGCGCGCCGCGCAAGACGGCGCAGGAAGATTCCGCCGTGGAAACATGCGCTATCAGTCCCCCGCCGAAAAAAGTGCGCGCGCGGATTCCTTTTGTGTTGTCAAAATACTGCGAGGGCAAAACAAATTCCCCCGGCGCGATTTCCGCGCGCAAACTCCCGGCGGCGGAAACCGCGACGACCTGCCGCGCGCCCAGCGATTTCAGCGCCCAGATATTCGCGCGGTAATTAATCTCCGAAGGCAAATAACGGTGACCGGCCCCGTGCCGCGGCAAAAAAAGCGCTTTCCCCCCCCCGCCGACTTCCAAAACCGCAACCGGCGCCGACGGTTCGCCGAATGGCGTTCGCACATTCTCCTCGCCGAGCGCGCGCACCCCGTCCATCGCATAAAAACCCGAACCCCCAATTACGGCAAGCATTTTTTTCAGCCGTTCTTTTTTACCGTCTTGCCGTTTTCTTTTCGGCTTGACGGCGACGATGCAATCGCAATCGTTCTAATCGCTCAGCGCGCCGCCGCAAGAAGAACCGGCGCCGGCCGTGCATCCGTAACAGTGGTTGTCCGTCGCAATCCCGCGCGGGGTATCGGCGATGGACGATATGTCCCAAAGCGTGCGCGGCTTGTTGTTCAGCGGGATTTCCAGCATCTGGTTAAAATCGCAGTCGTACAATTTGCCGTCCCACCCCACCGAAAGCATATTCCCGCACATCACATTGCGCGTAACCTGCGCGTTAAAGTTTTCCACCAGCAGCCGCAGGTATTCTTCCAGCCGCTCTTCGCGGCGCAGAAAATGCAGATACCGTTTTATCGGCATATTTGTGATGGTAAAAAGCGCCGTGAATTCAATTCCCAAATGCTCGCGCAGTTCGCGGCGGTAGTCCTCTTCCAACTGCTTTTGCGGCGGCGGCAGATTCGCCCCCACGGGGTTGTATACCAAATTCAAAACCAATCCGCCCGGCTTGCCGTAGCCGAGTTCGTTCAGTTTTCGCAGCGCGCGAACGCTTTTCGCAAAAACCCCCTTGCCCCGCTGCGCCTCCACATTATCCGGCGTGTAACACGGCAAAGAAGCGACGACAACAGTCCCCTCCCGCGCCAGAAACTCCGGCGTGTCCTCCTGCCCGGGCTCGTAAAACACCGTCAGATTGCTGCGGTCATACACCGTCTTCCCCATCGCCCGCGCCGCCGAAACCAGCCGCCGAAAATGCGGGTTCAGTTCCGGCGCGCCCCCGGTGATGTCCACAATCCCCACTTCCGGCGCCTCCCGCAAAAGCGAGATAACGCGCTCCACCGTTTTCTCTTCCATATTTTCGGTGCGCTTCGGCCCCGCTTCCACATGGCAATGATGGCAGGCCAGGTCGCAGCGTTTGCCGATGTTAATCTGCAAAACTTCCACCCGCCGCCGCACCAACGGTGTCTTGTGCCGCCGCAGAGTGTCGTCAAAATCCGGCAACCCCGCCGGCAACGGCATCCGAATCAACCCATTGGTATGCATCGTAACCGCCGCTTCCGCAACCGCCGCAACAGCGTCCCCGTTCACCTTTTTCGCATTCGCCACAGTCGCGTTCATCGCCAAACCCCGCCGCAAACCCCCGCGCCGCGCGCCCGCGCAAAAACAAAAACAACCGAATGCGGAATCACAAAATATCCTGCGCGCGCATTATACATTATTTTTTTCCGCCCCGCCCTTTTCGCCTTCCGCCGCTTTGCGTTCAATATCCGCCAGCGCCCGCGCGCAGCTCCCCGCAAAAACGGCATTCGCCATTTGATAATACCGCCGCGCCTTCCCCCAGTAGCCCAGCCGCTCGGCGATCTCCCCCATCGCCGGCAGATACGCCCGCCCCTCTTCCATATTCGCGCGGTTTTGACCCGCCGCAAAAGCCGATTCGCAAAGCGCAGTCCCCCCCAGCTGCGCCGCCGCAAAAAACACCTCCGGCGACGGTTGCGCCGATTTCAACGCCTTCGCCAGAATCTCCCCGGCATTTTTTTCATCGCCCAGCCGGTGCATTGCGCGCGCGTATTCCGCCATAAACGCCGTGTTTTTCCGTTCGCCCTCGCGCAAACTCTCCCGCCAAACATCCCCCGCCGCCGCCGTCGTCTCCGCCCCCGCCAGCGCCGCAAAGGCCGCCCGCTTCGTCGTCTCCTCCAGCTCCGCCGAGGGCGCCGCCTCCCGCAAACGGTAAAGCGCCGTCAGCGCCCGCCGCCAGTCCCCCCGCGCCTCGCAAATCTTAAACAACGAACGCAACATCGCCGGCGGCGCGTTCTTCCCCGCCGCCGCTTGTTCCAACAGTGTCTGCGCTTCCGTCTGCCGCCCGCTGTGATACGCCAGCCGCGCCTGCGCCAGTGCGACAACCGCGCCATTCTCCCCCCCCGCATCCGCCCGCGAAGCCCGCCGCAAGAAGTCATCACGCTTGCCGGCGTCCCCTCCCGCCAGCCGCGCCGCATGCGCAGCGTAAACCGAAGAGTCCCCCCCCCCGCCGCCCTCTTCCGCCAGCCGCGCGAAACCCTTCAACGCCGTCCGCTTGTCCTCCAAAATCAACGCCCGCAAAACATCCGTCTGCGCCGTCAACCGCCGCTCCTCCGCCCGCCGCCGCCGCCAGCCCGCAACCCGCGAAGGAAAAAACAACAACAGCGAAACCAACTGCACCGCGACAACCAGCAATGCCAAAGCCGCAACCGCCATCGCCAAAACAACCGCCGCCGACGGTTCCGCCTGCCACTCCCCGTAACGCAGCAGCACCGGATCGCTCAAATACAACTGCGCCCCGCCAACAATCCCCGCCAGCAAAACCGCCGCCAGCGCAAGTTTTAACCAGACCCCCATTCCTACGCCCCCGTCCCCGCCGCAACCGTCCCCAGACGATACCGCGGCGCGCCAATCTCTTCCAGCCGCGAAAACAAAAGCGCGATGTTGCCGTCGTCCGCCGCCGTCCCCGTCCGCCGCCAGTGTTCCGCCGCCGCCGAGAGTTCCCGCAAATACTCCCCCCGCCGCCCGGCGAGAATAAGCAACTCCATCCGTTCCAGCGAAGCGTCCAAACCGGCGGCGCGCGTTTTCCCCTCGCTCAGCTTTTGCACTTTTAACAACTCCCGGAAAAACCCCGCAGCCCCGTCCCCCGGCGACGGCAAAGGCGCGGGAATGTCATCCGTCTCCGCCAGAAGTTCGCGCAGTTTGCCGATGGAATCCGTTATCCGTTTGCGCTCCGGCATCTTCCGCAACCGCCGCGCTTCCGCCCGCAGCAACCGTCCCCGCGCTTCGTCCCCGGCGGCATCCGCAAGCGAATCCAAAGCAGCAGCAGCCGCCCCCGAATTCCCCGTCGCCCGCAGCGCCAAATCTATAAACTGCAACTGCATCACCGCCGGCGCAGAGTCCCCTCCCCCGCCACTCTCCGCCACAGCCGCCACCCGCTTTTCCAACGCCCCCAACCGCCGCTCCAACCCATCCAACTGCCGATGCAACCCATCCAGCCGCTCGTCATCCCTACCCTTGTCATCCCTACCCTTGTCATTCCCGCGAAAGCGGGAATCCAGCACCCCCTCCCCGTCCCCCAAATCGCCAACAGTCCCAACAGTCCCCGAACGAGAACGAGAGTCCCCCTCCGTCACCAACACCGACACCGTCCCCCCCGAATCGTCAACACCAGAGTCCCCGACGACAACACCGACAGCACCACCGTCCCCGTCCCTCGCCGTCAAAGAGTCCCCCGCATCCAAAAACGCCAAAACCTCCGCCGGCAGCGGCAACATATCCAAAGGCAGTTCCGCCCGAAAGTAATACCCCCCCCCCGCCGCCGCCGCAACCAGCAAAACCAAAAAAACCAAAACCCGAACCACCCCCCGAAAAAACCCGCCCGACTTCCCGCGCGCCTCCCCCGAATTGTCCCCGCGCCCCGCCGAATCCTTCCCGCGCCCCTTCCCCGAATTGTCCCCCCGCACTTTCGCCGTATCCCCCCCCCCAACAGCGGACGGCGCAACAGACGACGCAGCGGACGATGCGGACGATGCGGCGGACAATGTCTCCCCGGAAGTTTTCGCCATCCCCCAATTATACCCCCCGCCGCTTGCGGGGGGGGGTCGAAGTTTGTCGTCCCCATCGCCAGATGGGGACGGCAAACTCCGGGGGGGTGGACTTTGTCATTCCCGCACCCCACCAAAAAAGCGGGAATCCGAATCGCGTCATTCCCGCACTCCTATTAAAAAGCGGGAATCCAGCAAATTAAAAATATGCTATCATCCCCCCACTCAAACATGCATGGCTGCCCTGTCGGGTTGCCTGCTGAATATAACACCCGACAAAATGGGACGGTCTGCAGCCATCCCAGGGAAATAGGCGGGGCATACAAGACCATGCATGTTTGAGTCGGCCCGGCGTTCTGCGCCGGAAAGGACAACACTCAAACAACCGGGGAAAACCGCAATGGTCAAAAACGAAATCATCAAAAACTGCGCAACGGCGACTGCCGCCCTCTGCGCCTGCTTCCTCCTCACCGCCTGCGGCGGCGGCGGCGGCGGAAACGGAAACTCCCCTGCCGCGCCCATGACGGAGCGCGCGCAACTCATGCCGCTTCTCAACACGGCGTCGGAAAAAGCCCAGGATGCGACGACGAGCACGCCCAACGCCGGCAGCGTCACGCAGTCGTCAAACCGCAACACCGGCGCCGCCGGCAACCCGACAACAGACGAAGTTGACGGCGAAATCACGGGCGTGTCGGAAGAGGGACGGCTGCGTTTTCGCTTGACGCAAACCAACAGCAGCAGCGGAGCATGGACGGTCACGCACGACGATGTGCGGCGTGATATCAATCCGGCCGGCGCGCGTTTTTACGGCGCGGAAATGTCCAAGCCCGTTACGCTCAACACCGTCCCCGGAACGCTGCATGTTGAGGCATACACCGATTACAACGGCGCCGGAGATTCCGATTATCTCGCCGGGGGCATTTGGTTGTTTGTCCGCGGCGACACCAATCAAGTTGAATCGGCGGGCGCTTTTGTCGGCGGCAATGCCGGATATGCGCAAGCCAATATCGCGGCGCTCACCGGCAGCGCGGAATACAACGGCGACGCCCTCGGCGTGTATGCGGGGTCCGACGACAGCGGCGGATATTTTGACGCCGATGTCGCGCTTACGGCAAACTTCGGCAACGCCGCAAACCGCGGAGTCATTTCGGGAAGCGTATTTAATATCGCCGGCCCCGGCATTAATTCCTCGGACATTGTCGTGGAATTGCAAAGTGCGAATATCGGCGACGACAACAACGGCTTTTTCACCGGCGACACCGGCGGCAGCGGCACCGGGCTCACATTCCAAACCGGCAAATGGGGCGGGCAATTCTTCGGCGCCGGCAGCGGTTGTCCCGGCTCCGTCGGCGGAACTTTCGGCGGCGCGGCGAGTGAAGGCGTAACCCGTTATGATTACCTCGGCGTTTTCGGCGCATACTTAACACCCGGCAACCCGGCTTGCTAACCGCCGCACACTCCCCCCCGTCATCCCCCCCCGTCATTCCCCCCCCCGTCATTCCAGCGAAAGCTGGAATCCATACCGAGCCGGCGGAAAAGCAAAATTCTATACCCCCCGCCGCTTGCGGGGGGGGGTCGGAGTTTGGCGTCCCCATAGGCAGATGGGGACGACAAACTCCGGGGGGGTGGAGAAAGCGGAGGAATTGGAGGAAGTGGAAAAAGTGAAATGCACCCGCAACCGTCAGCAACCCCCCGTCATTCCACCACCCCGTCATTCCAGCGAAAGCTGGAATCCATACAATCCCGCGAAAACCGCCAAATCCCCCCACCCCCCAACTTGTTGGGGGGGCTGGGGGGACTCTCAAAACAAATTAACCCCCCCCCATCTCCGATGGGGGGGGCTGGGGGGGGGAATCCTTCCTCCGCGCAATCATCATCACCATTTGCGTTTTGACACTCATCTGCCCCGCAAACGCCGACTCGCATCTGTCCTCCGACCCACTCGTGCAACGCGCGCGCGAGTTGTATCACGGCAACGACTTCGGCGGCGCATTGGAAATATTGCGCCCGCTCGCCGGCGCGCATCCCGACCAGACCGACATTCTTTTTCTCACCGGCATCTCCGCAATCGGCGCGGGCAAAAAAACAAAAAACGCAAAAACAAAAAACAACTTTTTCGCCGAAGCCGTCGCCGCCTTTCGCGGCATTCTTAACGACCGACCGGAATTGACAAGAGTGCGATTGGAACTCGCGCGCGCCTTTTTTTTGAAGGGGGACGATGCATTATCCCAAGAACAATTTGAACGCGTTTTGGCGGGGGACATCCCCCCGGCGATGGCGCAAAACATTCGCCGATTTCTTTCCGCCATTCGCGCAAGGCGGCGGTGGCGCGCGCATTTTGATTTCGCAATCGCCCCCGATTCCAATCTCAACGCCAGCGACGACACCGACACCGTCGTCATCAACGGTCTCCCTTTTCGCTTGAACGACGACCCCCCGCGCGAATCCGGCGCGGGCTTTGTTTTTTCCGCCGGCGGCGATTATTACTTTCCGCTTTCCAAACATTGGCGGCTGCTTGCGGGCGGCGACATTTCCCGCACCGAATACCGAACAAGCAATTTTGACAGTTCCAACGCCGCGCTTTTTTTCGGACCCGAATGGCGGCCGTCCCCGACTGCGGAAGCGGCGCTACTCTTGGATTGGCGCCGTTTTTTTGACGGCAACAACCGTTACCATCGCGACGAACCCGGCGCGCGTTTGCGCGCGGGTTGGCGTCCCGGACGCAAATGGTCGCTGAACGGCGCAATCCACTGGCGCG
>JAHRAH010000118.1 GCA_020027345.1 Gammaproteobacteria bacterium | reverse complement strand
CCAAACTCGCCCGCGAGGGAAAAATCGTTTTTAACATATCGCCCGAAGCCGTGCGCGGACTGCTGATAAACGACGAAGCCGTCTCCTTCGCCGCCCGCTTTTCCGGCGGCGAAACGCGCGAAATCGTTCTGGCGATGGAAGATGTCCTCGCCATCTTTGACGGCGACGAGGGCAGGGGAATCTTCTTCTCCCCCAACGCCGCCGCCGACGCCCCGGAATCCCCCCGCGAACCCCCCGCCGAAAAAGAACCCCCCAAAACCCCCAACCTAAGCGTCGTCTGACAAACTTCACCCAAGGCGAAAGCGTCATTCCCGCACACCTGTTAAAAGGCGGGAATCCAGCAAATTCCGCCAAAGGCAAAAGCGTCATTCCCGCACGCCTGTTAAAAGGCGGGAATCTAGCAAATTTCGCCCAAGGCAAAAGCGTCATTCCCGCCCACCTGTTAAAAAGCGGGAATCCAGCAAATTCTGCCAAAGGCAAAGGCGTCATTCCCGCCCACCTGTTAAAAAGCGGGAATCTAGCAAATTTCGCCAAAGGCAAAAGCGTCATTCCCGCACACCTGTTAAAAGGCGGGAATCCAGCAAATTAATTAAAAGCGGCGCAAACGCCGCAACGAATTAATCCCCAATCATCACCAAAACTTCATCCGGAGTCACAGCGTCGCCCTTGCCCGCGAGAATGGCGACGACGGTGCCCGCCACCGGCGATTGAATTTCGGTTTCCATTTTCATTGCTTCCACTATCATCACGGCGTCGCCGGCTTGCACTTTGTCGCCGACTTTCACCGGCACCGCCGCCACAGTCCCCGGCATCGCCGTTGTAATGTCGCCCGGCTTTTGCGGGCGGGGGCGGCGCGCGCCCGCGGTTTTGTTTTCGGTTTCCTCTTCCGCCGGCGCTTCGCTTTTTGCGCCGGGGAATTCGCGCAGCGTGTCCACCAGCGCTTCTTCGGGGACGCCGTCAATTGTCAGATACAACGGCCTGCGCGTTTTCGCCGGCTGCCCGACTCCGGTTATGCAAATGTTGTAAGTTTCGCCGTGGACGGTCACGGAAAACTCCGAAGGCGCCCAGCGCGCGCTTTCGCCGCCGGTTTTTTCCGCTTCCGTTTCCAGCGGTTCGGGCGTCAGTTGCCCGGCGGCGCGCTCCTGCAAAAATGTTTTTCCGATTTCGGGAAACATCGCGTAAGTCAAAACATCGTCGTCGTTTTGCGCGAGGTTGCCTATTTCCGCGCGCAGCCGTTCCATTTCCGCCTTGTCCGCCGGCGGCGGCGAAAAGGGCGCGTCGCCGACTGCTTTCCTGCGCACTTCGGCGTTTACTTTCCCCGGTATTTTTCCGTAATGCCCGGTAAAATAGTTTTTCACTTCGTTGGCGACGGTGTTGTAGCGCCCGCCGGTGAGCGTGTTCAGCACCGCCTGCGCGGCGACGATTTGCGAAGTCGGCGTTACCAGCGGCGGATAGCCGAGGTCGGCGCGCACGCGCGGTATTTCTTCCAACACTTCGCCGATGCGGTGCAGCGCGCGCTGGTCGCGCAATTGATTGCTGAGGTTGGAAATCATCCCGCCCGGAACATGATGCGCGATGACATTCGGATCGCCGACGGCGAATTCGCTTTCAAAGCGGCGGTATTTCTTTCTCGCTTCGCGAAAATGCGCGGCTATTTTTGCGAGCCGCGCCGGATTGTTTAATTCGCCAATGTCAAAATCGCCGCGTTCGGCGAGCATCGCTATTATTGTTTCCGTCGCCGGATGCGAAGCGCCGCCGGCGAAGGAGGATATCGCCGTGTCCAAAATATCGGCGCCGGATTCCGCCGCGCGCAGCATGCAAAGCGGCGCCAGCCCCGAAGTCGCGTGGCTGTGAATATGCAAAGGCAAACCCGTCTCGCGCTTTAATGCCGCGGTCAATTCCGCGCACGATTCCGGCGTCATTATTCCGGACATGTCCTTTATCGCAATGCTGTCGCAGCCGGCGTTTGCGAACTTTCGCGCAAGCGAAGTGAAATCCTTAACGCTATGCACCGGGCTCGTCGTGTAGCAGACCGCGCCCTGCGCGTGCTTGCCCGCTTTTTTTATTGCGGCAATCGCGCCGCTCATGTTTTCAAAATCATTCATCGCGTCAAAAACGCGAAAGACATCAACGCCGTTTTCCGCCGCCCGCGCGACGAAAGCGTTTATCACATCGGCGGCGTAGGGGCGGTAGCCCAGCAGATTGCGCCCGCGAAGAAGCATTTGTATTTTCGCGCCCGGCAACGCGCGCCGCAAACTTTGCAGCCGCCGCCAGGGGTCCTCGCGCAAAAAGCGCACGCAGGCGTCAAATGTCGCGCCGCCCCACGCTTCCAGCGACCAAAAACCGGCGGCGTTTAATTCGCCGCACACCGGCAGCATATCGGCGGTGCGCATGCGCGTCGCTATCAGCGACTGATGACCGTCGCGCAGGACGAGTTCGGTTATGCCGATTTTCCTTTTTTTGTTTTTTGTCACGGTTACTTTTGTTTTCTTTTTTGCAGTGCGGAATCAATTTCTTCGGCGATGGCGCGCGCCGCTTCGCCGGGGTTTGCCGCATCGCGCAACGGCCTGCCGACGACGACATAATCGCAGCCGTCGGCGATGGCGCGCGCGGGGGTTGTCGTGCGTTTTTGGTCGTCGCCGTTTTCTTCGCGGTTAATTATAGGGCGCACGCCGGGGACGGCTATTATAAAACCGCCGCCGAGTTCGGCGCGCAAATCCGCGACTTCCAAACCGGATGCGACGACGCCGTCGCAGCCGCATTCCATCGCGCGCTTCGCCCGCGAAAGAACAAGTTCGCGCGCATCGCAGGCAAAACCCAAATCGGCGAGGTCGCCGGCGTCCAAACTCGTCAGCGCCGTTACCGCCAGAATCTTCAAATCGCCTTTTTCCTTCGCCGCCGCTTCCATCATCGCGTCGTTGCCGTGAACGGTGAGGAATGTCGCGCCGCTGCCGGCCAGCCGCGCCGTCGCCCGCCCCACAGTCGCCGGCACATCAAACAACTTCAAATCGGCGAAGACCGAAAAACCCCGCCCGGCGAGTTCGCCCAGCAGCGCGCGCCCCTCGCCGGCGGCGAAGAGTTCCAGCCCGATTTTGAAAAACGAAACCGCCCCCGCCAGCCGTTCCGCCAACCGCAACGCCTCCCCGCGCGAAGGCAAGTCCAAGGCGGCAATAATGCGCTTTCCCCCTTCCGTCATTCCCCGATATTAACACGCCCGCCCGCCCCCCCGTCATTCCCCCCCCGTCATTCCAGCGAAAGCTGGAATCCATACGGACATTCCTTTTTCCCCGGGCATCGGGGCGGACGGGAATTCTGCGGTTTCGCGGTTGCACTTTGTTAAGAAAGCGCACATTGATTTTCAAACTTCGCTTGGGGGGAGGAAGGGGCAATTTGCCATTGACACCATCGGCGGTTTGCGCGAAAGAACAGACGATGTCATCGGATGGCATTTGCGCGGGTATGCCGGGGAGGAAAAGGCGCGCGGGGGGAATGTTGGGCTTTTTTGGCGGTTCATAAAAGTAAATTCGCTTTTTGGCGCAAATGCGTTTTTGGATTATGAGCGCGATGAAAATGCGGGGGGATTCTGGCGCTGGTCGTTCGGCGCGGAATGGAAAAACAAATACGGCGAACTTTCGGCGAACAGTTATTGGCGGATAACCGACGGCAAACAGCAGGCGGACGGCTTTTATTACACGCGCGAGGGTTTTGACGCGGATTTGTATTTGCGCGCGCCGGGGTTGGAATGGGCGGCTTTGCGCGGGGGATATTACCGTTGGGAAGGCGAACGCGGGGACGGGGATGACGAGGGTTTTCGTTATGGTTTGCGTTTGTCGCCCGGCGGCGGGGTTTTTGTGGAAGCGGAATATGACGAGGACAGCGGCGACTTTGGCGGGAGTTTTTCGTATACGCACACTTTCGGCGAAGCGTCTGCGGGCGCGGAAAAAGCGGGGGGTTTTAATCCGCGCTTGCATTTTTACGATTCTGCGCGCCGGGAATATTCGCAGCGCATATCCCGCGCGGGTGTTGGAGGTTCGGAATTTGCTGCGGTTTTGGTTTCGTCCAATTTGCGAGTGAATGTCGGCACTGTCACAATCGCCGCGGCGACAACTCCTATTAATTACAACTTTCCGCTGATTTCCGATGTGAGCATTACAACCGGCGCAAGCGGCAACGAGGCATTTTTCCGTCAACAGGGGGGCGGATGGAATCTGACATTAAATGCAACCAGCACTGTCGCTATTTTGCAAACCGCGCGCGTTCTTAATGTAATCGCCGGCGACGGAGAGTTTGAACGATTCGGCAATGACCGACTGCAAACGGTAATAATGCCCGGTGTTATTTTGCGACTATTGGGAACGCGTTTTTCGTGGGATATCGGCGCATCCGAGACAAAAATAACTTTGCATGAAGGCGGGGTTTCCATTGTGGATTCGGGCGCTGCGCTGGCGCTTTCCGTCGTTGCCGGGGCGCGCGCGATTGTCGGCGGGCAAACCGTCGGCTGCGGCGCGGGGCAAGCCGCGAGCGGTAGCGGCGTTAGCGGCGTTAGCGGCGTTAGCGCGGATTGCGCTTCCATCTTTTTTGCCGGGACGCCTTTGTTTTCGCTTTTGATGACTACGGAAGCGGTGACTATCGGCACCGTCGCAATATCGGGCGGGGACAATCCGGGAAATCCGGATTTTGCGGGCGCGGCAAACGGTTTTTCTTTTGTCAATGACACCGTTTTGATTATCGCGGATGCGGCAAATGCGGGACGATTCACGACAACCGTTCGCGCGCGCGATTCGCATCTCGGTGTCGCCGATGTATTTTTGACGGCGTCGGTTACTTTGTTTTCCTTGCGAATTATGACTGTTACCAACACTGTTACCACCGGGTTCAGCGGCGTTACGGTTTATGAGGGGAATATTACGGCGACGGCGAGGAGAGTCTTCGGGGAAGCAAACCCGAACAGGTTGATATGGCTTTCGCCGGTGGAGCAGACGGTGACGGCGGTGAACGGAATGGCGGTGTTTACGGGGGAGCGCAACACGCACGGATGGGTTTTCCCGCGTTATGTCGGCGGCGGTTCTCCGCCTTATGACGCAGCGAGCGGCGAGTTGGATCTTGTCCCGCGGACGGTGACTGTCGGCAATTTGACGGTTACCGAGACGACGACTACTGTGACTGCAACTGTCGCGCCGGGGGCGGGATTTTTTGGAATGCTGCAATCGGAAGGCGGCGGTGATTTTCCCGCTGTCGCCGTCGCCGACTTTGAAAAATCAATTGTCATTCCCGCGAAAGTGTTCGTGTTCGTTTGGTTGTGCAGGCATTGGAGGGGGGTTTGCCGGTTTAGGCATTTCAGCCGCGTGCGGTTGTAGTTGAACACCACCCGGGCAACGAAAGCGTTGCG
>JAHRAH010000077.1 GCA_020027345.1 Gammaproteobacteria bacterium | reverse complement strand
GCGGGAATGACAAGAGTCTGCCTCCGGCGAAAGCGGGGGGCGTCCACGCCGACTCTAAGTATGAGCGGGCGCGGACGCCCGCTCTGTCGGCTGCTTAACTATACCCCCCGCCGCTTGCGGGGGGGGGGTCGGAGTGTGCCGTCCCCATCGCCAGATGGGGACGGCAAACTCCGGGGGGGTGGAATGCGACCTCGCCCCCGTCATTCCCGCGAAAGCGGGAATCCATACTGAGCCAAGGAAAAAGCCAAATCTTCCGCAGTCCGCAATCCATCGGAAAAAGCAAAGACCGTATGGATTCCCGCTTTCGCGGGAATGACGGGGTGTCGCCGAAGTTAACGAACACCCTCCACCCCCCCGGAGTTTTCCTTTCCCATCTCCAACAGGGAAACTGTCAACCCTCCCACCTCCAACGGGGGGACTGTCAACCCCCCCCCCATCTTTGATGGGGGAGGCGGGGGGGGGGAACTCTTCACCGACAACCAATTGAGCAACCCCGCAACCCCCCCGCGCGTTACTTCCCCTTTTCCGAATACTCGCCATATTCACGCCACCTCCGCGCGCGCTTTTCCAGCAACAGTCCCGTTTCCAGCCGTTCCAGTTGCGCCAGCGCCTTTTCCAAAGCAGCCCCGACGGCGGCGATGGCGGCGGCGGAATCGCGGTGCGCGCCGCCCGGCGGTTCGGCGATGACTTCGTCAATCAGCAGCCGCTTTTTGAGTTTTGCCGCGGTCAGCCCCAGCATTTCGGCGGCGTCGGCGGCGCGCGCGGCTTCCTTCCAGAGTATGGAGGCGCACCCTTCGGGCGAGATGACGGAATAGACGGCGTGCCGCAGCATTCCGATGTAGTCCCCCGCGGCCAGCGCCAGCGCGCCGCCGGAGCCGCCTTCGCCGACGACGACCGTCAGTCCCGGCGCGCGCATTGTCGCGGCGCGGTAGAGGCATTGCCCGATGGCGCCCGCCTGCCCGCGTTCTTCGGCGCCGATGCCGGGGTATGCGCCGGGAGTGTCCACGAACGCAATCAGCGGCAGCGAAAACTTGTCGGCGAGGTCCATCATCCGCATCGCTTTGCGGTATCCTTCGGGTCCGGGCATTCCGAAGTTGCGGCGGATTTTTTCCGCGGTGTCGCGCCCTTTTTGTTGGCCGAGTATGACGGCGGGCTTGTCCCCCAGTTTCCCCAGCCCGGCGACGACGGCGGCGTCGTCGCCGTAGGCGCGGTCGCCGCGGAGTTCGGTGAAGTCGGTGAAGAGCGCGCGAATGTAGTCCAGCGCCTGCGGACGCGCCGGATGCCGTGCGACCTGGCAGGTTTGCCAGTCGGTCAGGTTGCCGTAAAGCCGCCCCAGCATTGCGTCGCGCTTTTTGCGCAGCGCCCGCATCTGCTTGACGATTTCGTCCGCGCCGGCGTCTTCGGAAAGGGAAAGCGTTTTAATCTCTGCTTCCAGCGGCTCCAGCCCCCGTTCAAATTCCAGCAGTTGCACCATCGCCGCAATTGTAACAGTTAACGGAAGCGGTTAAATTTCGCAATCCGGCAAACAGTCATCCCCGCATTCTCCCCCCGTCCGCGTCAAAAAGCGGATCCTCGGCGACCGTCGCCGAAACGCGCTTGCCGAGAATCTGAATCTCCAGTTCCGACCCCGGAGCGCAATGTCCGACGTCCAGCCACGCGACGGCGAGTCCCTTCCCGACGCGCCAGCCAAAGCCGCCCGAAGTCGCATAGCCGGCGCATTCGCCGCCGGCGGCAAAAACCGGTTCACTCCCCCAGCACCCGGCGGGATTATCCGCATCGGGAGCATAAGTAACGGTAACCAGCCGCTTCTTCGGCGGGCTTTCGCGCTCGCGCAAAAAAGCGTCGCGCCCGACAAACTCCCCCTTTTCCGCACGGCAAAACATTTCCATTCCCGCCGCCGCCGGAGTGATTTCGCGGGTGATGTCCGCGCCCCAAACGCGGTATCCCTTTTCCAAACGCAAATGCGAAAGCGCACGGCTGCCCGCCAAGCGCAAACCCCGCTCCTTCCCGCAACGCCACACCGCGGCGAAAACATCCCCCTCCCGCTCCATCGGGCAATGCAATTCCCATCCCAATTCCCCCGAATACGAAACCCGCAACGCCAGACAGTCCACCCCCCCGACGCACACCGTCCGCCATTGCATAAACGGAAACCCCGCAGACGAAAAATCCCCGCCCCCCGTCGCGCACTCCAAAACCGCGCGACTTGCCGGTCCCGCCACCGCAAGCGCCGCATACTCGCCCGAAACCGTCCGCACCTCCGCCGAAAAACCGCGCAGATTCCGCCGCAGCCAGCGCAAGTAAATCCCCTCCGCCAAACTCGCCCCGACCAGATAAAACGCATCCGCCGCCAGCCGCACGACGACGACATCCCCGACAATCCCCCCCTCCTCTCCCAGCATTAGCGCCAGCCGCATCCCCCCGACGGCGGGCAGACGGTTGCTCAGCACCCCGTCCAAAAACGCCGCAGCGTCCGCCCCCTCCACCATAAACTTCGCATAGGACGACAACTCCAAAAGCCCGGCGGAAGTATGAATCGCCCGCGCTTCCTCCCCGACGGTCTCCCACCAATTCGGCCGCGAAAAATCCGGGCAATCCGCAGCGTCCCCGTCGCATTCCCGCGCATACCAAAGCGGGCGTTCCCAGCCGTAAACCTGCCCCATCACCGCCCCGCGCTTTTGCAGTTCATCGTAAATCGGCGTCTTGCGCAAACCCCGCCCCTGCGCGCGCTCCATTTGCGGGCGCAAAATCTCATACCGCTTCGGAAAAATCTCGCAAACCCGCGCCCGCGCAAATTCCCCCGTCGTCCAGTCGCCAAAACGCGCCACATCAATAAACCCCAAATCCATCTCCGGCGCGCCTTCCAATATCCATTGCGCCGCCGCCAAACCCGCGCCGCCGCCTTGCGATATCCCGCTCAAAAAACCGCAGGCGGCAAAAAAGCCCGGCGCCCCCGGCAACGGTCCCAGCAACGGCATTCCGTCCGGCGAAAACGAAATCGCGCCATTCACCACCCGCTTCACCCCCGCACGCCCCATCGCCGGAACGCGAAAGCAAGCCGCTTCCAAGTGCGCGCTCATCCGCCCCAAATCGTCCGCAAACAGCTCCCGCCCGAAATCCCAGGGCGCCGGCTTCCCGCCCCAGGCCATTCGGCAATCTTTCTCCCACGCCCCGGCAAGCAGTCCCTGCCCTTCCTGCCGCATGTAAAAACCCGCGTCGGTGTCGCGCAGCATCGGCAAATGCCCGCCGCCTTCGGCCAGCGCCGAAACTTCCGCAATGTCTTCCGTGACCAGATACTGATGCTCCATATTGACGACGGGCAGCCGCGCGCCAATCATCCCGGCGACTTCGTTCGCCCAGTAGCCGGCGGCATTAACCACCGTCTCGCATTCGTACTCGCCGCCGTCCGCCGTCCGCAAGAGCCAGCCCCCGCGCGGCAAAGCGCGAATCTCCGAAACCCGCGCACCGCAAACAACATCCGCCCCGAGTTTTTTCGCCGCCGCCGCCAAGGCAGTCGCCACCGAATACGGGTCAACATACCCCTCGTGCGGATCCCAAGCCCCGCCTTGCAAACCGTCTACATTAACCATCGGCATCCCCGCCTTAATCTCCGCCGGCGAAACCAATTCATAAGGCATTCCCAACCCCCGAAACTTGCCGGCCAGATATTTGTATTCCTCCATCCGCGCCCGCGTTTGCGCCAGAAAAAACCCGCCGACAATCCGCGCGCCGACATCCCGCCCCGCCTCTGCCCGCAAGCCCTCGTACAAATCCAGCGAATAAGTTTGCAGCAGCGACATATTCGGATGGTGATGCTGATTGTGAACATTCCCCGCCGCGTGCCAGGTCGCACCCGAAGTCAACTCCGCCCGTTCCAGCAACAGCGCATCCCCGCACCCCGCCCGCGCAAGATGATACAAAACCGAACACCCCACAATCCCCCCCCCCACAACAACAACCCGCCCCCGCCGCACAACAACCCATTCTACCCGTCCCCGCCCGCTCAAATAACAACAGCGTCATTCATAACAACAGCGTCATTCCCGCACTCCACCAAAAAAGCGGGAATCCAGCAAATTAAAGCCCAAATTAACCCCCCCCCCATCTCCGATGGGGGGGGGGCTGGGGGGGGAAATCCAACAAATTAAAGCCCCAAAGGGGCGGCGTTATCCAGCACAGCGGCAACGCCCTGTGAACCTCCGCACACACAAAAATCAAGCCCCAACGGGGCGCAGCACAA
>JAHRAH010000075.1 GCA_020027345.1 Gammaproteobacteria bacterium | reverse complement strand
TGCGCGTCGCCCGCACCATCGCCGATTTGGCGCAAGCGGAAGACATCACCGCCGCCCACGCCGGCGAAGCCATCCAATACCGCCGCCCCCTATTCACCTCCAGCCGCGCCTGACCTAACTGTCATTGCCGCCTGTGCGGGAATGATGCAAAAGCGGCGAGGAGGGGGGGGATGGCGGAGGGGGTTGCGGCGGAGGATGCGGCGGGGAGTATAGTTGACGGTTGCTTTTCGGGATATTAGGCGCGGCTGGAGGAGAATAGGGGGCGGCGGTATTGGATGGCTTCGCCGGCGTGGGCGGCGGTGATGTCTTCCGCTTGCGCCAAATCGGCGATGGTGCGGGCGACGCGCAAGATGCGGTGGTAGGCGCGCGCCGAGAGCGACAGTTGACTGATGGCGCGCTTGATATACGCCTGCGCGGCTTCGTCGGGAAAACAATAACGGTCAACCTGTTCGGGCGCGAGGCGGGCGTTGAGTCCGTTTTGCCGCTGGTATTGAAACTGCCGCGCCGCTTCCGCTCGTTCGCGCACTGCTTCGCTGCTTTCGCCGCCGGCGGTTTTGTCGGTGAGTTCGCTGTCGGTGAGGGCGGAAACTTCCAAATGCATATCTATTCTGTCCAGTATCGGCCCCGAAATTCGCCCGCGGTAACGGTCAATCTGGTTCGGGGTGCATCGGCATTTGCCGTTGCTGTGCCCCCAAAAACCGCACGGGCAGGGGTTCATCGCCGCCACAAGCTGGAACGACGCCGGGAAATCCGCCTGCCGCGCGGCGCGCGAGATGGTGATGCTCCCCGATTCCAGCGGTTCGCGCAGGACTTCCAAAACATTGCGCTCAAACTCCGGCAGTTCGTCCAAAAAGAGAACGCCGTGATGCGCCAGCGAAATCTCCCCCGGGCGCGGCCTGCTCCCCCCGCCGACCAGCGCCGCCGCCGACGCCGAATGATGCGGCGAACGATAAGGACGCTTGCGCCAGCGCGAAGGGTTGAACGCGCGCCCCGTCAGCGAATGCACGGCGGCGGTTTCCAGCGCTTCTTCTTCGGTCAGCGGCGGCATCAGCCCGGTAAAGCACGCCGCCAGCATTGACTTTCCGCTGCCGGGCGGGCCGACCATCAACACGCTGTGCCCGCCGGCGGCGGCGACTGCGAGCGCGCGTTTGGCCGCTTCCTGCCTTTTGACCGCGCTGATGCAGGGGAAGTCCTCCCCGCTTTCGCCGGACGGGGAAGGTTGCGCGCGCGGGAGTTGTTCGCGCCCGCAGAGATAGGCGCAAACCTGCGTCAGCGTTTTTGCGGCATACACTTCGGCGCGGGCGGCGAGCGCGCCGACGGCGGCGTCGCCCGGCGGCATAATGCATTCGCGCCCGGCGGCGGCGGCGGCGAGCGTTATCGGCAGGGCGCCGCCGCAGTCGCGGAGTTTGCCGTCCAGCGAGAGCTCGCCGGCAAACTCGGCCCCGCGCAGCGCTTTTGCATCCACTTGTCCGGAAGCCGCCAGAATGCCGAGCGCAATCGGGAGGTCGTAACGCCCGCCTTCCTTCGGCAAATCGGCGGGCGCCAGATTGATGGTGATGCGCCGCGCCGGAAACTCGTAACGGGCGTTGACGATGGCGGCGCGCACCCGTTCGCGCGCTTCCTTCACTTCGGTGTCGGGCAGCCCGACAATATTGAACATCGGCAAGCCGCCGGCGAGATGCACCTCCACCGTCACCGGCGTCGCCCGCACCCCCGTCAGCGCGCGGCTGTAAAGAATGGCAAGAGGCATCGCGCGCGAAATTATAATCTACCCCCCGCCGCTTGCGGGGATGGATTAACCCCCCATCTCCGATGGGGGGTTGGGGGGGGGAAACCACAAATCCCGCCGACGCAAATTTCCCCCCCCTCACCCCCCCCATCAAAGATGGGGGGGGGGTTAATCCATCCCCCCGCAAGCGGCGGGGGGTATAGTTGGATTAAGACAGTTAAAAGTTGGATTAGGACAGTTAAAAAATGTGGTATACTCCCGCGACCGTTGCGCGAAGGAAAGAAGCGGCGGCAAAACCAGAAAGGCGGTTTGATGATGCGGTTGACGATTTTGCGGAACACCCTCGCGGCGGCGGCGGGCGCGGCGGCGCTTGCCACTTCGGGCTGCCTCTCCGCCCTGCACGGCACGCACCAGAAATTGGAGATAGTCACCGTCCCCGAAGGCGCGCTCTGCCGCATCTACCGCGGCGACGAGGGCTTTGTCAAATCGGTCGCGACGCCGGGGGCGAAATACCTGCACCGCTCCGACGACCCCGTGCGCATAGAATGCTCCAAAGCGGGCTACGAAACCGCGCGCGTGGAAGTCCCCTCGGCGCCGCGCGGCGAGATTGTCGTCAACGCCGCGACCGTCGGCGGCGGGCTGCTGCTGGATTTGGCGAGCGGCGCCCCCTACGACTTGCCGGACACCATCGCCATTGAATTGAAAAAAGCGCGCTAAACCGTCCGCTTTTTTAACTGTCGCCGTCGGGGGACGGCAACGGTGAAAAAGAATCAAATGGGAGTCCGGGTACTTCGTTTTTTTAACGAAGTTGGGCATGTATCCGGACGCCCGCTTTTTCCCGCGCGGCAACAGTCGCGCAATCCAATGGGCGCCCGGCGTTCGTTTTTTATAAAACGAGGTTTGGCATAACTCCGGGCGCCCGCCTTTTTTCCAAGGCGCAACGGCGGTGGGTTGTCAGCCGCGCTTGGGCAGGTCGGCGGGGGTTATCGGCGAGAGTTTGTTTTTTCCGGTCGCGCGAAACAAAAGCACGCCCGCTTCCAGCGCCATTCTGCGCGGGTCTCTCGCCCCGCGCCCCCTGCCGCAGGCGCGGTAGATAATCGCCCCTTTTACTTTCCGCCCGCGCGCATATTGCGGAAAGCGCGAGGCAAACTTCGGCAGCCGGTCGCCGACGAACAAATCCACATGCTCCGGCGAGAGCGTGCGCTTGACTTCCACCACCACCACTGTCGCGTTGCCGGTGCGCCCGACGATGTCGTATTCGCATTCGGGATTGCGCGATCTCACCGGCGAAAGGACTTCCGTCAGCAGGATGTCGCCGATGCGCTTTTCCTCGTCCATTGCGGCGGCGCAGTCGTCTTCCAGAATGTGCCCTTCCCTTTCGTTAAAGCCGCCCCACTCCCGGCGGATTTCCGCCATCTCGCGGTCGTGCCGTTCCATCGCGCGGTTGTGTTCTTCCATCGCGCGGTCGTGCCGTTCCATTGCGCGGTCGTGCCGTTCCATCGCGCGCAGGTTTGCTTCCGTCATTTTGGCGAGGGTGGCGTCTATTTTTTTCCCCATTTCGGCGAGGTTGGCGCGCATTTCCTTCCTCATTTCGGCGAAGTCGGCGCGCATTTCTTTCCTCATTTCGGCGAAGTCAGCGCGCGTTTCTTTCCTCATTTTGGCGAGGTCGGCGTTCGTTTCCTTCCTCATTTCGGTGAGGTCGGCGTACATTTCCTTCCTCATTTCGGCGGCTTCCATGTGCAGCCGCGCGGTCCGCTCCTCCATTTCGGCGGGCGTCATTGCGGGCGGCGGCGGCGGGTTGCGGGGCATTTGCGGGATTTTAACACAAATTGCGAACGGCGCCGCAACCGTCAGTGGCACGCTTTGCCGCGGGCTTTCAGGCGCCAGTAGTTGTAGGGCCAGGGCGTGAGAAAGCCCGCGGCAAGCGAGAAGGGCAGCGCCGTCCATGTCAGCCGCGCTTCGCCGACTATAAAATAATCGGTCGCGTTCATTGCCGTCTCCATCGCCAGCATGGAAAGGAACGACATCCCCATCGCGGTTTTGAGCGCGAGTTGCCAGTCCATTCCGCCGCGCCGCAGTATCACCGTTTCCAGCGCGATGGATGTCAACAGTCCGTTCATCATCGCCAGCGCGAATATCGCCAAATCGGGAAAGGCGATTTCCGAAAACTGAAAAAACAATATCGTCCCGTAATCGCCGGCGGCGCAGCCGATAAGGCACCACTTCGTGTTGTGCGCGCTGCGAATCCAAACGCCGCCGTCGCGCCAAAAACCGCCGCCCGCTGTTGTCATTCTTTTTCCTCTTCCTTTTTTTTGCGGCGGCGGCGGGGACGGTTTTTGCCGTCGTTGTCGTCGCGCGCGACCGTCTTCGCCTTCGCTTTTGTTTTTGTTTTCGGCGAAACGGGGACGGTTGTTTTTTCCGCGGCGAGTCGCATTTCGGCGTTTTTCAGAATTTGCAAGTGCGCGTCAAATTCCTCGCGCCCGACCAAATTCAATTCGCCGCCGGCAACATCCGCAACCGCCGCAACAACCCCGTTTTTAACTGTGCCGTTTTTAACTGTGCCGGTTTTGCAGTTGCCGCCGCAACCGTCACCGTCGCCGTCACCGTCATCGCCGTCATCGGCGGCGGGGGGACTGTTGCCGTCCCGCGCCGCAATCGCCGCCCGCAGCGAGGCGCAATGCAAATCAAAAGAGTCCCTGCCGGCGAAACCCTGCCGCCGCAACACTCCCTCCGCAAAAGCGACGGCATCCGCCCGCGCTTTTTCCGCCGACACCGATGAACACATCCGGCACAGCGGGCAACCGTCCCCGCCGGAAGAGTCCCCCCCTCTGCCGAAAAGATTGCAAAGCGGGCAGCGACCGTTCACGAAAGCGCCGCCGCCCGCCGCGTCAGCAAACGGTAAGGCGGCAGAAGAATCCAAATCATCGCCAACTTCACCGCAAAGTCCCCCGCCGCCAGCGTCGTCCAGGGGGCGTCCGTCCCCGCGAATGCCAGCGAAAAAAACAACACCGTATCCAAAGCCGAAGCCGGCAACGAAGAAAAAGCGGGCGCCCGCCACCACTCCCCCCTCCGCCGCAAGCGGTCAAAAACGGCGACATCCACGCTCTGCGCGCAAAAGAAAGCCGCCCCCGAAGCGGCGGCAATCCGCGCCGCCCCGGCAAAGTCCCCCGCCAGCGCGCCGCCGAAAACAAAGGAAAGCGGCACTCCGAAAACAAAGCCCGCAAAAACCACGCGCCGCGCGGCGGCCGCCCCGGCGATGCGGTTTGCGCAGTCGGTTATCAGAAACGCCGCCGGGTAGGTGAGCGCCGCGAATGTCAGCCAGTCGCCGAGCGGAAAGCGCACGAGGTAATTGGAGACCGCCAGCGTCAGCGCCATCGCCGCCGCGCCCCGCCAAAACACCCGTTTTTCGCCCGCAGTCATCGCTTGTTTTTCGCCATTATAATCCGGGGTTAGCGATATGTTTGCCCGCTTTCTCACCCGCCACGCCCTCACGCAGTCGCAGCGGCGCGGCAAGAGCGCGCCCGGCGTGCGCCTCGTGATGCGTTACGGACGGCTGCGCGACGGGCGTTTTTTGCTGACGGGGCGCGATGTCCGCCGCGAAGTCGCGCGCCGGCAACGCTGGCTGGCGCGGGCGCGCCTTTCCGACCGCCGCCGCCGCGCGCTCAAAAAGCGCATTGAAACGCTGGAGAAAATGCGCGGCTGCGCCGTGGTCGTCTCCGAAGAAGGCGATGTCCTCACCGTCTACAACGAAACCCGAAAACGCCTGCGCAACCGCACCCGCCGCCGCCGCAAATACCGGCATTAAAATGGGGGGATGACGGGTTTGCGGGGGTTGGCGGCGGTGGTGGCTATTGACGGGACGGCTTCTTCGGGGAAGGGGACGGTTGCGGGGATTTTGGGGGGGGTGTTGGGGTTTCATGTTTTGCATTCGGGGATGATCTATCGGGCGGCGGGGAGGGTTGCGCTTTTGCGGGGGGCTTTTGAAGAGGGGGTTGATTCTGCGCGGCGGGAGGGGATTGTGGAAGAGGCGGCCATGGAATTGGTTGCGGGGGGGACTCTTGGTTTTTCTTCTTCGGGTTTCCCCCCCCCAACCCCCCCCATCAAAGATGGGGGGGGGTTAATGTTGCCATCGGGGATGGGGGGGGGAATCAAGAGTCCCCCCCCCTATCTTTGATGGGGGGGGTTGGGGGGGGGGACTCTTTGGAGTTGGAATCGGAGGAGGTGGGGCGGGCGGCTTCGGCTTTGGCGGCTTTTGCGGGGGCGCGGGCGGCGCTTTTGCCTTTGCAGCGGTCTATGCGCAGGCCGCCGGGGCTTGTGGCCGAAGGGCGCGATATGGGGACTGTTGTTTTTCCCGACGCTGTTGTGAAGATTTTTTTGGACGCCGATTTGGACGCGCGGGCGGAAAGGCGGGCGGAGGAATTGCGAAAACGGGGGGCAAGTGTTAAAATAAGCGATGTGCGCGCCCGGCTGGCGGCGCGCGACGCCAAAGACAAAGGGCGCCTTTGCGCTCCGCTGCGGCCGGCTGATGGCGCCTTCCCGATGGACGGCACATTGCTCTCGGCGAAGGAAATCGCCGAGGCGGTCGCGGCTTTGTTTTTTGACGCCGCGCGCGCAGGCGGGGGCGCGGAACAAAACAAACCGGACGCAAAGGACGAAACAAAAATATGAATCAACTATCCACCGCCGGCGGCGAAACGCCCGCTGCGCCGACGAGTACGGGCGCAAAAAAAGAAAGCGGCGAGCCGACATTCGCGCAATGCTTTGAGGAGTTTGTCAGCAAGGGCGAAGTGCGCGAGGGCGGGGATGTTACGGCGAAGGTGACGGCGGTCACGGACAAGTTTTTCACGCTCAACGCCGGGCTGAAATCGGAGGCGCGGGTGCCGCTGGACGAGTTTGTCACCGAAGACGGCAAGATGGAAGTGCAAGTCGGCGACAGCGTGGAAGTGGAAGTTTTGGAACTGGACAACGGCCTCGGCGAGGCGCCGCTCTCCCGCCGCAACACGCGGCGCAAGCAGGCGTGGAAGAAAATACAGGCGGCGTACGAAAGCGACGGCATCATCAACGGTGTCATTCACAGTCGCGTCAAGGGCGGCTTTTCGGTGATGTGCGACAATGTGCGCGCTTTTTTGCCGTGGTCGCTGGTGGATGTTTTCCCGGTTTCCGACCCGACGGCGCTGCTGGGGACGCGGCAGGAATTCAAGGCGGTGAAAATAAACGCGATGAAGAACAGCGTCGTCGTTTCGCGGCGCGCGCTTTTGGAAAAGCAAATGCTGGAAGGCAAGGACGGCGAATCGTCCGCTTTCGCCGAAGGGGGGAAGGTGCGGGGGACTGTGCGCGCCATCGTGGATTACGGCGCGTTTGTGGAGATACGCAGCGGCATATTCGGTTTGCTGCACATCACGGATATGTCGTGGAAGCATGTGGAAAAGGTTTCCAATCTTATGTCGGCGGGCGACGAGATTGATGTCGTCATACTGCGCGTGGACGCGGAAAAGGGGCGCATCTCGCTGGGGATGAAGCAGCTGCAGACCGACCCGTGGGAATACTGTCACCGCGCGCATCCGGTGGGCTCGCGCGTTTTCGGGACGGTCACGCGGATGCTGGAATTCGGGATGTTTGTGGAAATCGGCGACGGCGTTCAAGGGCTGGTGCATTCTTCGGAAGTGAGCTGGAAGCGCAAGGACGCGAACTGGGAGTCGCTTTACAAACCCGGCACCGAAGTGGAGGTGATGGTGTTGGAAATAGACCGCGAGCGGCGGCGCATCTCGCTGGGGATAAAGCAGTGCCAGCCGAATCCGTGGCAGAACTTCTCCGCCGCCTACCGCAAGGGCGACAAGGTGAAGGGCGTGATAAGCGCGATAAACGAGCACGGCTTGTTTGTGGAACTGCTGGGCGAGATAGAAGGGCTGGTGCGCCCGGCGAATGTCGCCTACGACGGCGGCGAAGAGGCGATGCGCGAATACGGCAAGGGGCAGGAAGTGGAGACGGTCATACTCGCCATAGATGTGGAACGCGAGCGCATCGGGCTGGGGATAAAGCAATTGGAGGACGGCGATTTTGAATCGTTTCGCGAAAACAACCTCAAGGGTTCGCTTGTGCGCGGGCGCATCGCCGACATTGCCGGCAAGGGCGGGGCGAATGTGGAACTCGGCGAGAATGTGCGCGGCTTCCTGCCCATCAGCGAAATCTCCGAAAGCCGCGTGGAAAACATCGCCGACTATGTCAAGCCCGGCGAGGAGGCGGAGTTTGTGCTGATTGACATAGACGAAAAAAACCGCCGCGCGATTGTTTCGCTGAAGGAAAAAAGCCGCACCGACCGCGACAAGCGCGCGCGCAAAACTTCGCAGCCGACGACCAAACTCGGCGCGCTGCTTAAGGCCAAGCTCGGTCAGGCGCGCGCGCAGGAGGGCGAAGACGACGACGACGACGATGCCGGCGCCGATGACGGCAACGCCGCCGCCGGCGGCGGAGAAAGCGGCGGGGAAAAAGGTTGATGCCGGAGCGCGCGCCGCCCGGGCGCGAGAAAGATTTGGCGCGGGCGCTTGCGCGGCGGCGTCCGCATTTGCCGCTTTTGCTCTCGGAGCGGATGACGCGGCGGATCTTCGCCGCAATCAAACGCGCGCTCAGAAACGGCGGGCGCGTGGAAATCCGCGGCTTCGGCGCCTTTTTTCTGCGCGAGCGCAAGGCGCGGTTTTTGCGCGACCCGCGCAACGGCGCCGTCGTGGAAATCCCGCCGACCCGCATTCCGCGTTTTCGCGCGGCGCGCGGGCTGGCGCGGCGGGTCGCCGACGGCGGCGAATAACCGTCCCCCCGGCGCGCGCCGCCGATGCCCGTGGAATGGCTGCTGATTGCGCTGCCGGTCGCATTCGTCTTCGGCTGGTTCGCCGCGCGGCTGGACATCCGCCACATACGCAAAAGCGCCGGCCGCCTGCCGCGCGCGTATTTGGAGGGGCTTTCGCATCTCCTGCGCGGCGAGAAGGACAAAGCGCTGGACGCCTTCCTGCGCGCGCAGCCGGTCAATCCCGATTCGGTTGAGCTGCAATTCGCCATCGGCGAGCTCTCCCGCCAGCGCGGCGAAGCGCGGCGCGCGCTCACAGTCCACCGCGACATCTGCGAGCGCGAAGACCTCCCGCCCGAAGCGCGAAGGCGCGGGCTGTGGGAACTCGCGCAAGATTACCTGACGATGGGATTCGTGGACTATGCCGAAAAAACCGCGCAGCCGCTGCTCGCGCATCCGGAATATCAGGAGCGCGCGCTGGCGATGCTGCTCTCGCTGCGCCAACGGGACGGCGACTACCGCCGCGCGCTGGAACTCATCGGCGAAATGCCTGCGGAAGCGTCGCTGTTGCGGCGCGCGGTGAAGGCGCAGTTGTATTGTCAATGCGCGGCGGCGGAAGAGGAGGGCGGCGAGAAGGAACCGTTGCTGCTGTCGGCGTTGGAAGAAAACCCCGACTGCGCCCGCGCGATGATTATGCTCGGCGAAATCGCGCTGGCAAAGGGCGAGGAAAGCGCGGCGGCGGCGCGGTTTTTGGAAGTGGAACGGCATCAGCCGCGCTATCTCTGGCTGGCCGCGGAGGGACTCTTCGCCGCGCGCACACTCGCCGCGCGCGAGGAAACCGGCAGGCGCGAGCTCCTGCGCTGGCTGCGCGAACATCCCTCGCCGGAATTGTTCGAGCGCGTCTACTGCATTCTGGCAAAAACCGCAAGCGGCGCCGGCGACCTCGCGCGCCGTTCGCTGCTCGCCCGTTCCGGCGGCGCGCCCGCTTTGAGATGGCTGGACGAACAGTCGGCGTCGGCGGTCGGCGAGGAGCGCGACCTCTGGAACGCCCTGCGCGAAACAATGCGCGAAGCCGGCGGGCGCGCTTTTATGTGCGGGCACTGCGGCTACGAAGCGCGCGACTTCGCGTGGCAATGCCCCGGCTGTCTGGAATGGGAATCGTTCCGCACCCGCAACGCGCTCGCGCCGGATTCTTCCGCCGCCGCCGGCGCGTGAACGCTTTGCGCAGGCGCGAAACCGTCGCCGTTCTCGGCGGAGCGTTTGACCCCGTCCACTGCGGCCACATCCATCTCGCCCGCCGCGCGCTCAGGGAACTGCCGGTGAACGCCGTCCGCCTGATTCCCAACGGCGAGCCGCCGCATCGTCCCCCGCCGCTTTTGGACTGGCGCAAACGCTGCGCTCTCTGCCGCATCGCCGCCGCCGGGGAGAAAGCGGTAACAGTCGGCGAGGACGAGCCGCCCGGCAAACGCCGCCGCACAGTCGCGACGCTGCGAAAACTCCGCCGCCGCGCGCGACCGGTGCTGCTGCTCGGCGCCGACGCTTTTCGCGGTTTTCGCAAGTGGAAGGAGTGGCGCGCGCTTTTGCGGCTTGCGCCGGTTGTTGTCGCTCGGCGCAAGGGTTCGCCGCCCGCCCGCCGCGCCGTCCCCCCGCAGTGGATTGCGAAAGCGCGCGCCCGCCCGAAGAAACTGTGGCGCGGCGCACTTTTTTGGAATCCCCGCGCGCCGGAGATTTCGTCCACCCAACTCCGCAACTCCGGGAAGAAACGGTGAACGCAAAAGCCGTCCCTCCCCCCTCCGCATCCGCAGAGGAAATCGTCCCCGTCGCGCGCGCGGCGTTGGAAGAAGGAAAAGCGGAAGCCGTCACAGTCCTGCCGACGCGCGAGCAGTCCGGCGGAATGTTCTCGCACATCATAGTCGCCACCGCCGGCGGCGCGCGTCATGCGGCGGCGCTCGCCGAGCGCGTAGTCAAAGCGCTCAAACAACCCGGCGTCCGCGCCCCCGCCGTGGAAACCTCCGAAGAACGCGAATGGATTCTGATAGACGCCGGCGACGCCGTCATCCACATAATGCAGCCCCAGGCCCGCGCCCGCTACGACTTGGAATCCCTCTGGCGCTTTGAACCCCCGGAAAAACAATAACCGTCATTCCCGCACTCCTGTTAAAAAGCGGGAATCCAGCAAATTCTCCCCCGGCGTCATTCCCGCACCCCTGTTAAAAGGCGGGAATCCAGCAAATCCCCCCCCCCGCGTCATTCCCGCACTCTTCCAAAAGGCGGGAATCCAGCAAATTATTATCAGCAACAAGAAAAAAGAATTAATACTATAATCCCGCGCCGTGCTGTTTGTCCTTTTGGAGATTGTAATCGCCGTCGCCTTGTTCGCGGGGGCGGTGTATTGGGTGGTCCGCCCGGCGCAAAAACGCAAAGAGCGCCAAAACGGAAAACCCCGATGACGCAAAAACCCGCAATAAAGCGGAAGATCGCAATAACGCGCACGCGATTGTTGCCGCTTGTTTTAATGCTCATCGTCACCCCCGCGCAAGCGGGAATCCCCCCCTTTCCCATTAACCCCCCCCCCATCTCCGATGGGGGGGGCTGGGGGGGGAAATCCCCAAAAAAACACAAACTAATCCCCCCCCCCATCTCCGATGAGGGGGGCTGGGGGGGGGAAATCCCCAAACACAACAACAGTCCCCCCGCACCGCCGCCGCCCCCCCTGTCATTCCCGCGAAAGCGGGAATCCAGAACCATCCCGGGGTCTTTCTGGATTCCCGCTTTCGCGGGAATGACAACAAAATAGCCGCCGCGACGATAACGGTTGCGCCGCAGCCGGCGCAATCCGATGCAAAACAACCCGCGCCCAAAACACCCCCCGACGAAAAACAACTCGCGCGCGACGACAAAAACATCGCCGCCGCCCGCCGCTATTTCCTGCGCGACCATCCCCGTTCTTTTGCGCGCGCCGCCGCCGCAATCTCCGAAGGCAGTGTTTATCAGCCGCTCCTGCAATACTGGCGCGCGGTTTTCCAATTGCGCAAGAACCGCCCGCAGCCGCTTGCGGAAATAGTCGCGGAGGGAGAGTCCCCCTATTTGCAAAACGCCGGCAGAAGGCAGTTGCTGGAATACTACGCCGGAAAAAGCCGCTGGCGTCCGTTCAGCGCCCTCGCCGAATCGCCGCGCGCGCCGCTTTGCGCGAAACTCCTCGCGCAAATCTTCCAAAACCAAAAACCCCAAAACAACAGCGAAAACAACACCACAAACAACCCCGAAAACCAAAACGCAAGCAAAGTTAAAAACAAAGTTAAAAATCAATTGCGCGCGCAGTGGCGCAATGACGAAACCATCGGCGACCCTTTGTGCGCCGCGCTTTACCGCCGCGCGCGCGCTCTCGGATACATCGGCGAAAAAATGATATGGCGCAAACTGCGCGATCTCGCCGCCGCGCGGCATCTCACGGCGAGCCGAAGGTTGATGCGCGTTTTCCCGCGCCGCCACCGTTATTCCGCATTGCGCCGCACAGTCAACCGCGCCTCGCGGCATTTGCGCGCGAAACATTCGCTGGCGACGCGCGCGAACCGTGAATTGCTGATGATATCCGCGGCAGTCGTCTCCCGCCGCCGCCCCTCGCTCGCCGTCTCCCGCTGGAATCAATTCGCAAAGTATTTTTCGCCCGCCGAAAACGCATTCGTCTACGCCCAACTCGGAGAATGGGCGGCGAGATGGCGGCGCAGCGACGCTTTGGATTTATACCGCCGCGCCGACGGTTACGCCAAAGCCGCCGCCGACAAGCCCGACTTCTACGACGAAAACGCGCGCGCTTGGCGGGTGCGCGCCGCATTGCTCGCCGATGATTACGCCGACGCCCTCGCGACCATAAACAAAATGCCCGAAAGCGAAAGCCGCCTGAGCGCTTGGCGTTACTGGCGCGCGGCGGCAATGCAAAAACTCGGCAAAGGCGGCGAAAAAGAAATGCAACAACTCGCAAACGACGAGGACGATTACTACGGACTCCTCGCGCGGCAGGAAACCGGAACGCCGCTGATGCAAAAAACAACCGCAAACAATTCACAATCGGAAAACAAAAACGAAAACAACATCCCCCCCGCCGCAAACGGCGACTTCGCATTGGCGCTCGCATTGCAAAAAGCGGGCGTCAACAATCTCGCCCGCCGGATATGGCGCGGCGCGGTGCGCGATTCTTCCGCGACCGCCGAAATACAAATAGCCGCCGCAAAAAAAGCCGCCGCGCAGGACTGGTTTTTGGCCTCCATAGACGCCGCCGAACGCGCAAACGCGTCGCGCGCTTTGCGTTTTCCCACGCCGTATTCGGAAACCATTCTCAAATACGCCGGAAGGTTTTCGCTGGACCCGGCTTTTGTTTACGGATTAATCCGGCAGGAAAGCAGGTTTATGCCGAAAATAAAATCCTCCGCCGGCGCGCTCGGTTTGATGCAGGTCATACCGCCGACCGCCCGCGCAGTCGCGCGCAAGCACGGTTACAGCCGCTACCGCAAAAATCGGCTGACGCGCGTGGACACCAATGTCATACTCGGCACGACATACATTTCCGACATTTCCAAAATTCTGAAAAACAGCGCGCCGCTGATTGCCGCCGGTTACAACGCCGGGCCGCATCGTCCCCGCAGATGGCGCAAGGGCGCGATGGCCGCGGCGCAGTGGAAAGTGTTCGTGGAAAACATCCCGATAACGGAAACGCGCTTGTATGTCAAATATGTCCTCGCCAACCGCGCCCACTACGACGCCGTCTTCGGCGCCCCCGAAAAACAAGATTGGATAACCCGCCCCGTCCGCATCCGTTAATTAAATAAGGGACAGAGCTCTGGCCTCGTTACACCTATGGAGAGAGTTAAGTAACATTTCGTGTTGTTTTTTTCGGGCATTTGGAGAGGAGCAGATGGGCGATGAGGGATTGCTGGTGGCGGACGGGAAGGCCGGGATGGTTTCGCAGCAGGCGGCGCAGTTTTGCGTTGATTCCGCCTTCCAAATGGTTGTT
>JAHRAH010000060.1 GCA_020027345.1 Gammaproteobacteria bacterium | reverse complement strand
TTCCGGCAAAAAGCAAACACCGCATTTGCAACCCCGGCGAAGGCGCAGTCGTAATAATAGAAGTCCAACTCGGCGACTACCTCGGCGAAGACGACATCACCCGCTACGAAGACGACTACGGCAGAATATAACCGTCAATGGAAACGGCCTCGTTCCCACGCTGGAGCGTGGGAACGAGGACAACCGCACAAGGGGCGCCGCTTTTGCGGAAAGCGGCGCCCCGGCGCCGACGCCGGCGCGGGCGGTTTACAACTTTTTGCCGTTACAACTTTTGCCCGGTGGAGGTCAGGCCCGTGCCGGGGTCAAACGGCTTTTTGAAGGGCGTCTTCACCACTTCGGCTTCCGCCATTCCGCCGTAGCAATCCGGCAGCGCGACTTTCAGTTTGGAGCCCAACTCCGCGAACTCCACCGGCACAAAAGCGTAGCCGATGTTGGATTCCTGCGTCGGCGAATACCACGCCGAAGTGATGTAGCCGACCAGTTTCCCGCCCGCTTCGTCCAGCACATGGTAAAAGTCCGAGGGATACCAGGTGATTTGCTTGCCGCCCATGCGCACCCCGCACAGCCGGTGCGAGACGCCTTCCTCCTTTATTTTCGCCAGCGCCTCCTTGCCGATGAATTCCGCTTTGCTGAAATCCACCTGCCAGCCCAGGCCGACTTCAAAGGGGTTCACTTCCTGGTCCATATCCTGTCCCCACGAAAGTATCCCCGCTTCAATGCGGCGGTGGTGCCCCGGCGCGATAACGCGCAGATTGAATTCCTCGCCCGCTTCCAAAATGCCGTACCACATATCCTCGGCGTATTTCGTCGCGTCGTAGAGATAAATCTCAAACCCCGCCTCGGCGGAAAAACCCGAACGCGAAATAATCACATCGCGCCCGCGAACTTTCCCCCGCATCAAACCGTAATACGGCACATCGTCAATCTCCGCCCCGAAGATCTTGCGCATCAAATCCATGGACTTCGGCCCCTGAATCTGCACCGGCGCAACATCAATCTCGTGGATGGAAACATCCATCTTCGCCACCGAATTCACCCCCTGCAGCCAGAACTCCAAATCGGAATCCGAAAGCGAAAACCAAAACTCGTCCGCTTCCGGGCGCAGCATCACCGGGTCGTTCAGTATCCCCCCGTACTGATTGCACAAAATGACATACCGCGCCTTCATCACCTGGCAGGCCGCCGCCTTGCGCGTGATGACCATATCCACGAACTTCTCCGCGTCCGCGCCCTTCACGCAAATCTGCCGCTCCACCGCGACATTCCACATCGTCACATGCTGCGTCAGGTATTCGTATTCCTTCATCACCCCGCCGTCCTCGGGGCGAATGTACGCCCGCGGGTGATAGATGCGGTTGTAAACCGAATGGCACCAGCAGCCCGCCTCCTGCGAAAGATGCCAATACGGCCCCTTGCGCACGCGCTGGTCTATCAGTATCCGCGAACCCTCGGCGGTCTCGCCTTCCGTCCCCGGCTGCGCGCGCGAATCGCCGCTTTGCCGAAGTTGTATCGGTACCCGCCGCGGCTTCAACAGCGACTGGTCAGTCGGCCAGGTCGCCCCGGCTTCGCTCAGTTTGGTAATGGACATGGATTTTCTCCTTTTCCTTTTTTGTTGTTGTGAAACAAAAACACCGTCGCAGCCGCCAACAGTCCCCGCTATCTAAGCGGCGACGCTGCCGGCAAATTCGCTCTCGTGCGCCGATTCCGACGCTATCGCAAGCGTCTCCGAAACCGCGCCGAACGGATAAAAATGCACGCTCACCGGAAACTCGTAATTGTGCACGGCGATGCGCCCGGCTATCTCCGCCAGCAACCCCTCCGGCGAATAGTTAACCAGCCCCACCGTCTTCCCGAACTGCCGGCGAAAGAACGAAAGCGAACGACCGATGCCGCAGGCGACCGCAAACTTCATCAGTTTTTTCGCCCGCACCCGCCCGGCGAGCCCCAGCCGCACCGGCACGCAAATCCCCGCGCCTTTCAGCCAGTCCAAAAACTCAAAAAACGGCGTCGCCGCAAAACAAAACTGCGTGACCACAAACGGGTTCAGCCCCATCTCCTGCGCCAGCCCGATTTTCTCTTTCAGCGCCTCGCGCATCACTCCCCGCTCCTGCTCCGGATGATTCTCCGGATGACCGGCAAAAGCCACCCGCCCCGCCCGGTGCCGCGAAAGCACACCCGTCTTCAACATCTGCAGCGCAGAATCAAACCCCCCCGCCGGCGGATTCTCGCCCCCGCCCAGCAGCAAAAACTCCTTCACCCCGACGCCGCTCATCCCCGCCACCATCCGCTCCAACTCGTCCTCGTCGCGAACATTGCGCGCCGAAATATGCGCCACCGGGCAAAAACCCGCCGAAAGCAGCTCGCCCGCCGCGCGAACATTGCGCGTGTAATCCATCCCGCGAAAATGCGGAACAAAAATCCGCGACTCCGGCTTCGCCCGCCCGACCCATTTGCCGATGTTGCCGATGTCCTGCGCCGTCAGTTCTATGCTCGCGTCCGCAAGCAGCGAGGAAGAAGTCGCCACCAGTCCCCGGTCCTCGTGCAGCCGTTCCCGCGCGCGCGAGATCAGCATCTCTATCGCCTCCCAGACCAGCAGCCGCGCCCGCTCCAAATCCAAATCGTGCTCCTTCAGCGTGTGGCTCAGCCAGACGCCGTGCAGCAGCGAGATGATCAGCGTCGCCCCGTAATCCGCGCGCTCGTCCGCGCCGGTCGCGCCAATCTCCTGAAAGACCATCCGCAAATAGCCGCGCACATTGGAAAGCAGCCGCCGGCTGTAAAGATCCCGCGTCCGCCGCAACGGCGCGTGATATTCCGAATGCACCCAGAATGCCAGCCACACCGCCGAAGTGCGCTGGTCCGACTGCTCCTCGCCCAGCACCGCCTCAATCACCGCCCACAACTTCCCGCGCGGCGAACTCGCATCGTTGCAGCCATGAACGACGCGCCGGTGCATAATCGTCAACAGCCGCCGCATCGCCTGCGTCAGCAATTCCTCCTTGCCGGCGAAGTGATGGTGCATCACCCCCTGCGAAACTTCCGCCAGTTCGCTGATTTTCGCAACCGTCGTCTCGGCGTAGCCGTGCTGGTAAATGCTCTCAATAGCAGCATCAATCAGCCGCTCCCGCGTATCAGTCACCGCGCTGCCTCCCCGCCGCCTTCGCCAAATGTCCAGTCATCCCCCCCATAATACACTAAACAACCAATTTCCCCAAAATTATCTAACCATTCAACCACCCCCCTGACAAATTTCACACTTAACCCCCATAACCCCCCCCGCGTCATTCCCGCACTCTTGTTAAAAGGCGGGAATCCAGCAAATTAAAAACCCCACCCCGTCATTCCCCCAACCCCGCCATTCCACCCCCCCCGTCATTCCAGCGAAAGCTGGAATCCATACAATCATCCCTGTCCCGCTGCCGTTGCGAGGATTCCTTTCCCCCGGCGGAAGTATGAATTCCAGCTTCCGCTGGAATGACGGGGACTATTTACCCCCCGCCGCTTGCGGGGGGGGGTCGGAGTTTGCCGTCCCCATCGGCAGATG
>JAHRAH010000143.1 GCA_020027345.1 Gammaproteobacteria bacterium | reverse complement strand
ATGTTGCGCGCGGTCGGCTTTGGCGACGGCGACTTCGGCAAGCCGATTATCGGAATCGCAAACGGGTATTCCACCATCACGCCCTGCAACGCCGGCTTGGATTCCCTCGCGCAGCGCGCGGTGAAAGCGGCGAAGGAAGCCGGGGCGATGCCGCAAACATTCGGCACGATAACAGTCTCCGACGGCATTTCCATGGGCACGCCCGGAATGCGGTATTCGCTTGTTTCGCGCGAAGTCATCGCCGATTCCATTGAGACCGCGGTTTGCGCGCAATCCATGGACGGCGTCGTCGTCGTCGGCGGCTGCGACAAAAACATGCCCGGCGGAGTGATGGCAATCGCGCGGATGAACATTCCCGGCATTTTTGTTTACGGCGGAACCATCCGCCCGGGGCGGCACGGCGGAAAAGACCTGACCGTCGTAAGCGTTTTTGAAGCCGTCGGGCAGGCGGCGGCGGGGAAACTTTCCGACGAGGATTTTGCCGCAATAGAAAAAAAAGCATGCCCCACCGTCGGCTCCTGCGGCGGAATGTTTACCGCAAACACAATGTCCAGCGCTTTTGAAGCGATGGGGATAAGTTTGCCCGGTTCTTCCACAATGTCGGCGGTGGAGGAGGAAAAAGCGGATTCCGCCGCGGCATCCGCAAAAGCAGTCGCCGCCGCCGTCGCCCGCGGATTGCTGCCGCGCGACATTCTCGTTAAAGAAGCGTTGGAAAACGCCGCAACGGTTGCCATTGCAATCGGCGGTTCCACAAACGCGGTTTTGCATTTGACGGCGATAGCGCGCGAAGCCGGGGCCGATTTCGGCTTGAAGGATTTTGAACGGATATGCAAAAAAACGCCGGTGATTTGCGATATGAAACCTTCGGGAAAATATGTCGCCGTGGATTTGCACGCCGCCGGAGGAATCCCGCAAGTGATGAAACTTCTTTTGGACGCGGGGTTGCTGCACGGCGGCTGCGTTTGCATCGGCGGAAAAACAATCGCCGAAGTTTTGGCGTCCGTTCCTTCGCGCCCGCCCGCCGGGCAGGATGTGATTCGCACTGTTGAAGCGCCGATATATCACGAGGGGCATTTGTCCATTTTGTACGGCAACCTCGCCGAAGAGGGAAGCGTCGCAAAAACCGCCGGGGTGCGCGCGAAGAAAATGTCGGGGCCCGCGCGCGTTTTTGACTCCGAAGAAGCGGCGCTGCAGGCGATACTCGCGGGCGGAGTAGGGAAGGGCGACATTGTCGTGATTCGTTACGAAGGGCCGAAAGGCGGCCCCGGAATGCGCGAGATGCTCGCGCCGACTTCGGCGATTATCGGAAAAGGGTTGGGAGATTCGGTCGGATTAATTACCGACGGTCGTTTTTCCGGCGGCACGCACGGGCTCGTCGTCGGGCATGTCGCGCCGGAAGCGGCCGTCGGCGGAAACATCGCGCTGATAGAGGAAAACGACGCGGTGACAATAGACGCCGAAAAACAACTGCTCACTTTGGAAATATCCGAAAGCGCGCTTGAAGAACGGCGGAAGAAATGGAAGCCGCCGCAAAAGCCGCTGACCGGCGTTCTCAAAAAATACGCGCGCCTCGTCGGCAGCGCGAGCGCCGGCGCGGTTACGCATTAATTAAACAACCGCCGCCGCAAAAAAACACAAACGGCGAAACTAATCGGCAATGCAAAAAATCGCCGGCATTCTTTTGCTCACGCGCGGACGGCACGGCGACAGTTTGCTGGAATCGGCGGCGCACATTCTCGGCGAATGGCCTCCCAAAGTTTTCGCGGTCTCGCTGCTGGGGACGGAACGGCGCGGCGAAATAGAAGAGCGCGTTTTGGAAGCGGCGGCGAATTTAAAAAAAGGCGCCGCCGGAGTTTTGATACTTTGCGATTTGTTCGGTTCCACGCAGGCGAACATCGCCGCCGCCGCCGCAAAGAACGACCCCGCGCTCGCCTGCGCGTCGGGGTTGAATTTGGCGATGCTTTTGGAAGCCGTGGGCCGCCGCGGATTGCCGCTCGCGCAAATGCGAAAATATGTCGTGGAAACCGGCAAAGCCGCCGTCGTCGGCTGCGAAAACGGCGAAAAACAAAAATGATTGAAGCGCGCGCCGTCATCGTAAACAGCCGCGGACTGCACGCGCGCCCGGCGACAATGCTGGCCAAGCGCGCGGCGCGGCACAAATGCGAAATCGTAATTCGCAAGGGAAGGCGCGAAGCGGACGCGAACAGCGTCGCATCGCTTTTAATGCTCGTCGCCGGGCAAAACAGCGAGCTCACAATTCGCGCAAACGGCGAAGAAGCCGAAGCGGCCGTCGCCGACATTTTGCAATTAATCGCCGGGGGTTTTGACGACGACGCGGTGACAAACAACCCCAAACTTCCCGCCGCGCCCGCCGTCCCGCAGCGGAAGGAAAAAACAAAATCCGCGCGCGCGCCGAAAAAGCCGATGCAAAAAATATACGGAGTCGGAGTGGGCGAAAGCGCCACAACCGGCGAAGCGCATATCCGAATGCCCGGCGAAACCGAAGTGCCGCGTTACCGTCTTTCCGCCGGCGAAGCGCAAGCGGAAAAAGAATGTGCGAGATTTGAAAGCGCGCTGCGCGATGTGCGCGCCGAACTGGACGCATTGCGCGCGCGCGCGCACCAACTTCCGGGCGCCGCCGAAATCGCGCCGTTCATAGAGTTGTACCGCAATCTTTTGGACGACCCCGAAATATGCATAAAGCCGCGCGAGTCCGTTCGCCAGCGAAAAATAAACGCCGAATGGGCGCTGAAAGAAAGAGTGGACATCATCCGCGCAAACTTCCGCCGCATTGAGGACGCTTATTTTCGCGAGCGCGGGCGCGACATTGAACATGTGATGGCGCGGTTGCTTGCGGCGATGTCCGGCGGAAAAACCCCGCCGCGCCCCGCCGCCGGGGAAATAATAGTCGCCGAAGATTTGGATCCGGCGTCGGTCATTAATTTGCGCCGCAAAGGATGCCGCGGTTTTATAACCGAAACCGGCGGCGGGATGTCGCACACCGCGATAGTCGCGCGCAGTTTGGGAATGCCCGCAATCGTCGGCGCGGCCGGCGCGCTTGCGGCGGCGGAAAACGGCGACGAAATCATCATTGACCCGCGCGGGCAAATGGCGGTCGCAATCATCCGCCCGGACGAAGCCGCTTTGCGGCGTTACCGCGGCTCTTTGCGCGCGCGCAAAAAAACGCCGCGCAAAAAGGTCGCCGGCGGCGGGGGAATTAAAAGCAAGGACGGCGAAACCGTTTTTTTGGAAACCAACATTGAATTTCCCGGCGAAGTCGGCGACGCGTTGCGCGCCGGCGCCGACGGCATCGGATTGTTCCGCACCGAATTTGTTTTTCTCAACCGCGATTCGCCGCCGCCGGAGGACGAACAGTTTGAGATATACCGCGAAGTGTTGCGCCGCGCCGCGCCGCTGCCGGTTGTTTTTCGCACGATAGATTTGGGCGCGGACAAAATCAATCTCGCCGACGCCGAACACCGCCGCGCCGGGGCGAACCCGCTCGGATTGCGCGCGATACGCTATTGCCTCGCCGCGCCGGAATTGTTTTTGGACCAGTTGCGCGCGCTGCTTCGCGCGTTTGCCGAATCGCGGGGGCGCGGAAAAATACTTTTGCCGATGCTTTCCTCCCCGGCGGAACTCGCGCGGACGGTTACGCTGCTGCGCAACGCCCGCGAACAATTGCGCGCGCTGCGCAAACTGGATTCGCCGCCGCCGCCGCTCGGCGCGATGATAGAAGTGCCGGCTTCCGTTTTTGTAATGCGCGCTTTCGCGCGGCATCTTTCCTTTTTTTCCGTCGGCACAAACGACCTCGTGCAATACACGCTCGCGGTGGACCGCGGCGACGAAAAACTCGCGGCGCTCGCCGACCCTTTGCATCCGGCGATTTTGCATTTGCTCGCATCCGCGACCGACAACGCGCGCCGCGCCGGAAAACCGATTACGCTGTGCGGCGAAATAGCGGGCGACCCCGCGCTCACAGAAATCATTCTCGCGCTCGGCTTTCGCCGCCTTTCCATGAACGCGTCGCAACTTGCGAGCGTGCGCGGCACCGTCTCCGGCGGGGACATCGGCGCGCTCGCCGCTTTGCGCCGCCGCATTCTCGCCGCGCCGACGCCCGAAGCGGTGCGCGCCGCGGCAAAAAACGCGAACGCAAAAAACAAAAAATGAAAACATCGCGCGCGCTTTTTGAACGGGCAAAAAAGCGAATCGCCGGCGGCGTCAATTCGCCCGTGCGCGCTTTTTCCGCAGTCGGCGGCGAGCCGGTTTTTTTCGCGCGCGGCGAAGGTCCTTTTTTGTTCGGCGCCGACGGCGAGCGTTATATTGATTATGTTTGTTCGTGGGGCGCGCTGATACACGGTCACGCGCATCCGCAAATCGTCTCCGCAGCGGAAGAACAGGTAAAAAAGGGTTTGGGCTTTGGCGCGCCGACGGAATTGGAATGCGAATTCGCCGAAGCAATCGCGCGGGCGATGCCGGTGATGGAAAAAATGCGCGCGGTAAGTTCCGGCACCGAAGCGGCGATGAGCGCGCTGCGACTCGCGCGCGGTTTTTCCGGACGCGAAAAAATTATCAAATTTGCCGGCTGCTATCACGGTCACAGCGATTCGCTTTTGGTCGCCGCCGGTTCTGGCGCACTGACATTCGGCGCGCCTTCTTCGGCGGGCGTTACCGAAGGCGCGGCGAAGGACACTGTTGTTTTGCCTTATAACGACGCGCAAACGGTTGCCGACGCTTTCGCCCGGCGCGGAAACGAAATCGCCGCGGTCATTGTTGAACCGATTGCTGGAAATATGAATTTGGTAATTCCTTCGCGGGAGTTTTTAATCGCGCTGCGGGAGTTGTGCGATAAATTTGGCGCGGTTTTGATTTTTGACGAAGTGATGACCGGCTTTCGCGTCTCGCGCGGCGGCGCGCAGCAGTTGTTTAATGTCCGCCCGGATTTGTGCTGTTTGGGGAAGGTCGTCGGCGGCGGCTTGCCGGCGGCGGTATTCGGCGGGCGCGCGGACATTATGAAAAACCTCGCGCCCGGCGGCGATGTCTATCAGGCGGGGACTCTTTCCGGCAACCCCCTCGCGCTCGCTGCGGGGTTGGCGGCTTTGCGGCTGACGGAAGAGGACGGTTTTTACGAATCACTCGCGCAAAAAACCGAATCATTGACGGCGGATTTGAATGCGGCGGCGGAAAAAGCGGGAGTGCATTTTTGCGCGCAATCCGCCGGCGGGATGTTCGGAATATACTTTCGCAAAACCCCGCCGCAAAACTTCGCCGAAGCGCAAGAATGCGACTCCGCCGCCTTTGCAAAGTTCCACCAAAAAATGCTCGCCCGCGGAATATACCTCGCCCCCTCGCAATACGAGGCGTCTTTTCTCGGTTCCGCCCACGCCGCCGAAGAATTGACGGAAACCGCTGCCATCGCCGCCGCTGTTCTCGGGGACTTGACAAGCCCTTAAAATTGGTGTACAATACCCCCCATCCGGTCTCCGGGCCGGCGTGTTCCATCACCTGACGACAGACCATGAGCGAACTTCCCCAATACCACGGTGCGCGTTTCTACAAGTGCGCCCTGCAGGTCAACCCCTTTGACTACGCGCGTCAACATGGTAAAGAATCGGGCGCGGCAAGCGAGGAGGAGTACAACCAGGGGATGCTACAGGCGTGTCAAAGCGCCGGGGTGGAGGTTGTCGCTTTGGCGAATCACGGGGATGTGCTCCAATCGGAGGGCTTGCGCCAAATCCTGCGGGATAGCGGGATTACGGTTTTCCCGGGGTTCGAAATATCGAGCTCCGAAAAAATCCACATGGTATGCTTTTTCCCGGCAGAAACCCCCATCCAAGAATTGGAGGGTTTTTTGGGTGCCGCGAGTGGCGACAACGCTCAAGCGATTCGGAAAGATCCGACGCATGCGTCTTCGTTGACCTGCCTGAGTATTGCCGCGCAGATGAAAAAGTTTGACGGCATTTGGTACGCGCCGCACATAGAGGGAAAAAATGGACTGCTGGACGGCAGTTTTCATGAAATTTGGCGTGAACACGACTTGGTTCGCGTGGGTGCGCTGACGCAACATTATGAAAAGGTGGATTCCGGCATTCGCACCATTCTCTCAAATGAGGACCCTAACTATAAGCGGGAGCGCCCCATTGTGCTTATTAATGCGAATGATGTTAAGAATCTGGCGGACTTGTGCAAACCGAGGTCTGCCTGCTGGATTAAAATGACGGAGCCGCCGGACATCGGCTCTCTGCGGCAGGCATTTTTTGACACCGATTCCCGGATTTTGCTGAGTGAACCGCAGGATGCGGCTGTTTCGCGTATTGAAAGCATCCGATGGGAAGGCGGCGAAATCTTTCAAGATAACGCCGTAAGGTTTTCTCCGAATTTGAACGCCGTTATTGGCGGACGAGGTACCGGCAAATCATCGTTGCTGGAATCCATCCGCTATGTTTTGATGCGAGTGCCTCTTGCCGACGATTCGCGCATATTGTCCCAGGGCATAATACGCACAAATCTTGCCGCTTCCAAAGTGGTCATGCGTGTTTGGTCGCACCAGCGGCAAAAAAGATACGAGCTCTCCCGCCGCTACGGCGAGGATACTCAGGTGAAGAACGCTGCCGATGGCGAAATTTCCAACCTGAGCGCGTTCGACATATTGCCGAGCGTGGACATTTTGGGGCAGAATGAAATTATTGAAATTAGCAAAGACCCACGCAAAGTGCGGGAGTTGCTGGAAAGATTTTTGCCGAATTCCATGTTTGCCGACAAAATACGGCAAACCACGGAGAGCTTGCGGGAAAACCGCATCCGGTTGGTGCAATTGGAGGAAGAGTTGGAAAAATTAGAGGAAGTGACCAGCCAGGAGAATGCTCTGAAAGAGCAAATGCGCGACATGCGACAAAGCGGGGTAGAGGAAAAATTGGGAAATCTTTCGCATATTGCGAAAGAGCGCCAATTTATGGAGAAGTTGGAATCTACTGACGCAGATTTAGCGTCATGGTTGAGCGATCTGGATGATATTTCCGAATCTTTTCCGGCTTTGCCGGATGCCGCTAAAAAATGGCCGCACTATGACGCGATGGCGGATATTAGGGGCGTGTTCGCCGAAAACTTGAAAAAAATCGCTGATGGCAGGGACGCCATGCGGGTGGTGGCGGAAAAATTGAGCGAAAATTTGCTTCGGCAACACCAATTGCTGAAAGAAAAATGGGGACAGTTGAACGACGAATTGGCTCAACTTGCCCAGCAATTGCCGCAGCACGGTGCGGAGCCCGGCGGCATTTTTCAAGAATACAAAAATCTGAGCTCTCGCTGGGCGCACATTACCCGCGCCGCGGATGAGAAAAAAAAGAAGACAGTCGCTCTTGGAATAGTGCGCGACCGGCGCAGGAAATTGCTGGACGAATACAGGCAATTCCATTTTGCTCGCTTTCGGGCGCTTGGGGATGCCGCCAAACTTCTTAATGAGGGGACACTCTCGGGGAAAGTCCAAATAAAAATTGAAAGGATGGGGCTTCGCGGCGATCTCAAAGAATTTTTGAGATCCAATGTCAGTGGCGTTGGAGAGTCCGGGGTGAAATGGCTGGACGGCGTCGGCGGCGTTGATATCGTCAAAATGGCTGAGTGCATTCGCGGAAACAAAACGGAGGAATTCCGGGGCATTTTTTCCGACAATCCGCCGACTGCGGGGACGGCCGGCAAAATCATTAAAATGAGCCGGGCCAAAACCTACGAATTGGAGGAAGTCGCCGTGGAAGATGGGGTTGTGGTTTCGCTGAATGTGGCGGCGCCCGGCAACCAGCCGGACTACCGTCCTTTGGACTTGCTTTCCACCGGACAAAAATGCACGGCTCTTCTTGAACTGTTTTTGCTTAACCGGGAGTATCCGCTGATTTTGGATCAGCCGGAGGACCATTTGGACAATGCGTTTATCGCCAGCCACATTGTTCGAAAAATTCGGCAAATAAAGGGACGGTGCCAGTTGATTTTGTCCACGCACAATGCCAATATTCCGGTTTTTGGCGACGCCGAATTGATTGCGGTGCTGGAAACCGACGAGAATTCCAAGGCGTCCATCAAGGATGAGCGTCTGGGGTCCATTGACAAGCCGGCTGTCAAGGAGCAGGTCGCCCTCATCTTGGACGGGGGGCGGGAAGCGTTTACAATGCGCAGGGAGAAATACGGGTACTGACATGCAACAAGACGAATTACGGGATCTCATCGCCTTGGGCGAGAGCGGCGCGCTGGAATTTAAATCCGACGAAGCATTGCCTGAAAAAATGGCGAAGGAAATTGTGGCGTTTGCCAATTTGCGCGGCGGGCGTATTTTGTTGGGCGTGAGCGATGACGGCATGCTGACCGGCTGGGAATGCGAGAAAACCGAAGAGTGGCTGATGGACACCGTGGTTGCCGAATATGTGCATCCACGCCTGATTCCTGATTACGAGGAATTGAACATCGACGGCAAGCGCGTCGGGGTTGTTACCGTGCCGAGGGGGGTTGCAAAACCTTACACCGTGCGCAATAAGCAGCGCACGGATTTTTATATTCGCATCGGCAGCGTCAGCCGGAAGGCAAGCCGCGAGCAAATTATGCGAATGATGGAGTCGACTTCGCCGGGGATAGTGGAAAAACTGCCGGTGCATGGCGGCGGTGACTTTCGCAAAGAATTGAATATGTCTCTGGTCGAGAATTATTTGTTTGGTGTCGTTGAATACGACTCCTCTGATGATGTTGAGACACTTCTGAAAAACCGCGATCTGCTTGTGCGCCCGGAGTACGGCGATAAATTGCTTTGCAGTTATGTGGCTTATGTTTTGTTTGCGCAAAATCCGCTGCGCCGCCTGCCGCAGGCGGGCCTTCGGATTCTGGTTTTCAAGGGGGAAGACAAGGACTATGATGCCGCGTTGGACAAGGAATTGGACGCGCCCTTTTTGGGCTATCTGCCGTATTTGGCCACCCTGCCGTCCATTCCGGATTTGATGATGGCTTATTTGCGCCCGCACATTAGCGGGGAAAAAATTGGTGAGCACATGCGCCGCGAGCGTAAGTGGGATTATCCGGAAGAGGCGCTGCGCGAACTTGTCGTCAACGCCTTCGCACACCGCGACTGGACGAGGGCGACAAAAATTCGCATCGTTGTTTATTCCGATCGTTTGGAAGTGGAAAGTCCGGGTGCACTGCCAAACGACATGACGGTGGAAAAGATAAAAAGCGGACAGCAAATGCCCCGCAACCAGAATATCGTGCGTATTCTGCGGGACTACAAATTTGTGGAAGACCGTGGAATGGGCATCCGCCAAAAAGTGATTCCGCTGATGCTCAAACACAACGGCTGCGAGCCGGAATTTGAGGCGACGGAGGATTATTTTCGTGTTGTCCTGCGAAAGGGCAAGCGCGGGGGCTAAATAATCCCCATTTTGCGGAGTTTTGCGCGCAGTTCGTTCATTGTGAGGCGGCTGCCTTTGACGCTGTTGCAGGCGCCGCAGAGGAGTTGTTTGTTTTCTACACGGTCTTGGCCGCCTTTGCTTTGCGGAATGATGTGGTCAATTGTCAGGTTGCGCTTGTTAAACATTACGCGGCAGCCGTTGCAGATGCCGCCCTGTTTGCCGAACAAATAATCTTTGTCGGTCTGCGCGGCGCGCAGTTGGAATTCGTTGTCGGTGCGCGCCGGCAAATCCGTGCGCACAACAATTTCGCCGGACGCGAGCGGCAGACGCGTTTTAATTATTTTTGCCGCCAAAGCGGAGGCGTCAATGCCAATCCATTGGCGTTTGAGCCGTTCGGCGGCATCGCAAGCGGTGCCGCATCCGCAAAAAGGGTCAAGAACGACTTCGCCGGAATTGCTGGATGCGGCGACAATCCGCTCCAAAAGCGCCAGCGGCTTTTGTGTCGGGTATTTTGTCCGCTCGGACGCGGTCATTCGCGTGGCGAAACCGGGAATGTCATACCACCAGTCGCCCGCCGCTTTTCCGGGCTCTTTCGGCGTCCACACCGTGCCATCCGGACGCTTGAACGGCTTGCGCATTTCAAATTTACCGGCAAGCGTCGGCACCCGCGGCAGTTTGAATTGATATTCCCCGCCGCCGACATAAAACAAAATGATGTCATGGTTGCTCCGCCATTTGCGGCTGGCAGGGCGCGGTTTTTCGTATCCCCACACAATTTCATTGCGAAAGTTCGCCGCGCCATAAATGGCGTCCATCACCAATTTCAGCGAGTGAGACATTACCGGGTCGCAGTGCAGATAAATGCTGCCGGTCGGTTTGAGGACGCGGTGCATTTCCAGTAGGCGAATCGCCATATAGCAAAGGTAGGATTTGTCGGGTTTGCCGCCGGTCATGCCCGCCGCGTCAATGACGGCGTAGAGGGCGGGAACTGTGTTTTGGATTTCCTCAAACCACTCCGCCTTGATGTCGTCGTATGTCCAGCGGTCTTTAAACGACGCGCCTTCGGCGGCGCTGCCGATGGGAGCGTTCCATTGCTTTTTGCTGTTGAACGGCGGGTCCAGATAAATGAGGTCAATGGAATGCGAATCCATCCCGCGCATTACTTCAAGGCAGTCGCCATCGCGCTGCGCCGTGCCGGTGAAGACGGTGCGGTTTTGTATATTCGCCTGCATCGGCGCGTCAATCGCCGGCGCCTTCGGCGGGGCGGGCGGGTATGCGGTTAATTTTTTGGGCGGACACTGCTGTGCCTTGGTCCTTTGCGGCGCAACCGTCAGCCCTTGCCGCGCCGCGGGCGGTGTCGGGCCGAGTAGACAAAGCACGCTAGGTGAATTGTCCCGCCGATTTCCCGGGGACGGCTGCAACCGTCCCGTTTGCCGCAGCGTTTGCAGGCGCCGCGGGTGTCGGGTATTTTATTAAGCGAGCAGCCCGACTGGCGGGCAGCGCACTTTGTCTACTTTCGGCATTATACCCCTTTTTTCGCCAATGTCAAGGGTGGCGGTTCCTTGCGAAATGCGTGGTATTATCTGTCGCGATGACTATAGCGGGGGCGGTGACGGTGACGGCGGCGGCGATTCGCGCGGTTTTTCGGATTGTTATTCGGACGGTGAAAATTGCCGGCGTTGCGGGTTTTGGTTTTGCTGCGTCTTTGCCCGGAGGTGGTGCGGTTGCGGGGGGATTTAATGCGGGGTTTGTTGTTTTGCGGGCGGGGATTGATGCGCCGGAAATTGGGATTTGGTATCCGAGCGGGGATTCGGAAAGCGAGGGGGAAATCGGGCCCTTTCGCGCTGTGTGGGCATGGGAAGGCGCTCCGGCGGGCGGGGTTTTTCCCGTTATTGTTTTCTCGCACGGGCGCGGGGGGCGCTTTATCAATCATCGTCAGACGGCGGCGGCGCTTGCCCGCGCCGGTTATGTTGTCGTCGCGCCGCAGCACACGACGGACGGAAACATAAAATCGCGCGATGATTTTGTGTTCGCCGCCGCCCGCCGCGCCGAAGAATTAAGAATTGCGCTGGCGGCGGCGAAATCGCATCCGGTAATTGGCGGCATTGCGGACGAAAACAGAATTGGCGCGGCCGGCTATTCCCTGGGGACGCTGACCGCCCTGATGGCGGCCGGCGCAACGCCGAGCATGCGGAGAATCAGGGAACACTGCATAACGCACGGCGAAGCGGACGCCAATTTTTGCGGCAACGGCTGGCGGGCAAAAACGGCGCGAAAAGCGCGCGCCGCAATCGCGTGGCTGAAAGAAAAAGGCGTTTTGAAGCCGAAGAAAAAAAGCGGCAACTCCGGCGGCGCCGAGTTTTCCCCCGTCGCTTTTCCGACACATTTTCGCGCCATCGCATTAATCGCGCCGATGGGCGCACCGTTTGCGGCGGAACCATTGCGGGCATTAAACTCCAACATTGCTTTGTTTCGCCTGGGCGGCGACGAGGAATTGCGCCATCCCTGGCACGCCGAACATTTGCGTTTGTCCCTGGGGGCGCGCGCGGCGTTTTACGGGGAATATCCGGGCGTTCATCATTATGCTTTTATTTCGCCTTTTCCAAAATGGCTTTTGGAAACGGAGCATATTCCGGCCGCCGCCGACCCCGAGGGTTTTAACCGCGGTGATTTTATTCGGAGGATTAACGCCGATATTACCGGGTTTTTTCTTGATAATTTGTGAAACGGATGGGGGGGAGAGTCGGCGTGGACGCCAGGGGGTATGCGTTCCCACGCTGGAGCGTGGGAACGAGGGCGAGTTAAGAATCGCCTCCGCCTCTGGAACGGGCGGCGATGTGGTCAATGTCCATAAAGCGCATCGGCGCCGTTTCCCCGCACAGCGGGCGAACGCCGCTTTGTTTTTCATAAAGCCGCGGCTTTTCATCAGGGGCCGCGGCCTCCGGGGGGGGCGCCCTTGGATTCCAGCCATTTGTCAAAGCCGGTGTAATCCAGCGGGCCCCAGTCGTTTGGATTGGTTACGCAGACGACAACGCCGAAAGTAAAAAAACTGGTGATGATATTACGGCCGTCCGATTCCGAAGGATCCGATTTTATGGAGCACCATCCCGAATCCGTTCCCCTGAGCCATTTGGGAGTGAGGAGCTCCTTGGGCCAATAAAAATTTCTCACAATGCCGTTTAATCCGCACGCCCTGTGGCATCCGCCGCCGCGGCTTCTTATCAGGTTTGCCCTGTCAATTAATTTTCTCACCCCGGCCGGCCTTTTCAGCGCCCCGGCCGGCATGAACAGTTCCGCAGCCCTCCTCGCCCTAGGATCCGTAGATTCCCTGCCGCTTTCCAGAAGAATCCTTTTTGTAAGATGGTCCCACGGAGTCGCGTTGACAAAGCCGTGATAGATAATCTCAATAAGGTGAAGGGGGCTCGTTTTGTTGACGAGAATGTCCGGATGGTTTATAAAGTAATTAAACACATTGTCGGACGCCCACATCGCGGCAAGGGGAAGATACATGGTGCCTTGCGCATAGTCGTTCACATCCGTGGAGCGGGCGTCCATCCACGCGAGGATCATTCTGAGGCTGCGCCTTTCCCTTTCGCGCGACCGGGCCAGGTTGAAAGGGGTGAGCCGTTCATGATTCCTCCACGAGGCGTTAAAGATGTACTTTACTATTTGGTTTTCAAAGTTTTCCCACTTCATGCCGAAAACGGACGAAACGTACGTAATGTGCTGTTTGTACGATATTACATAAGGCACCCTGAGGCGCGCATTAAGAAAATGCTCGTCATTGCGGCAGGAATTTGCGGGCTGGAAGCGGACCGTGGCCAAATCGGACCATTCCGGATAGCAGACGAGCCCGTCGGGGGCGCGAAAATCGGAGGGCATGCAGGAGTTTTTGCATTTTGCTTTTCGCGCGCGAAAGATGTTTACAACTTCTTCGGAGCGTTCGGAAAAGATTTCGTTGTATGCGTCCAAGGAAGTGTCTTTGGCGCTGCGGGAGAGTTCCACGGAAACGCCGCCGACTTGCAGGCGCGCGACTTTTGCGGGCAAAACCAAGTCGTCGTCGGCCCCTTGGTTCAAGGCGGCAAGAACGGTTGCGTTCATTCCCGTGGTTAATGCGTCGTAGAACGCGCCGCGGGTGCAGAATACCCCCGGCAGGATTTTGACATTTCCTTTCGCCCGCCGGGTCGCTTTGTTGAAACTTGCGTCGCAAATTTGTCCGTCCAAGCGGGCGTAGTTTTTCACGCACGAGTTGTTGCATCTCGCCCCGCTGGCGGTCAGTTTTGCGGCCACATTGCTCTTTGCCCCGAATTCGCCGACTATCCAGTCCAGCACTGTGCCGCCGTCTTTGTCCAAAAGGTTCGCCGCCGCCGCGCCCTGCCTTTTTATGAGGTTTGCCAGAAAGGTCAGGTTGTTTTTCGTTATGGCGTAGCGAATCAATCTTCTGTGCACAGAGATTCCGCCGACGGTTGCAAGTTTGTGCATCATCGGCCAATCCCCCAGTGCTACGGCAAGGTCAAAGGCGACGCTGAATCCGACGCCGCAATTGTGTTCCGCGGAACTGCTGTGCGAGACGCATATTCCGCCGCGATGGGCGAGAAGGGAGGCGGCGGTTGTTTGTTTGTGCCGGACCGCGAAATCCATCGGCGTTTCTTTGAAGATGTTAAAAGCATTAACGCTTGCGGCGCCTTCGCGCATGGTGAGGGTGTAGGGCTTGCTTCCTTTCACCCGTATTGTCAGTTTTTTTGTTTTTCCGGCCAGAAGAGTTATCACTGCGCCGTGTCCGTTTTGGGCGGCGAAGTGCAGGGGGGTTATGCCGTGGTCGGTCGCCGCATCCGCCGAAGCGCCGGCGGCGAGCAAATCTTTTGCCATTTTCGCTTTTCCGTTCCATGCGGCGTAATGCAGCGGCAGGAATTTTCTTGCGCTTTCAATGTTGGGGTTTGCGCCGGCGGCGAGCAATTTGGAAACCGCGGTTATCTTTCCGAATTGCGCGGCGCGGGTTAACGGCGTGCGCTTTGCTTCGCCTTTTGCGTTTATGCTCGCGCCCGCTTGCAGGAGTATCGTGAGCGCGGGGATGCTGCCGTATTGCGCGGCGTAATGCAGGGGGGAATTCTTTTTGTCGTCCGGCAGGTTTGCGTTCGCCCCCGCGGAAACAAGGGCGAAAACATGCCGCGGTTTTTCCGCCGCCGCCAAATGCAAAAGCAAATGCGCGCCGGGGACGGCTTCGCCGGAAACCGTCCCGGACACATAGTCGTTCAGTTTTGCGCCCGAATTGGCGAACATTGTGACCGTGCTTAAATTCATCGCGATAAAAGCGGCGAGCCGGTTTTCCTCCGTGCGCGCGTTTTCCAAACCGAAGGCGTCGCAGCCCTTGGAAACGCTGCAGGAATCCAGCCCGCGCAAAGTCAACAAACGGTAGCCGGTCGCCTTCACCGGGCGGGGAGTGAAGTTGCCGCCGCTGACGGTGCCGGCGATGGCGAAGACGGTTGCCGTCATCTTTCCCGCGCGCTTGCCTTTGAAGATGAGATAGCCGTCGGCGGTGAGGGAGACGGCGCTCGGCGGCTCCGCTTTGTAAATGACCGTCGCCGCTCCCGGCGTTTGCCGCAACGGTTGCGTTCTTATTCGGATATTTTCCGCCGCCGGCTGCCGCAGGTGCTGCGCCTGCTGCGGCAGACGATGCGCCTGCTGCGGCGAGCGCGGGAGAAGTTGCCTGAGAATCCGCCGGCGGGCGTTTTGGCTGCTGCCCGCGGACGCCGATGAGCGGGTGACGGTGGTCTCCTGCGCTGCGGCGTCGCTTGCCGCAGCGAGCGCCGGGGCGGCGAAAAGCAATGCGGCGAAAGCCCTGCAAAGCGCCTTTCGCATTGCCGTCCCCACCGTCATTCCTTTGCCCCTGTCGGGTTGCATGCCTTATCGCCGGGGGTTGCGCAGTTCCGCGAGGGGGGTCCGAGTCCTCCGGGGGGGAAGCCCCTTTCTACCAGTTCTTTGTTAAAGCCGGTGTAATCCATCGGGCCCCAGTCGTTTGGATTGGTTACGCAGACGACCACGCCGAAGGTAATCAAACTCATGAGAAAATTTTGGAAGCCCGACGACGCCGGGTCGGACTTTATGGAGCACCATCCCGAATCCGTCCCCCTGAGCCATTTGGGAGTTTGGAGTTCCCGGGGCCAGGCCCAATTTCTCGCAAAGATATTGGTCCCGCACCCCCTGTGGCATCCGGCGCCGCGGTTTCTCATCAGATTTATCCTCCGAATCAATTCGTCCAAAGCCGTGATGCGATTATTTCCAGGGACCGCGCCCGGCCTGAACACGACATCCCTATCCGTCTCCCACGAGATACTTGGATGATCCCTTCGGTCTTCCTCAATAACCGCTTTTGAGAGATGGTCCCACGGCGTCGCGTTGACAAAGCCGTGATAGACAATCTCAATAATATGAAGGGGGCTCGTTTTGTTGATGAGCATGTCCGGGTGGTTTAAGAAGTAATCAAACACATTGTCGGAGGCCCATATAGCGGCAATGGGGAGGTAGGTGGCGCCGTCTATGTACCGGTTGACATCATCGGGGCGGACCGCCATCCACGCGGTGATCATTTTGTGGCTGTGCGCGGCCCTTTCGCGGCGGACGCGCGCTCCGGGGATGGGCTCGTCATGGGCTCTTCGCGCGGAGTAAAAGATGTTCATTATTATTTTGTTTGTGAAAGTTTCCCGCCTGTCGCCGTAGACGACGCCCCCTCTTCCGCCGTCAATGGTTTTCACCACATAACGCGCCGAGAAACTTGCATTGGTAAAATGCTCTTCGTCGCGGCAGGAACTCGCGGGCTGGAATTTGCCGGCCGCCGCGCTGGACCATTCGGGGTAGCAAACAAGCCCGTCGGGTGCGCGGACATCGGAGGGCATGCAGGAGTTTTTGCATTTTACTTTTCGCGCGCGAAGGATTTTCAGGACTTCGGCGGAGCGTCCGGGGAAGATTTCGTTGTATGCGTCCAAGGCGGTGTCTTTGTCGCTGCGGGACAATTCCACGGAGACGCCGCCCACTTGCAGGCGCGCGACTTTGGACGGCAAGACCAAGTCGGCGTCCGCGCCGTGGTTTAAGGCGGCAAGGACGGTTGCGTTCATTCCCGTCGTTAATGCGTCGTAGAACGCGCCGCGGGTGCAGGCAACCCCCGGCATTACTTTGACATTTCCCTTCGCCCGCCGGGTCGCGTTGTTGAAACTGGCGTCGCAAATTTGTCCGTCCAGGCGGGCGTAGTTTTTGACGCATGATTTGTTGCATCTCGCCCCGCTGGCGGTCAGTTTGACGGCCACTTGGCTTGTTGCGCCGAATTCGCCGACTGTCCAGTCCAGCAATGTTCCGCCGTCTTTGTCCAAGAGGTTCGCCGCGCCGTGCCTTTTTATGAGATTTCCCAGAAAGGCGATGTTGTTTTGCTTTACGGCGTGGCGAATCAATATTTTTTGCACGGGGATTCCGCCGATGATTGCCAGCCGGTGCATCATCGGCAAGTCCCCCAAGGCGACGGCAAGGTCAAAGGCGACGCTGAATCCGACGCCGCAATTGGGGTCGCCGGAATTTCTGTACGAGCTGCATATTCCGCCGCGGTGCGCGAGAAGGGATGCGGCGGTTGTTTGTTTGTGCCGGACCGCGAAGTCCATCGGCGTTTCTTGGAAGATGTTAAAAGCATTAATGCTTGCGGCGCCGTCGCGCACGGTGAGGGTGTAGGGATTGCTTCCTTTTACCCGTATTGTCGTTTTTTTTGTTTTGCCGGCCAGCAGGGTAATTACTGCGCCGTGCCCGTTTTGGGCGGCGAAGTGCAGGGGGGTTATGCCGTGGTCGGTCGCGGCGTTCGGCGAGGCGCCGGCGGCGAGCAAAGCGCCCGCCATTTTTTCTTTTCCGTTCCATGCGGCGTAATGCAGCGGCAGGTATTTCCTTGCGCTTTCAATGTTGGGGTTTGCGCCGGCGGCGAGCAATTTGGAAACTGCGGTTATGTTTCCATACAGGGCGGCGCGGGTTAACGGCGTGCGCTTCGCTTCGCCTTTTGCGTTTATGCTCGCGCCCGCTTGCAGGAGTATCGTGAGCGCGGGGATGCTGCCGTATTGCGCGGCGTAATGCAGGGGTGCATTGTTTTTGCTGTCCGGCAAGTTTGCGTTCGCCCCCGCGGCAACGAGGGCGAAAACATGCCGCGGTTTTTTCGCCGCCGCCAAATGATAAAGCAAATTCGCCGCGAGGTAAGTCCGTTTTGTGCGCGTCAATCCGTCCGCCGTGCTTCTTATTATGGAAATCATCCCGGAAAGATAGTCGTTTAATTGCGCGCCCGAATTGGCGAACATTGTGACCGTGCTCAGATTCATCGCGATAAAAGCGGAAAGGCGGTCTTCGGGCGTGCGCGCGTTTTCCAAACCGAAGGCGTCGCAACCTTTGGAAACGCTGCAGTAATCCAGCCCGCGCAAAGTCAACAAGCGGTAGCCGGTCGCCTTCACCGGGCGGGGAGTGAAGTCGCCGCCGGTGACGGTGCCGGCGATGGCGAAGACGGTCGCCGTCATCTTCCCCGCCCGCTTGCCTTTGAAAATGAGATAGCCGTCCGCGGTGAGGGAGACGACACTCGGCGGCGCCGCTTTGTAAATGACCGTCGCTCCGTCCGGCGTTTGCCGCAGCGGCTGCGTCCTTATTCGGATATTCTCCGCCGCCGGCTGCCGCAGGTGCTGCGCCTGCTGCGGCAGACGATGCGCCTGTTGCGGCGAGCGCGGGAGAAGTTGCCTGAGAATCCGCCGGCGGGCGTTTTGGCTGCTGCCCGCGGACGCCGACGAGCGGGTGACAGTGGTCTCCTGCGCTGCGGCGTCGCTTGCCGCGACAAGCGCCGGGGCGGCGAAGAGCAATGCGGCAAGCGCTCTACAAAAGGCCTTTCGCACTGCCGTCCGAGCGCCTTGCGGCGGGGGTTGCGGACGGTTTTGCCATATTTTTGCGAGTCCCCATATAGCGAAAACCGTTCCCTTTCGGAACGGTCCTTTTGTGCTTTTATAGCATAAAGGGCGGCGGTTTGGCGGGGTTTTTCATTCTTTTTTGGTATAAGAAAATGCCTGCTTTTGCTTTTTGGGGGAAATCACAAATCCTGCCGATGCAAATTTCCCCCCCCTCACCCCCCCCATCAAAGATGGGGGGGGTTGACGGTTGCGGATGCTCTCCACCCCCCCGGAGTTTTCCTTTCCCATCTGCCGATGGGGACGACAAACTCCGACCCCCCCCGCAAGCGGCGGGGGGTA
>JAHRAH010000048.1 GCA_020027345.1 Gammaproteobacteria bacterium | reverse complement strand
ATTGCCCGGGTGGTGTTCGCCTATAACCACACAAGGCAAAAACGCCTCGGCTGGAAAGCCCCCGTGGAACTCCTGCAAAACCAACACAACAATGCGGAACCCAACACGAAAGCGGGAATCCATACGGACTTTGTTTTTTTCCGATGGATTGCGGACGGGGGGAGATTTTGCTTTTTCGCTGGCCTTGTATGGATTCCAGCTTTCGCTGGAATGACGGGGATTATTTACCCCCCGCCGCTTGCGGGGGGGGGTCGGAGCATTCCCCGACGACGAAGTCGGCGGGGAATGCTCCGGGGGGGTGGAATGCGCCCGCAAAACCTTTGTCATTCCTGCCTCCCTTGTCATTCCTGCCTCCCTTGTCATTCCTGCCTCCCTTGTCATTCCCGCCCCCCTTGTCATTCCCGCCTCCCTTGTCATTCCCGCCTCCCTTGTCATTCCCGCGAAAGCGGGAATCCAGAATTACGATGTTGCGGCTGGCAACTGGATTCCCGCTTTCGCGGGAATGACAAATTAACTATACCCCCCGCCGCTTGCGGGGGGGGGTCGGAGCATTCGCCGACGACGAAGTCGGCGGGGAATGCTCCGGGGGGGTGGAGGGCGTCCATAAAAGTCAACCCCCCCTCCATCTCCGATGGGGGGGGTTGGGGGGGGGAAACCACAAATCCCGCCAACGCAAATTCCCCCCCCTCACCCCCCCATCAAAGATGGGGGGGGGGTAAGTCCGTCACTCCCGCCTCCCCCGTCATTCCCGCGAAAGCGGGAATCTATACGGGCTTTACTTTTCCCAATGAATTGCGGACGGCGGAAGATTCGTCTTTGTCCCCGCCCCCGTATGGATTCCCGCTTTCGCGGGAATGACGGTTGACTATACCCCCCGCCGCTTGCGGGGTGACGATATCGCAAGTTGCTAAAATGCGTTGGGATGACTTTCGCGCCTGAGGGGAGTGCAAGCGGGCGGGCGCATTGGGCGGCTTTTGCTGCGGTGCTTTGCTGGGCGGCGCTGCCGGTTTTGCGTTTGGAAACGGCGCGGGTGCCGCCGCTGCTCACGGTCGCTTTCGCCTTTGCCTTTGCCGGACTGTGCGGGGAGGCGGCGCGCGTTTTTGCGGGCGCAAAAGAAAGCCCCTCGGCGGCGGAAACCGCGGCGGGCGCGGCGGCTTTGGCGGGCGCTTTCGTTTTGTATTTTGCCGCGCTGGATTCGGTCTCGCCGATTGCGGCGAACACCGTCGCCTATTCCTGGCCCTTTATGACCGTCGTCGGCGGCGCGCGGCGGCGAATGGGGCGGGTGGGGCGGGTGGGGCGGGTGGGGCGGGTGGAACGCGACGGTCGCCGGTTGCGCCGCCGCTTTTGGCAGCGCGCTGTGCTGGGCTTTTTACAGTTTGTTTTTTCGCCGCCGCCGTCCCGGCGTTTTTGCCGTCGCGCGGTTTTTGCTTTGCGCCGCGCCCGTTGCTTTTTTTGCTTCTTTGTTTTGGGAGCGCGCCGTCCTGCCGCAAACCGCAACACAATGGGCGGCGCTTGTGGCTTTGGCGGCGGGTCCCCTGGGCGGCGCTTTTTATCTTTGGGACCGCGCCATTAAAGGCGGCGACCTCGCCCTGCTCGGCGCGCTGGCATGTTTTACGCCGATTATTGCCGCGGTATCGCTTGCCGCGCTCGGTTACGAAAAACCGGATGCCGCATTGGCCGCCGCCGTTTGCGCCGTCGCCGCCGGAGCATTGCTCGCGCGCCCCCGCCGCCATTGACGGTTATTCCCGGGCGAAGTAATCGCCGGCGTTTTCCAGTTTGTTTTTGATGTCGGTGAGGGGGGCTATGTCCTCGCCCATCAACACCAACTCATCCCCCGCCAAAACGCCCTTTGCCGCCGCGCGGATTTAACAAAAGACGCGGATGCCGTATAATTGCCGAATAAACCACCTGCGGGCGGACTCGGCCGTCCGGGGAAATAAGCCGGGCAAACACTACCTTGTAATGACGGCGTGAATGTCCGCCGGGAACGGCGGAGAAAGGAAAAAAAGTGAAAGCGGTCAATTTGAGCAAATTGTCGGTTTTGGAAATGCTGGGACTATACGCCGACATCCTTGCGGAATTGCAAGGCCGTGGCGTGGTTCGCACTGCGAACAGCCCCGTTGGCGATTATGCCGAGAAGTTGGCGCAATCCGCATTGGGTTTGAAGGCGGCGGGCGGCTCGCAAAAGGGATATGACGCGGTGGGAACAAACGGCGTCAAATATCAAATCAAAGCCCGTCGCCTCGCGACTTGGAACACGCCCCGCCAACTGAGCGCGATTCGGAATCTGGAAGAAAAGAGGTTTGATTTTTTGGTCGGCATTCTTTTTCACCCGGATTTCCGGGTAATGAAGGGATGCCTGATTCCCCACAGCGTCGTTCTGGAAAAATCCACCGACTTGCGAAAGCATACCAACGCCCGGGTTTTTTATCTGAACGATAATGTTTGGGATGTGAGCGGGGTCAAAGATGTCACGGCGAAATTGCAGAAAACCCAAGCAAAGGACGCTTGATTTTTCTCGTCCCGAACGGCGTTTGGGGGGCGAGGAAAAATCTTCGTGAATTCTGCATCCCCCCGTCATTCCCGCCTTCTTTGTCATTCCCGCGAAAGTGTTGGGTTCCGCATTGTTGTGTTGGTTTTGCGGGAGTTCCACGGGGGCTTTCCAGCCGAGGCGTTTTTGCCTTGTGTGGTTATAGGCGAACACCACCCGGGCGATGA
>JAHRAH010000045.1 GCA_020027345.1 Gammaproteobacteria bacterium | reverse complement strand
TGCGGGCGGCGACCGAAGTTGTAATCCGCACCTCTTCCAAACTGGAATGACGAAACACCGCCGCAAATTCCGAACCTCCGACGCCCGCGCGGGAGATGCGCTGCGAATATTCCCGGCGCGCAGAATCATAAAAATGCAAGCGCGGATTAAAACCGTCCGCCTTTTCCGCCCCCGACGACGCTTCGCCGAAGGTGTGCGAATACGAAAAACTCCCGCCAAAGTCCCCGCTGTCCTCGTCATATTCCGCTTCCACAAACACCCCGCCGCCGGGCGACAAACGCAAACCATAACGAAAACCTTCGTCGTCCTTGTCGCCGCGCTCGCCTTCCCATCGGTAATATCCCCCGCGCAATGCCGCCCACTCCAACCCCGGCGCGCGCAAATACACATCGGCGTCAAAACCCTCGCGCGTGTAATAGTAACCGTCCGTTTGTTGTTTTCCGTCTGTTATCCGCCAGTAACGGTTGGCGGAAAGTTCGCCGTATTTGTTTTTCCATTCCGCGCCAAGCGACCACCGCCAAAAACCCCCGGCATTTTCATCGCGTTCGTAATCCAAAAAAGCATTTGCGCCCAGCAACGACTCTCCTTTAACAACGCGCCAGAATAAACCCGCATTTCCCCCGCGCGCATTTTCCTCCCCGGCATAACCGCGCAAGTGCCATCCGATGACATCATCCCCCCGCTCGCGCAACCCGCCGACGGCGTCAATGGCAAATTGCCCCTTCCGCCCCCCAAGCGAAGTTTGAAAGTCCACCCGCGCCTTTTTGACAAACCCAAACCGCGAAACCGCAGCATCGCCGATTGCGTCCCCCGCGCGATTCTCCACCGCACTCAACAACCGCCGCAACTCCGCCCGCTTCCATTCCCCAATATTGCCGCGCACCCCCGTCATTCCAGCGAAAGCTGGAATCCATACCATCCTTCCCGCTTCGTTGCCGCTGCGAGGATTCCACTCTTCCCCGGCGGGAGTATGGATTCCAGCTTTCGCTGGAATGACGGGGGAGGTCGGCCCCTCAGCGTTGGCGGTGTCCCCCTTGGCGCTTAGGGCGAGAAAGATTAGTGTGCAGACGGCGAGCGTCAGGCACGCGAGTCGTCCTGCCCGCGTGCACAAGTCATTGATTTTACGGGGGGGGGGGGTGAAAATTGAATTCATCGCGGACATACTACCACAATTTCCAATAATGTCAACTTTTTTTGCCCCCTCCCCGCGTCATTCCCGCACTACTATTAAAAGGCGGGAATCCAGCGAATTAAAAACTCCGCCGCAATAACGCAATTTAATTTGCTGGATTCCCGCCTCTGGAAAAAATGCGGGAATGACGCAAGGAGGCCCGGCCGTCATTCCAGCGAAAGCTGGAATCCATACGGAGCCGGCGAAAAAGAGGAATCGTCCCCGCCCGCAAATAACGGCGAAGAGGAAAAACCGTATGGATTCCAGCTTTCGCTGGAATGACGGGAGCTTTTTACCAAACTCCCATATCGGTCAGTTGTTTTTCGGCGGCGGCGGCGAAGCCGCGGTTGGCGGCGGGGCTGGCCGGGCTTGGATGCAAAATATGCCCGACTTTCGCCCCGCTTTTGCCGAACAAATCATGCAAACGGTTTCCGGCGAATGCGCCGACGCCGACAAAAAACTGCGGGCGCATTTCGCGCGCGGCGGCTTGCAAAAAACGGTCGCATTCCGCAAAAAGCGGCGCGCGCTCCGATGCCGGGAGTTTGTCCGGGGTGATGTTCGCGCAACGCGAATCTTCGGCGCGCAAAAAAAGCAGCGGACAATAATTCAAAACGATATGCCGCGCAAAAAAATCCTCCGCCGAGGGAAACCTTCGCGCAAACATTCCCCAAAGCCGCGCGCCGCTCACTTCCGAACGCGGGCAGTCAAAACCCGAAATGATTCTTTGCGGATGCTCGCCGCGCGGCTTGCCGATTGCGCGGCTGCGAATTCCCATCCAATCGCGCGCCGCATTAACCTCGCCGAAGGGAACGCCCGTTTGCGCCATTCCCCAGGGCCCCGGATTCATCCCCAAAAACAAAACGCGCTTTTGCCCGCTTGCGAATCGGCGCAAATATTCCTCGTGTGCCGCGCGCGCATATATTAAAGGATTGTATACAGTCGTAACCGGCGGCGCAAAAAGCAAACCTTCGCAAGCGCGCGCGAGTTTGCGCGATGCATTAATAACGCCCGCGCTCATTATTGCGAAAAGGTTATGCGCGCATGCGCGAGCCGTCCGGGTCGTAAAAACCCCGCGCCGAAGCCCGCGCTTTAAAAATTTCGCCGGCGATTTCAATTGCAAACGAAGAGCGCAAAATATCGCTTGCGCTTTCTTCGCGCTCGCAGCGGACATACCCCATCCCGACGGCGGCGCCGAGAAAATGACCGTAGCCGCCCGAAGTAATGTAGCCGCAAACTTCGCCGTCTCGCAATATCGGCTCGTGATGAAAAAGCAGCGGCCCGCCATCCTCCAATTGAAACTGCAAAAGCCGCCGCGTCAGTCCTTCCTCGCGCTTTCGTAAAACGGCGTCGCGCCCGACGAACGCGCCGTACATTCCTTCGCGCTTTTCCGTTTTGACGGCAAAGCCCAAACCCGCCTCCAAAATATGATCCTCGTCGCTGAGGTCGTGGCCGAAATGGCGAAATCCTTTTTCCAAACGGCAGGAATCCAGCGCGTGCATTCCCGCAAGCAACACTCCCCCGGCATCTTCCGCCGCCGCCAAAACGGTTTCCAAAAGATATGCGGCAAAATCGGCGCGGATATGCAATTCCCATCCGAGTTCTCCGGCGTAACTTACGCGGTGCGCGCGCGCGCGCGCCATTCCTGTTTCCACTTCGCGGTGCGCGCCGAAAGGAAAAGCGGCCGCGGAAAAATCGTCCGATGATATTTTCGCCAGCAATTCGCGCGACAAGGGGCCGGCGATTGCGACGCACGCCTCGCCGCTTGTCGCGTCAAATATTTCGCATTGCGCGCATTCGGGCATCAGCCGCCGCAGCCGCGAATAATCGCGCGCGAGACAGGCGGCGCCGGTGATGTAAACAAAATCATCCTCGGCGATGCGGGCGACGGTCGCGTCGCTTTCCACTCCGCCGCGCGCGTTCAGCATTTGCGCGTATACCGTTTTTCCGGGCGCGACATCAACATCGTTCGCGCACGCTTTTTGCAAAAGATTAACCGCGTCCGCCCCGCGCACGCGCAGTTTTCCGAAAGTGGAAAAATCCATAATCCCCGCATGTTTGCGAATCGCAAGATGCTCCGCCGCCGAATGCGCGAACCAGTTTTGCCGCCCCCACGAATAACGGTAACGCGCATCCTCGCCGCGCCCCTTTTCGCTTTTCGGCAAAAACCAATTGGCGCGCTCCCAGCCGGATTGTTCGCCAAAGCACGCGCCGCGCGCGCGCAATATTTCGTGCAATGGCGTTCGCCGGATTCCGCGCGCCGTTTCCATTTGCCGGAAGGGAAAATGGTCGGCGTACAAAAGCCCCGGCGTTTCTTTCACGCGCGCGCGCAAATAGGCGCGGTTGTTTTCAAAGCCGGAAAACCTGCGAATGTCTATCTCCCACAAATCGCGCGGCGGCTCGCCGCCGAGTATCCATTCCGCCAGCGCTTTGCCGACTCCGCCGGACAATTGTATTCCCTGCGAATTCATTCCGGCGGCGACGAACAACCCCGCCGCCGAAGGCGCTTCGCCAAGAACCATCCGACCGTCGGCGGTGAAACTTTCGGGACCGTTAAAAAATGTCCCTATCCCCGCTTTTTCCAGCGCCGGCGCGCGCCGCAGCGCTTTTTCCAAAACCGGCGCGAACTGTTCCATATCCTCCGGCAACTGGTCAAAACAAAAATCCGCGCGCGCAGTTTCGTCCCACGGTTTCGCGTTCGGCTCAAACGCGCCGATTAAAAGTTTGCCGGCGTCCTCTTTGTAATACGCGCATTCGTCGGGAACGCGAACGGTCGGCATATCCTTCGGAAAATCATCGGAAGGTTCCGTGACAATGTAAAAATGCTCGCACGCCATCAGCGGAACAGTCGCGCCCGCGCGCCGCCCGAGTTCGCGCGACCACAGCCCGGCGCAAATCGCGACCGCCGGCGTTTTCACAAAACCGCAATCGGTTTCCACTCCACACACGCGCCCGTTCTTTTTCTTCACATCCAAAACAGTAACGCCTTCGCGCACGGCCGCGCCGCGGAGTTTCGCGCCTTTCGCAAACGCCATCGCGACATTCGCCGGATCCGCCTGGCCGTCGCCGGGCAAAAACAAGCCGCCGACAATTCCTTCGCCGTTAAATATCGGCGCTTTTTGCAAACACGCCTTCGCCGAAGTCAAAACTTCCGCTTCCGCCCCGGTTGTTTTCGCCATGGATGCGAGCCGCCGAAGTTCGTGCCAGCGTTCTTGTGTCAGCGCCAGCGCCAGCGAGCCGCGCCGATGCAGTCCCGTTTGCATTCCCGTTTCTTTCGGCAAAACTTCGCCGCAAAGTTTCAGCGTGTACGCCGCAAAATCCGAAAGCAGCGGCGTCGCGCGCAAACTCGTCATCAGCCCGGCGGCGTGCCAGGTCGTCCCGCAGGTCAGCCGCTTGCGTTCCAAAAGCAAAACATCGCCGCACCCCAAAAGCGCAAGATGATAAGCGAGCGAACAGCCGACAACCCCCCCCCCGACCACAACAACGGCCGCCTCTTCCGGCAAAACAACATCGCCCCCCACGCCCGCATTCTATCAGAATAAACCCCGTCCCCCCGTTCAAAAGCGGGAATCCCCCTACCGCGTCATTCCCGCACTCTTATTAAAAGGCGGGAATCCAGCGAATTAAAAAAGGCGAAAAAAAATTGCTGGATTCCCGCCTCTGGAAAAAGCGCGGGAATGACGCAGTTTGGTTTGCTGGATTCCCGCCTCTGGAAAAAGTGCGGGAATGACGCAATTGGATTTGCTGGATTCCCGCCTCCGGAAAAAGTGCGGGAATGACGCGGGCGGAAAATGGTGTATAATCGCGCCGCAAAGGAAGGCGCGGCGCGATGACAAAAACCGATTTTTCCTGCCTTGTTTGCGGCGGCGGGGACTGCGCCGTGTATTTGCGCGGCTGCCGGGATTTGTGGTGCGGCGCGCCCGGCGCCGTGGATTACATGCGCTGC
>JAHRAH010000042.1 GCA_020027345.1 Gammaproteobacteria bacterium | reverse complement strand
TTATTCCGGGTCGGCGGGGAGGATTAGGATTTCGCCGGACTTTATCATTTGGAAATCGCGCAGCCGTTGTTTGGCGCCTTTTTCGCCGGTTTTTGCGGCGCGGATTTCGCGGGCGAGTTTTTCGTTGGCGCGGCGCGCTTCGCGGTTTTCGCGCTCCTGCGCGGCGATTTCTTTTTGCAGTTGCTGCGTCTTCGGAATGTCCTCAAACAAAAGCGCGTACAAAGTCCAAGCCGCGCCGGCGGCGAAAACAAGCGCGACGACGGCCTTCATTTTTTTTCTCCGGAAGAGGAACCGGAACGCGCCGGCAAAATGCGCTTCGGCAAATCGTCGCCGCCGAATATCGCGTCTTCGCCGAGCTCGCCGGCAATGCGCAAAAGGCGGTTGTATTTTGCCGTCCGTTCCCCGCGCGCCGGCGCGCCGGTTTTGATTTGTCCGGCGTTGAGGGCGACGGCGATGTCGGCGATTTCGGAATGTTCCGTTTCTCCGGAACGGTGTGAGACGACGGCGTTGTAACCGGCCGCCTGCGCGGCGAAGGCGGCGTCCATCGCGCCGGTCAGTGTTCCGCTTTGGTTTGGTTTGACGAGCAGCGCGTTCGCCGCGCCGCGTTCCGCTCCCCGCCGCAGCAAATCCGAATCGGTCACAAACAAATCGTCGCCGACCAATTGTAGTTCGCCGAGTTTGCGCGTTAGTATTTCCCATCCGTGCCAGTCGTCTTCGGCGCAACCGTCTTCAATGCTGACTATCGGATATTTTTTCGCCCATTCCGCAAGCAGCGAGGAAAACTCCTCGGCGCCGCCGCAAAAATTATCGGCGGGCAAACGGTATTGGCATTCGCGTTCGCTTTCGTTTTCGTTTTCGTTTTTGCTTTCGCTTTTTTCTTTGCGCGCGAGTTCGTTTGCGGCGCAATCCAGCGCCAGAAAAACTTCCTCGCCGGGACGGTAACCGGCGCGTTCCACCGCTTTCACAAGCAATTCCAGCGCCGCTTCGTTGCCGGGCAGGCGCGGGGCAAAACCGCCTTCGTCGCCGTTCGCCGTGGAGAGTCCGCGGCTTTCCAACAGTCCGCCGAGGGCGTGAAAAACTTCCACCCCCGCGCGCAGCGCCGTTGAGAAATCGGCAAAACCGGAGGGCATTATCATAAACTCCTGAATGTCCAAACCGTTATTCGCGTGCGCGCCGCCGTTGATGACATTGAGCATCGGCGCGGGCAAACGGTATCGTTGCCGTCCGTTTTGCGGCGGCGCATCCGCCGGGCGCGGCAGGGAATACAGATGACGGTAAAGCGGCAGCCCGCGGCTTTTTGCCGCCGCTTTCGCGCAGGCGAGCGAGACGCTGATAATCGCGTTCGCGCCGAGATTGGATTTGTCGGCGGTGCCGTCGCGCCGCTGCATCGCTTCGTCAATATCGCGCTGGCGCGCGGCGGGAATGCCGGCGACGGCTTCGGCGAGGGCGCGGACATTTTCCATCGCGCGGCGCACTCCCTTTCCGCCGTAGCGCGCGCCGCCGTCGCGCATTTCCGCCGCTTCGCGCGAACCGGTGGAGGCGCCCGCCGGCGCAGCCGCCCGCCCGCGCGCGCCGCAACTGAGGACGACTTCCGTTTCCAAAGTGGGGTTGCCGCGCGAATCCAAAACTTCCATCGCGCGCGCCTCCACGACAACCGCGCCTTCGCTTTCGGAATGAATGGTATCGCCCCGCACGGTTTTAATTATCGCACAAAAATATAAAAATCGCCGCGCAAATAAAAACGCGCCCGCTTTTTTTCGCAAAACAAAAAAAATCAATCGTTGCGCAAAAGCGGATAGGGCGGCGAGCGCACAATGCGAAAAACCGAAATGCCGCCCAGCACAAGAAAGAATGCGACCGCCTGCGCGATGAGCGCCGCCGCCTCGCCCGCGCGCGCGTTCCAGGGCAAATCAAATATCGCGCCGATGACAAACCATCCGCCCGCCATTCCAAAAAGCACCGCCGGCAAAACGCAAACCAGCGCCGTGCATGCGAGTTCCGTAAGCGCCGCGAGGGTAACGCCCGAAGCCGGAGTGCCGACCAGCCGCATCGCCACCGAATCGCGCAAGCGGCGGTGGCGGCTTTCCGCGAGCGCGGCGATGACGACGGGAATCGCCCCGGACAAAAGCAGCAAAGTTACCGCGCGCAATAATGCCGCTATTTTTGCAAGCATTTTTTGCGCGGCGTCCACGACTTCGCCGCTCACTATCGGCGTGACATTTGCAAAGCGCTCGCCCATCTCCCTTTGCGCCCGCCGCGCCGCCTGTTCCGAAATCCCGCGCACGGCCGCAAAATACCCGTGCGGAACATTCGCAAACGGCGGGCGCGAAAGAACAACGACAAAATTAATGTCAAACCTCTCCCACTGTATCAAACGCAAATTGGCGACGGTCGCCGTCGCGGGTTTGCCGAGTATATTAATTTGCACCGCGTCGCCGACTTCCAGCCCGAAGGCCTCCGCGGCCTCGGCGTCAAAAGACGCCAGCAGTTGGCCGTTGTCGTCGCCGCCCCACATTTCGCCTTCAACGATGCGGCTGTTCTCGCCGACAAAATCGTCGTTTTCCGACCAGGTAAAACCGCGGTCGCCGCGAAGTATCCACGCAAACTCCTGCGGCGGGTCGTATTCGGAAACGGGCTTGCCCGCCAGATGCGTGATGCGCCCGCGCACAATCGGCACCGCGCGCATGTTCGCCTCCGCGTCCGCTTCGGAAAGCATTTCGCGCAAGCCCTCCACTTGATTCGGCAAAACGCCAATCATAAACATCGCGGGGATTTCATCGCGCAGCGCGCCTTCCACCACTTCGTTAAAGTTGCCTTCCACATTGGATATTGCGGCCAGCGCGGCGAGGCCGATGCCCAGCGACATCGCGCTCGCCGCCGCCTGACGGCGATTGCGCGAAACCGCAAGCAGCCCCCACGAAAAAGGCGGGGGGGCTTTTTTTGCGAACTTCCCCGCCAGCCCCGCGGCAAGATGAGAAAGCAAAAAAAGCGTTCCCGCCGCGGCCGCCGCGCCGAGGACGAAAATCTTGTCGTCCCCCTCCAACGGAACAAGAACAACCGCGGCCGCCGCGACGCCGGCGACAAGCAAACGCTCGCCCGCGCGCAAGCCCGGCAAATCGTCGGCGCGCGCGCCGCCGCTGAAAAGCGCCAAAGGATTCGCCCGCGCGTAATGCATAACCGGCGGCAAAACAAAAACCGCGCTTATTAAAAACGCCAACAGCATCGCCTTGCCCAGCGCGCCCCACGACCATATCGCCGTCAATGTCAGCGGCAAATGTTCGGACAACTTCGGCGCGGCAAAAAGCAAAGCCGCCTGCCCGAAAACAACCCCGGCAAGGGCGCCGGCGCCCACGACAAAAACCGCCATAAACAAATAAATAATCCGAATCAAACGCGCGCTGCCGCCGAGCATTTTTACGACCGCAATCGCGCGCAAGCGCGAAGACAAAAAAGCGCTCATCGCCCCGCCGATGCCGACTCCGGCGATAAGCATCGCCGTCAACGCCGCAAGAGCCAGAAACTCGCGCGCGTCTTCAACAATATTCTGCAAACGCGGAAGGGCGCGGTTTATCCCGCGCACGCGCCAGCCGCCGTCGGGAAACCTTTCTTCCAGCCGCGCGCGCCATTCTTCCTCGCCCGTCTCCGGCGGGAGTTGAACGCGCGCATAACGCGAAATCAAAAGCCCGGGGCGAACAATCCCGGCCGCGAGAAAATGCTTCTCGTGAACCAAAACAAGAACATCGTTCAAAATCAATGTCGGATCGGGGTCGGGTTCCGTCGCAATAAGCGCGGCCGCGCTGACAGTCATCCCCCCGACGGAAAAAACATCGCCAAGCGCAAGCGACAACTGCGCGAGCAAACCCTCGCTGACGACGGCGGGGTAAATGCCGTCTTCCGCGCCGCCGCCGATGACGGCGAGAACATCGCCGCCGCCCTTCACCGTCGCCTTGCCGAAAAGCGGATACGAATCGTCCGCCGTTTTCAAGCGCGCAATCCTCGCGCCGTTTTTGCCCGAAGCGAGCATTCGCGCCGCGCGCATTTGCGAAAAGCCCGCGCTGTTTGCGCGCAGCCATTCTATTTCCTCTTCGGAAAAGTCGCGCTGCGAAAGCCGTATGGAAACATCGCCGCCGAGCAGTTCGCGCGCGGAATCGGCGAAGGAGCGCTCAAAAGAATCGGCGAGCGAAAGAACAAGCGCGAGCACCGCCGTCGCAAAACCCATCGCCGCCGCCGCCAGCGCGAACAATTCTTTTTTGCCGCGCATTTCCGCGCGGACGACAAACCGCGCGGGGCTCACCGCGTTTCCAACCGTCCCCCGCGCAGCGCGCAAACGCGCCCGAACCGCGGCAGCAATTCATGATTGTGCGTGATAAAAAATATCGTCTGCTCCCCGCCTTCGGCGAGCGAAAAAAGAACATCCAATATTTCCTTCCCCGTGTCAAAATCCAAATTGCCGGTCGGCTCGTCGGCGAGAAGCAATTCGGGACCCGGCGCAAAAGCGCGCGCAATCGCCACGCGCTGCCGCTCGCCGCCGGATAGTTGCGAAGGAAAATGCCCGACGCGCCGCGCCATTCCGACCGAAGAAAGCGATTCGCGCGCTTTTTCCTCCGCGTCTTCGCGCCCGGCGAGTTCCAGCGGCAGCATCACATTTTCCAATGCGGTCATGGATTCCATCAAATGAAAATGCTGGAAAACAATTCCGATTTTGTCGCGACGCATTTTTGCGAGTTCGTCCTCGTTCATCGTTTCCACCGGCAGCGAGCAAGTCCGCACCGTTCCGCTGTCGGGGCGCAGCAGCCCGGAAACGACCGCGAGCAAACTTGTTTTGCCCGAACCGGAAGGGCCGGTAAGCGCGACCTTTTCCCCCCGCGCGACGGTCAAATCCAAATCCGAAAGAACGGCAACCGTCCCCCCGCCAAAAGAAAGGCAAACCCCTCTCGCGCAAATCGCCGGCTCTTCCGCTTCGGCGGAAGGCGCGGCAACGGCGGCGGCGGAAGACAATTTTTCGTCCTGCATTTGCGCGGTTATTTTTTCAGCAGCATTCGGTCGCCGTAGACGGCGTCTATGCGGGAGACGGGGGGCCAGTATTTTTCTTTTCGCAGCCGGGGGGCGGGGTAGGCGGCTTGTTCGCGGGAGTAGGGGCGGCGCCAATCTTCGGCGAGCAAATCTTCGGCGGCGTGCGGGGCGTTGACGAGCGGATTGTCCTCGCGGCTCCATTCGCCGGATTCCACGCGTTTGATTTCTTCGGCGATTGCAAGCATCGCGTCGCAAAACCGATCCAACTCCGGCAGCGGTTCGGATTCGGTCGGCTCAATCATCACCGCCCCGGGCAGCGGCCACGAAACCGTCGGCGCGTGAAAGCCGTAATCGGCGAGGCGCTTTGCGACATCTTCCACGGAAACGCCGGCGCTTTTCTTGCACGGGCGCGCGTCCACAATGCATTCGTGCGCGACAAATCCGCCCTCGCCGCGAAACTGAATCTTCCATGCTTTTTCCAAACGCCGCGCGACATAGTTCGCCGAAAGAATTGCGGTGAGAGTCGCCTTGCGCAAACCCTCGGCGCCCATCATTCGCAAATACATCCACGGTATCGGCAGCACCAGCGCGGAACCGAAAGGCGCGGCGGAAACGGCGCCGCAGCCGGGCGAGGCGCTTTCCGCTTCTTCCTGCGCGAGCGGATGCGAAGGCAAAAAAGGCGACAAGTGTTTGGCGACGGCTATCGGACCCATTCCGGGGCCGCCGCCGCCGTGCGGAATGCAAAATGTTTTATGCAAATTAATATGCATAACATCGGGCCCCATTTTTCCCGGCAGCGCGACGCCGACGAGCGCGTTCAAGTTTGCGCCGTCCATATACACTTGCCCGCCCGCCTTGTGCGCGAGTTCGCATATTTTCGGCATTCCTTCGGCGAAGACGCCGCTTGTGGAAGGGTATGTCATCATCAGCGCCGCCAGCGAATCGCTGTGCTCTTTAATTTTGCGCGCGAGGTCATCGGCGTCGGCCTGCCCGGAGTCGTCCACTTCCACGGTAACGACGCGCATTCCGGCCATCGCCGCGCTCGCGGGGTTTGTTCCGTGCGCGGAAATCGGAATCAAACAAACATCGCGCTTGTTTTCGCCGCGGCTTTTTAAATACGCGCGAATGGCGAGCAGCCCGGCGAATTCCCCCTGCGCGCCGGCGTTCGGCTGCAGCGAAACGGAATCAAATCCGGTCAGTTCCGCCAGCCGCCGCGACAAATCGGCGAGCATTTTTCGCGTTCCGCGCGTTTGTTCCGCCGGGGCGAAAGGATGCATTTCGGTGAATTCGGGCCACGCCATCGGCTCCATTTCCGCGGCGGCGTTCAGTTTCATCGTGCAGGAGCCGAGCGGAATCATGGAACGGTTTAATGCGATGTCCTTGCCCGAAAGCCGCCGCAAGTAGCGCAGCATTTCGTGTTCGCCGCGGCACATGCGAAAAACTTCGCCTTCGCAAAACAAACTTTTGCGCGCGAGCGATTCGGGAATCGCGCAAACATTAATGCCGTTGTCGCCGCCGTTGTTATTTCCGCCGCAGCCGAAAGCGGCGAGGACGGTTTGCAGATGACGCGGTTCCGTAAGTTCGTCGGCGCTTATTCCGATTTCCCCCGGCAACTGCAAAAGATTAACTCCCGCGTTTTGCGCGCGCCGCGCAATGTCCCCGGCGTCTTCGGCGAAAACCCTGAGCGTGTCAAAAAAGGAATTATGCCGCAACTTCCGCCCGGCGTTTTGCAGTTTTTCGGCGAGAAAAGCCGCGCGGCCATGAACGCGCCGGGCGGTAGTTTTCAATCCTTCGGGGCCGTAATAAATTGCGTAAGCGGCGGAAAGCATCGCCGGCAGCGCCTGCGCCGTGCAAATATTGCTCGTCGCTTTTTCGCGGCGGATGTGCTGCTCGCGCGTTTGCAAAGCGAGGCGGTACGCTTCGCGTTCGCGGGTGTCGCGCGATTTTCCGACAATGCGCCCGGGCGCAAAGCGCGCGTATTTGTTTGCGAACGCAAAAAACGCGGCGTGCGGCCCGCCGCCGCCCATCGGCGTTCCAAAACGCTGCGCGCTGCCGATGGCGATTTCAAAACCCATTTCGCCCGGCGGTTTGAGCAAAGCAAGCGCGAGCAAATCCGTCGCGCATGCGGCGCCAATGTTTTTTTCTTGCAGCGCCGCGGTCAGTTTGCGCCAGTCGCGGATGTTGCCGTCGCCGCCGGGATAGCCGACAAGCGCGCCGAAAGCGTTCGCGCTTTGCGCGGGAAAATCCTCCGGCGGCAAAATGCGAAGTTCAATTCCCAACGGTTCGGCGCGCGTTCGCAAAACCGCGAGCGTTTGCGGAAAAAGCGAATCGTCCGCCAAAAATGTTTTTGCATTTTCGCCGTTGCCGTTTTTATTCCGGCCGCTTGCGCGAAAAAGCGCCGTCATTGCTTCCGCGGCCGCCGTCGCTTCGTCCAGCAGGGACGCGTTCGCCATCGGCAGTCCGGAAAGTTCCGCGCACATTGTTTGAAAATGAAAAAGCAGTTCCAGCCGCCCCTGCGATATTTCCGCCTGATAGGGCGTGTATGCGGTATACCACGCCGGGCTTTCCAGCAAATTGCGGCGCAGCACCGCGGGCATTTCGGTTCCGTAATACCCGAGCCCGATCATGCTCGCGGCGGTTTTGTTTTGCTTCGCGCATTCGCGCAATTCTTCGCGCGCTTCGCGTTCGCTCAGCGCGGGCTCGCCGTTTTCCGGTTTTGCCGGAACAATGTCGGAGGGCAGGGCGCGCGTTAAATCCTCCAACTTTTGCAAGTTGAGGAATTGCAGCATTTGCGCTTCTTCCTCCGCCGAGGGGCCGCAATGGCGGGAGCAAAAATCGTTCATCAGGAATCGCCGGCGGAGAATGTTTTGTATTCCGCGGCGTTCATCAAACCGTCCGGCAAATTGCCTTCGGCGATTCGCATTTCCCAAATCCATCCCTCGTCTTCGGGCGATTCGTTGACGAGTTGCGGATTTTCGGCGAGCGCCTCGTTGACGGCGGTGACTTCGCCTTCGGCGGGCGCGTATACTTCGCTCGCCGCTTTCACCGATTCAATAACGGCGCATTCGCCGCCGGCGCTGAGCTTTGCGCCGGGCGCGGGGAGTTCCACGGCGACGACATCGCCGAGTTGGTCCTGCGCGTAATCGCTGACGCCGACGCGCCAAACCTCGCCGATTTGCTGCAGCCATTCGTGCTGCTGCGTGTATTTTTTCATTGTTTTCCCTTTTCCTTTTTTTTGTAGCGCCGCGGAACAAAAGGCGGCGGCGCGATTTTGCATTGGATGCGCTTGCCGCGCACGATTGCGTCCACGGTTGCGCCGGTTTTGTTTTTTTCCGGCTTAATGTAACCGAGCGCGGCGGGCGCGTTTAATGTCGGCGCGAACAATCCGCTGGTGATTTCGCCGACGGTTTCGTTGCCCTCTATTAATTGCGCGCCGCCGCGGACGGGTATTTTTGTTTGCGGCAGAAAACCGGCGAGGGCGCGGTTGACACCGCTTTGTATTTGTTCGCGCAAAACATTCGCGCCGGCGAAAGTTTCGTTTTCGCTTTCATTTTGCAGGCGCGTTTTGGGAATCGTCCACAAAAGCCCGGCTTCGGCGGGGGTTGTTTTTTCGTTCAGTTCGTTTCCGTAGAGGCAAAGCCCCGCTTCCAGCCGCAAAGAATCGCGCGCGCCCAGTCCGGCGGGCTGCACTACGCCGCCGGCGATTAATGCGTTTGCAAGTTCTTCGGCGACTGTCGCCGCTATGCTTATTTCAAAACCGTCCTCGCCGGTGTAGCCGCAGCGGCAGAGAACGCATTCTTCGCCCAGCCATTCCGTTTGCATCGCGCGCATAAAATCCAGTTCGCGCGCAAGCGGCAGCAAAGCGCAAACCGCGGCTTCCGCCAAAGGTCCCTGCACCGCAAGCAGCGCGAGGTTTTTGTGTTCGCGCAATTCGTTTTCCGCCGCCGCAGTTCGCAACCGTTGCAAAACCGATTCGCGGCGCGACGCATTAAAAACGCAGCGGCAACCGTCGCCGCTGTTTTCTTTTCCGGCGACGAAGTCGTCAACTATTCCGCCGTCGTCGTTCAGCAGGAGGGCGTATTTGCATTCGCCGGCGGCGAGTTCGGAAAAGCGCGGCGGCGAAAGTTTTTCCAAAACGGCGGCGGGGGCGGAAACCTGCGCCATATGCGAGACATCAAAAAGCGAAGCGGCGGCGCGCGTGTGCAAATGTTCGGCGACGATGCCGGCGCCTTCGTAAAACACCGGCAAGCGCCAGCCGGCGAAATCCGTCAGCCGTCCGCCGCGTTTGCGGTGCCATTCGTGGAGGGGAGTGTTTTGGACGGAATCGTTCACAGGCAAAAACCCCGCGCAAGCGGGAGCGCCCCATCCGTCCCCTTCGCCTGAGAGATTTGAGCGCGCGCGCCCATTGCCCCTTCGGCGAGGCGCAAAGCGCCTGCTCTCCGGATGGACCTTAAACCCGCGGTATCGTCGCCTGAGAGTTTCCGGGGAGTTGTCTCCTTCGGCGGGGCGTCTCCGCCCGCTTTCCCGCGCGCCATAAACGGTCCGCCGCCATCATACCATTTTTCCGCCGCGAACAAAAGAGCGCGGCAACCGTCGTTCCCGCTTTCGCGGGGACGACGGTTGGTGATACAATCACGGCACTTACCAGCACGCGCGGTTTTTTCCATTCCGCGCCGCGCCCGGTAACGGCGGAGTGTCTCGGCTTCGCCGGGGCGTTGCGACGGCGGCAAAAAAATGCGTTTTCCGTAAGTTCGGGCGCCCGCTTTCTTTTGCGGCGGCGGCGGCGGCCGGCTTGTTCACGCCGCGCGTTGCGCCTGCATTTTTTCCCCGCCGCCCGTGTATGTCATCTCTCTCGCCCGCGCGGTGCAACGGCGCGAGGCAATGCGCAAGCGGCTGGACGCCCTCGGCTTGCGTTACGAAATCGTTGACGCGGTGGACGGCTTTGCTTTGGATATGCGGGAATATGCCGGACGGCTGCGCGCCGACAAATGGAGAAAACTGCGCGGGCGCGAACTCAGCCCGGGCGAAATCGGCTGTTATCTCAGCCACTATCAATTGTGGGAGCGCATCGCCGCGGAAGAAAAAGAATGCGCCGTGGTTTTGGAGGACGACGCAATTCCGCGCGCCGACTTTGCCGCCGTAATCGCAAAACTTCCGCTCCTGCCTTGGGAGTGGGATGTCGTTTTGCTTTCGGCGCGCAAGCGTTACGCCGCGGATTGCGTTTTGTGCGAAATCGGCGAGACCGGGCGGCGGCTGGTGCGCTACCGCCGGCGCGTCGGCACCACCCGCGCCTACATCATAACCGCAAAAGGCGCGCGCAAACTGTGCGATTATTGTTATGAAATACGCGCGCCGGTGGATTGGTCCTACGCCGAATGGTGGCGCAACGGCGTCGCCTTTTACGGCGCGGACCCGGCGGCGGCTTCGCACGCGCAAACGCCTTCCACAATAGGCAAGCCCCGCCGCCTGCCGCGCACATTGGGCGAGCGAATCGCCGCCGCCGCGACAATGCACCGCGACTGGTGGCGGCGGCATATTTTTCGTTGGACGCATCCTCCGCAAAAAAAGACGGACTAAGAACGCGCCGGGCAAGTCGGATTTGTTCCAGCGCGATTTGTGGTATATTTCCGAATATGAGCAGCAGTGAAATAGCAGTTGCAAGCGCGGCGGAGAAATCGCTTGCCGATGCGATGGCGGAATTGGCGGAGTTGGACGACTTTGCCGCCGAGGTGGAAGCGGAGCCGCCTTCGCCCGCCGCCAAGAAAACGGCGCGGCTGTTGCTGGCGGAAATCACTCGCATCGTCCCGCGTTACTATGCGGTTTCTCCTTGGGAAAAGGGCGCCGTTGTCGTTCAATCCAGCGGCGGCAAGGGGCATCGCGTCAGCGTGTATTGCGAAGCCGACGGCGGCGCGTCTTTTTATGTTACCCGCCCCGGGCGCGGCACCGAGAAAGTTTATTATCCGCCGGAGTCCGCTTTGCCGGCGAAGCCGGTCATACAAGCGCTGAAAGAATTGCCGCAGTGACGGCGGCGCGTTCTCCCGCGCGCGATGTTTTGCGCGAGGGAACAATCGGGCGAACCGTTCTCCACGCCCGCATTTGGAATCGGATGCAAAGGGGCGAGCCGGTTCCGCGTCTTTTTTTTGACAACAAAAGTCCCGTCAGGATTTCCGTTCACCGACTCGGCGTTGCTCCGGACGAATCCCCGGCAAAAATCGGCCGCGAACAAGCGGCACGGCGCGGCGGAAAATGTGAATTTTTTGGCTGGGCGGAACTTTCCGTCGCCGATGCAAGCGGAAACGGGCGAACGGTTTGCGCTTCGGGGGAATGGTGGCATGCCGACATTATTTTGCCGTGCGAAGAAAGCGACGAAGAACAGCGAAGAATGCACGCCGAAGATTTGGCGGCAAACGCCGTTTGCCGTTCTCGTCCATGAGGGCGGGGGTTATTGTTGCGGCGGCGGGGGGTGTTGCCATTTTTTGGGGAGGCCGAATATTTTCCATTTCAGGATTTTTGCTTCGCTGCGCCATTGGTTGATTTTTTTGCGGAGATAGATTTCGGTTGCGGGCTGCGACGGGTCGGGGATGCTCCGCCCCCAGCCGAGATGGCAGACGGCGGGGATTTCCAAATGCGCGGTAACGAATCCGAGCCGCGAAAAGACAAACGACACTTCGCCTTCGCTTCCTATTTTTGCCAGCGGCGCGACGCGGTTGTAATCTTCCATCCGCCGCAAGCCCGGATTGTAACCGTAGCCGAAAAAGCGGCGGTGCATTTTCGGGCGCGCGAGAAAAAAGCGGACGCCGTTTGTTTCTTCCGCCGGGAGTTTGCGCAGCCGCCGGTTTTCGTCGCGCCCGCGCAGCATAACCGCGCTCGCCTGCGGCAGCGCGTTTAACAGCGCGAACGATTCGGCGACAAACCCGGGGCGAAAAAACTCCCAATCGTCCTCGCAATGAAAAACAAAGGGCGTCGTTACGCGCGCGTAACCCTTGTCTATGGAAGCCGCCTGTCCGAGTCGCCGATTATTTACGACGAATTCAAAAGGCGCGCGCAAGCCGGCGAGGGCGGCGCGCACATTGCCGTCGCCGGAATCTTCCACGACTACAAATTTCTCCGGCGGAATGTCGGCGAATTGCAAAAAAGTTTGCACAGTGCGACGCAGCAAATCAAACCGGCCGCAACTTGTCAGCACGACGCAGTAACGGCAATCCGCGGCGTTTACAATTTCCATTGTTTTTTCCATTCCGCGATTTCCGCGCCGTTTTTCTTTTGCGGCGGCTTTGTCCACCGGCAAAACCGGCAGTGCATGCGGTCGCATTTGCGCGCAAGCGAAGCGGCGACGCGCCCGGAAAAAGGCGCGGCAATTCGCCCCCGGTGCGTTATCAGCGAAGCCGCGCCGTCGGCAAAAACCGGCGGCGGGCGCACGCCGTAAACTTTTGCGCCGTTCAGCCACCATTCCGGCATCAGCCAATCTATCGGCGCGCGAATTTCCCAGCAATGCCCGAAAAGTTTCGCCGCGCCGGAAAGGCGAATCAAATAGCCGGCGGTGTTTGTGGCGCGCCACTTGTAGCGAACCAGATTCCGCCCGTTTTTGCCGACGCCGCAAACCGTTCTTTCCGCCGCGATGCGATTCGGCGCGGAAAGCATAACGACATCCCATTGCCATTCGCAAGCCGCGACATCGGCGACGACATCGGGCAAGTCACCGTCCCATTGCGCGTCGTCCTCCAAAACGAGCGCGCATTCCGTTTGTTCTGCGATGATTCTCCGCCACAAATTATGATGGCTCAGAAAACAGCCGACTTCGCCGGGCGACATTTCGCGCCCGCGAATGCGGCGGAAGGCATCCGGGCGCAAACGGTTTTTATAATGCGAAAAATCCAGTTTCTCGCCGTCAACGCCGCCGACAAATTCGTAAGGCATTCCGAGCGCGTCCAGCCGCCGCCGCATTGTTGCGCGCCGTTCTTTCGCGCGCGCGAGAGAAATGCAAAACACCGGAATATGCGCCGGTTCGGTCATTTGCAAGGTGCGCGTTCCAAAACGGTCAGTCCGTTGTTGTTTGTCCGGTGAATTTTTACGCGCCATTGCGGATTTGCCGCCAGAAATTCCAAAATGGACGGCAGCAACCCTCCGCTCGGAAAAACAACAAGCGGAATGTCCAGCCGTTTTTTTGCGCCGCGCTTTAATCTGTGAAAAATTCCGCGCAGTCCCCGCGGGCGCGGCGCTTCAACAACCTCGTCTTTTAGCCCGAAAGTGTCGGTGTCGTGAAATGCCAAATAACGGCGCGCTTTGTTTCCGTGCATTCGCAGTTCCCGCGACAACTGCGCGCGGGTGTGCAGCGTGTCAATAAAAAGCATGTCGGTTTCCTCAATGTTCGTTTGCAGGACATCGGCGCGCGCGTATTCGGCGTCGCGCCCGCATTCTTTCGCCAGCGCGAACAAGCGCGAAACTTCGTCGTGCAAAACAATGTCGTAGGAGCGCAGCCGCACATTTGCGGCCAAAAATGCGCGGGTGCTTTCGCCGCCGCGCACGCCGAATTCCGCAACGCTTGCGACGCTTTCCGCCAAAGAGCGCAGCAGCGGCAAATGTTCGTTAATGTCGGAGGGCGCGTCTTTTGCCCGGCAGTATTCCTCCTGCAGGATTTCCTCGCAGTTTGCGCCCGGCGGGGAAGATGCGGCGGCGGGTTTTGTCATGACAACCAAAAACCGAGGCGGTTGTGGAGGAGCGTCCAGCCGGCGAGTTTCAGGCGCAGTTTCCAATCGGCGCCGAATTGTTTTTCGCGGGCGGCAAAGCAGCGGCGCGCGCCGGCATATTCTTTGCATAACAGCAAGCGCTTAAAAATTCTCCTCGCGTCCGGCGGCGGCATTAAATCCGATTGCGCGGCTTCCGCCAGAACATCGCACAATTCCGGATTGCGGTCAATCGGGTCGGAAAGCCCCAAACGGCGGCGGCGGGCGGAGTAATCCGCCGCCAGTTGATACAAAAGCGACGGGTTTGCAGCATTCCCGGCGCCGTGATTGCCGCCGTGAAAACGGTAATGCAGCAAACAATCGGAAACGCCCGCGCAGCGGTGTTTTTCCTCCATTCGGTAAAGCGTGTCCATATCGTCTGCTTGGACAAACCACGGCCGCCAGCCGCCGACTGCGGCAAGCGCGGCGCTGCGGAAAATATGCCCGGAGCCGAAGAAGTTTTGATTTTGCGTTTTTATGTCGCCGGGCGCAACCGGATCTGCGACCGTGTTTTCCAAAATTTTGCGCGCGCCGGTTTCGCCGCCTTTTGCGTCTACAAAAACGGCGGAGCAGGAAAGCATTCCCACATCCGGATGCGCTTGCATAAAGGCGGTTTGTTTTTGCAGTTTGTCCGCCGCCCACCAGTCGTCGTCCTCTATCGTCGCGGCGAATTCTCCGCGCGCTTCGGCGAGCAAACGGTTGCGCCCCGCCGATATTCCGCGGTTTTCTTCCGCGCGCAAAACGCGCATGCGGGAATCTTTTGCGGCGTATTCGCGCGCGATGGCGAACGGTTCCGGCGTTTCGGAGGCGTGGTCCAAAACGATGAATTCAAAGTCGGAAAAAGTTTGCGCGATGACGCTTTCTATCGCCTGCCGCATAAATTGCGGGCGGTTGTAGAGCAGCATCAAAACGCTGACGGCGGGGACGGTCATTGTTTTTCCGTTGCGGATTTTTGCAGGGCGCGGCGGAGGTCGTTTTTTTCCAGATAGTCCAGCGGGGTTTTGCCGTCGGTGGTTTGTGTTGCCGGGTCGGCGCCGGATTGGAGGAGGAGATTCACGGCGAGTTGCACTCCGCTGGCGGCGGCGAGGTGGAGCGGCGTTTCGCCGGAGTCGTTTTTTGCGTTGACATCGGCGTCGGCGTCCACTAGCAGGTTGACGATGCGGACTTCGCCCCTGCCGGCGGCGAGGTGCAGGGGAGTGTCGTCATTTTCGTCCCGGGTGTTTGCGCCCGCGCCCTGCGAGATTAAAAAAAGCGCGGCGGTCGCGCTGCCGTAAAGCGCGGCGATATGCAGGGGAGTGTAGCCGTCCTCGTCCCTGGCGTCCATGTCCGCGCCTTCTTTGACTAAGGCGCGCAGGGCGGGGAGGTCGTCCAGCGCGACCGCCTCCCACAATTTTTCGTCCATTTCGTCCGGCACGGTGATTGCCTTTTGCGGCGCAAACCATCGGCGCGCTTCCCCCGCCGCCGGCGAAGTCGGGCCGACTTACCAAACGCACACGGCACTTGTCTCGCTTATTTCCCGCGGCGGGGTCTCGAGTCCCGCCGTTTGGAAAGGGTGTTTTATTCAACGAACGACCCGGCAAGGGGTCGTATGCGATTGGTAAGTGCCGGCATTATAACACTGTTGCCGGGAATGTCCACCCATTCGTTCCCGGCTCCGGCGGGGGGGGGGCTTGGGGGTGACGGTTAATCGGGGGGGTGGAAGAGGCGGTGGAAGGTTTTTGTTGTGTTGGCGGCGATTTTTTTTAGGGGTTCGTTGCGGATTTGGGCGGCGGCTTCGGCGACATTGCGGACCATTGCGGGGGTGCATATTTTTCCGCGGTGGGGGACGGGGGCGAGATAGGGGGCGTCTGTTTCCACCATATAACCGTCGGGGGGGGCGGCGCGCAATGTTTCCTGCATCGCCGCCGAGTTTTTGAAGGTGAGGATGCCGGTGAAGGATACGATGAAATTGATTTTTTGCGCCTCGCGCATTTGCTTGGCGTCGCCGGTGTAGCAGTGCAAAACGCCGCCGACATCGCGGGCGTTTTCGGCGGCGAGCATATCCATCGTTTGCGGGAGGGACTCGCGGGTGTGGATTATCAGCGGCTTTTGCAGTTTTCGCGCGGCGGCGATGTGGGCGGCAAAGCGGTTTCGCTGCATTGTTTCGGTTTCGCGCCCGCGGAAAAAGTCCAGCCCGGTTTCGCCGACTGCGATGACATTTTTATTCGCGCAGTTTTTTGCAATCGCGTCTTCGCCGTCTTCTTCGCTTTCGGCGGAGAGTGGATGCACTCCGCAGGCGGCGTAGAATTTTCCCGGATGGGCGGCGGCGAGGGCGGTTACGGTTGTTGCTTCGGCGGCGGTTGTTGCGACGGCGAGTGCGGCGGCGACGGCGTTTGTTTCCATCTCCGCTATCAGCAATTCCGCGCGCCCCTGCAACTGCGGAAAGTGCGGGTGGCAGTGGGAGTCAATCAGCGAAAACATTTTTGCAGGCGCAAAGCGCTTCCCGGATTCGCAAATCGTTTTGGAGGGGGTGGTCTATCCACCGGCGGTGTTTGACGAGGGTCGCGTGCAGGTTCAGCCATTTTTCGGGCGGGGCGTTTTGCGCGCGCAATTCGTTTTCGCATTTTGGAAAATAGCGGGGGACTATGCCGGAAGATGCGCGTGCGCCGTCTGACGCCCACTTTTGCAGGCATTCCAGCCACTCGCCGGTTTTTGCGCATGCGAGCGCGGCGGAATGGACATTCATTTTTTTTCCGGCGTTTAATTCTTTTAATATGGCTTCGCGGGCGCTTTCGTTTTCGGCGGCTTCGCGGGCGCGCAGGATGTTTCCGCCGCAGTAGGCGAGGGTTTCGGCTTTTGCTTTTTCGCCTTTTTCCCTCAGCCACTCTTCGGCTTCGGCGGGGGAGGGCGCGGGGACGCTTAGCGTTTGGCAACGGCTGACGATTGTGGGGGGGAGCAGTTGGGCGCTGCGGGCGCGCAATATGAATCGTTTTGTTTCGCCGGGTTCTTCCAGAATTTTGAGGAGGGCGTTGGCGGCGTTGGGGTTCATTTTTTCGGCGGACAAGACGACGACTACGCGGAATTGCAGCATCATCGGCATCAGCGCGCAAAAGCCGCCGATTTCGCGCGCGTGGGTGACGCGGATTTTCAGCGTTTTTTCGTCTGTGCCGGCGGGGACTTCGGTTGCGGCGGGGATGTCGTCGTCCGGCCCCTTTTTGTTTTTTTTCGGGGGCTGGGGGCGGGCGACGAGGATGTCGGGGTGGTTGGTTGCGTTTTTTGTTTGGGCGATTTCTTCGGCGAGGGCGAGGGCGAGGATGTCGGCGCCGACGGCGGGGTTTCCGATGATGAGCGTTGCGGGGGCGGGTTTTGCGGTTTGCAGAAGGGGGAGGAGCCAGGGGGGGAGTTGTTCGCTGTTTGTGCTCACGATTTTTCCCACCCCCTGCCCCCCCCATCGGAGATGGGGGGGGGGTTGGTTTGAGCGGCGGGGACGCCGCTTGGGGAGGGGGCGTTACACCTCTGGAGAGGTGTAACGAGGGCGGGGGCGGTCGGGGTTTCCCCCCCCCAACCCCCCCCATCGGAGATGGGGGGGGGGTTAATTTGTCCATCGGAGATGGATGGGTTGATTTGTTGTTTTTTGGTTTTGGTCATGGGCGGAGGGTGGTTTTTATTGTATCGCGGATTTCGTTGGCGATTTCTTGGCGGGGGCGCATTTCTTTTTTTTTGTTGATGCGGACGATTGCGCCGGTTTTGTTGGCTTTTGCGATTTTGCGGTATTGGGCGGCGACGCGGGCGGCGAAGCGGGCGCCGCTTTGTTCAAAGGCGTCGCCGCCGGAGGGGGACGACAACAAGGGCGCGGCGGTGTTTTTTGCGCCGTCTCCGAGGAGGTAGATTGTGCAGTCGGGTCGCGCGCCTTCTTCGGCGAGGGATGTCGCGCGTTCAATCAGGTCGGCGTCCATACCGCGCCCGCCGCCCTGATAGGCGCGGGTGGAATCGCTGAACCGGTCGCACAGCACCCACATTCCGCTTTCCAGCGCGGGGAGTATTTTTTGCAGGACATGTTCGCGGCGGGCGGCGAGGAACAAAAAGAGTTCGGCGGTTTTGTCCAGCCGCCTGCTGGAGTTTTTGACGATTGCGCGCAGTTCTTCGCCGAAGGTGGTGCCGCCGGGTTCGCGCGTTTCCAGCACGGCGATTCCGCAGTCGCTGCGCAGCCATTCGGCGGCGAGTTTGAGTTGCGTGGTTTTTCCGGCGCCGTCTGCGCCTTCAAAAACTATAAACTTTCCGCGTTTCATTTTTTCTTTCGCCGCCGCTGATAACGGTTGACGGCGTTGTTGTGTTCGCGCAATGTTTTGGAAAAGTAATGTCCCCCGCCGCCGTCCGCGACGAAATAATAATAATCGGATTCGGGCGCGGAAAGGACGGCGCGCACTGCCGCTTCGCCGGGCAATGCAATCGGGGTCGGCGGCAACCCCCCGCGGGTGTAGGTGTTGTAGGGAGTGTCCGTTCGCAAATGTTTGCGGGTGAGATTGCCGTCAAAGGTTTCGCCCAAACCATAGATGACGGTCGGGTCGGCTTGCAGTCGCATTCCCTTTCGCAGACGGTTGAGAAAAACGGATGCGATGAGTCCCTGCTCGTCGCGTTTTCCGCCGGTTTCTTTTTCCACGATGGATGCGAGTATCAACGCTTGATAGGGGGTTTGCAGGGCGGCGGTGTTGTCGTCTCCGTTGCGGTTTTCCCATGCTTGGGCGAGGGTTTTTTGCCTTCGCGCATAGGCGCGGCGGAGGATGTCGGCGGCTTTTGCGGGGCGTTTGAAAAAATATGTCTCCGGCATAAACCATCCCTCCGGGGAGTCGTGAGGGATTTTTAGGTTGGCGATTGCGTCGTCCACGGACACTGTTGCGTTGCTTGCGTTGTTGTTTGCAAAGCGCGCGTCGGCGAGGAGTTTTTGGCGGAGGTCGGCGACGGTCGTCCCCTCAATGATTACGAATTTTTCGGTGACGGTTTTTCCTTTTGCGACGGAATGCAAAAGGTTGCGGACGGTTTCGCCTTCGGGGATGCGGTAGTGTCCGGGGCGGAGTTTTTTTCCGACGCCGATGCGCTGGCTGGCTGTGATGATTTCGGATTTGTTTGCGGGGGCGCCGGCGGCGGAGAGCGTCGCGGCGATGGCGGCGAGGGAGGAGCCGGGCGGAATGTAAAAATCAGTTTCCGCGGCGAGGGGGGAGTTCAACACCGTTTCGGCGCGCATCCATTCGCGGGCAAAAAAAAAGCGGCGGCGGCGATTGCGGCGAGCGCAAGCGCAAAAAAGAAAGCGAGGATTCGCGCGCGGTTCATATTTGCAAAACAGACACTGTTAAACCGCGCCGCGGCCGATGGGGGTTTCGGCGGCGGATTTGTCGCTGGTAAAAACATTGTAATAGTCGGCGGCAAAGCGTTCAAAGGAGATGGGTTTTTTGCCGGTGAGGTTGGCGAAGTCGCGCGTGGGCTTGTCGTATTTTCCGCTGTCGTATTCGCCGTACATGCCGTTGATGGCGTCGCAAAGCCACGGGGTGAGCCCCATATCGCGGAAGCATTGTTTTCCGGCGCGCGCCGGGGTGGGGACGAAGCGGATATTGGAGCCGACTTCTTTTCCGAGTGTTCGCGCCATTCGGAACATTGTCAAACTTTCGGGGCCGGTGATTGTGTAGTCGCGGTTTTCTTTGCTGTCCTCGCGGACGACATGCGAGAGGAACAGTCCGACATCGCGGACATCAATGTGGGGGAGCTTTCCGCCGAGGGGGAGGGATAGTTTTTTCCAGCGGACGATGGTGATTGTGCTCCAAAAAAGGTTTTGGAAATAGGGCGCGGGGCGGACGACGGTGTGCGTGAGCCCGGAGTTTTGGAGATGGTGTATGACATCGCCGTGCATGCGGGGTATTTCGGCGGCGCTTTCGCGGCTGGCGGCGACATTGGAAAGGAGGATGAGCCGTTCCACTCCGGCTTGCTTGGCGGCGTTTATGGAGTTTTTTCCCCACTCTGCCATATTGGGGGCGATGGGGAGAATGAGGACGACGCGGTTGACATCCTTCATCGCTTTGGCGACGCTTTCGGGCTCGGAATAATCGGCGTGAAATATTTCGCAGGCGAGTTCGCGCAGGGTGTTGAGTTCGGCCTGTTCGCGGTAGGTTACGCGCACTTCGGTTTTGGCCTCCACGAGTCGGCGGACGGTTTCTGTGCCTGTGAGCCCTGACGCGCCCATCACGAGCGGATATGCTGCGGACATTGTATTAAACGCCGTGTGCGAGCATTGCTTCGGCGGTGCGGACGAATCCGGCGATGTTTGCGCCGTCGACATAGTCCACGCGGTTTTTGCGGGCGCCGTATTTTGCGCATTGGGAGTGTATCTCGCGCATGATGTCGCGGAGGCGGGATTCCATTTCTTTTTCGTTCCACGACAGTCGCAGGGAGTTTTGGCTCATTTCCAGCCCGGAGATTGCGACGCCGCCGGCGTTTGCGGCTTTGGCGGGGGCGAAGAGTATTTTGCGGCGGAGGAAGTTGACGGCGGATTCGGAGGAGGGCATATTCGCGCCTTCGGCGACGGCGGCGCATTTGTTTTTGACGAGGGTTTCGGCGTCTTTTTTGTCCAGTTCGTTTTGGGTGGCGCAGGGGAAGGCGGCGTCGGCGGCGACTATCCACGGGCGTTTGCCGGGGTGGTAGGACGCTTTTTTGTATCGCGAAAGGTATTCGCCGATTCGGGCGCGCTTGTTGTTTTTGAGATGCATAATGTGGCGCAACTGTTCCTCGCCGATTCCCTGCGGGTCGTGGATGAAGCCGTCGGAATCGGACATTGTGAGCACGCGCCCGCCGAGGGCGATGATTTTTTCGGCGCAGTGCTGTGCGACATTTCCGCTGCCGGAGACGATGCATTTTTTTCCTTCCAGCGATTCGCCGCGGGTGGCGAGCATTTCTTCGGCGAAGAAAGCGGCGCCGAAACCCGTCGCTTCGCGGCGTATTAAACTGCCGCCGAAAGAAAGCCCCTTGCCGGTGAGGACGCCGGAAGCGAATTCGCCGGTGATGCGTTTGTATTGTCCGAAGAGGTAGCCGACTTCGCGCTCGCCGACGCCGATGTCGCCTGCGGGGACATCAATGTTCGGGCCGATGTGGTGGAAGAGTTCCAGCATAAAGGATTTGCAAAAGCGGAGGATTTCGCGGTCGGATTTTCCGCGGGGGTTGAAGTCGGCGCCGCCTTTTGCCGCGCCGAGGGGGAGGTTGGTGAGGGCGTTTTTGAAGGTTTGTTCAAAGCCGAGGAATTTGAGAATGCTGAGATTGACGGAGGGATGAAAGCGCAGCCCGCCTTTGTAGGGTCCGAGGGCGTTGTTGAACTGGACGCGGTAGCCGCGGTTGGCGCGCACCTGCCCTTTTTCGTCCTCCCAGAGGACGCGGAAGATGAAGACGCGGTCGGGCTCGGTCATGCGCTCAAAGACGATGTGGTCGGCGTAGCGGGGGTTCTCGCGGATGAAGGGCATCACGGAGCCGGCGACTTCGTGGACGGCTTGGTGGAATTCGGTTTCGTGCGGGTTGCGGCGCACGAGCCCGGCCATGAAGTTTTTGATGTGGGTGCTGTCGTAGGATGTTTTTTTCGCCATCGGTGCCGTCCTTTTTTTTCGCGCGCGTTTGCGTTTGCGTTTTCGCGCGCGGGATAGTATCATACCAGCAATGAAAGCGAAAATGCTGGCGGCGGTTTTGGTTGTCGGGGCTGCGGGGGTTGTCGCGCCGGCGGCGGGGGCGGACGGGGAGGGTGTTGCCGCGCCGGTTGTGGTGTTGGAGTTGTTTACTTCGCAGGGGTGTTATTCCTGCCCGCCGGCGGAAGAACTGCTGGCTGCGGAATACGCCGGGCGGGAGGGAGTGCTGGCGCTGGAACTGCATGTGGATTACTGGAACGACCTCGTCTACGGGCTGGCGGGTTCGTGGGAGGATCCCTTCTCGCGGCGGGCGTTCAGCGAACGGCAGTTTGCATACAACCGGCGGATTCGGCGGCAGAACGGCGGCTTTACTCCGCAGGCGATTGTTCACGGTTACGCCAGCGCCGCCGGTGCGCGCAAGGCGCAAATAGACCGCGCCATCGCCGGGGCGCAAGCGGACGGCGGGGCGGAATGGCGTTTTTCGCGGACGGGGGACGGGGGCTGGCGCGCGAGGATAAGCGGCTCTCTGGAACCGGGCGCGCGGCTTTTTTATGCGGTGTTTACGCGGCGGACGGTGACGGATATTCCCTCCGGCGAAAACAAGGGGAAGACGCTGACGAATACGAATGTCGTTACGGTTTTGGAAAACCGGGGGCTGGACGGGGGGCGTTCTTTGTCCCTGCCGAAGATTGCGCCTTCGCAGGATTGCGCGGTGTGGGCGCAGTCGGGGATAGTGGGGAGGATACTTTCTGCGGCGAGGTGTCCGGCGGGGTGATGGGAGGCGGGGTGTGGTAGAATGGCGGGGATGGATACGCTTGCCGTTACTGAAAAACTGATTTCTGTCGGCGTTCCGGAGACGGAAGCGAAGGCGCATGCGCAGATTCTCTCGGAAGTGACGGGGGAACTGAAAAGCGAATTGGTCAACGAATTGGTCACGAAAGCCGATCTTGCCGAAATGGAAGCGCGGATGACTTGGCGGATGGTCGGGGCGATGGTCGGACTGACGGCGATATTTGGGGTGATTGTTACCGTTTTTCGTTGACATAAGGGCGCATTCCACCCCCCCAAAATCGGAGATTTTGACCCCCCCCCGCAAGCGGTGGGGGGTATAGTTAATCGTCATTCCAGCGAAAGCAGGAATCCATACCATCCCGCGAAAACCGCAGAATCCCCGAAACTCAGCGAAAAATGCAAACCCCGAATGGATTCCAGCTTTCGCTGGAATGACGGGTGGGAATGACGGGGTTGTTTTTAATTTGCTGGATTCCCGCCTTTTAACAGGAGTGCGGGAATGACGCGATATGGATTCCAGCTTTCGCTGGAATGACGGGGTGGGAATGACGGGGGTTGTTTTTAATTTGCTGGATTCCCGCCTCTGGGAAAAGTGCGGGAATGACGCGGGGTGGGGATAGTTAAAACTGCCGGACAAATTTTAATTCGGCGCGGGTGCGGGAGTGGTTGCCGATTTG
>JAHRAH010000016.1 GCA_020027345.1 Gammaproteobacteria bacterium | reverse complement strand
CCATCGGCAGATGGGGACGGCAAACTCCGGGGGGGTGGAGAAAGCCGCAAAATAAAAGTTAACCCCCCCCATCTCCAATGGGGGGGGGCTGGGGGGGGGAAAACAACAAACCCAAAAACAGCAACCTCCCCCACCGACAACCGTCCCCCTATTCCCGAAAAACAATCCTATCCGACCCGACAAAATTAAAAACAGTCCCCACCAACACCCCCGCAAAAAAAGCGAGCAGCAGGTGTTCGGCGAAGAAGGGGACGGCGGAAGTAAGCAGCGCGTAGGTCCCCCAGTTGCAGACAAAGCCGATGCCGGAGGTCGCGCAGAATTTCAACCACTGCGGCAGGCGCGAATCCCGCGGGCGCGTTTTGAATGTCATCACCCGGTTGAGAAACCAGTTAAAACTCGCCGCCGGCCAGAAAGCCGCCGCCCGCGCGAGCAGATGCGGCGAGCCGAGTTCGCGCAGAAAATAATACCCCGCGAGGTCAATCGTCATCCCCATCCCCCCGACGGCGCAAAACTGAAAAACCTCCATCCGCCGCGGCCAGCGGTGCCAGAAAAGCCGCCGCAGATGGCGCAGATAGTTAATCTTTTCGCGCCAGTTCAGTTTGCTTTCGCCGCGTTCGCGCTCGCGAAAGAATATCGGCACTTCCGTTATTTTTTCCGGGCGCATTTTCACGGCGAGTTCCAGCCCGATTTTGTATCCTATCGGCGAGAGCTCCGCCGCCGCCGGCAACTGCGCGCGGCGAAATGCAAAAAAGCCCGACATCGGATCCGAAAGCGGAATCAAAAACTTCGCCGGCGCAGTCGCCACCGCCGAATACATCCGCCGCCGCAGCGGCCAGCGTTTGTCCGCCCCGCCGCCTTCGGCGTAGCGCGTGCCGACGGCAAAATCCGCATCCCCCGAAAGCAGCGGGCGCGCGAGTTCCGCTATCTTTTCCGGCGGATGCGAAAGATCGGCGTCCATCACCACAACAACCTCCCCGCGCGCAATCCCCGCCCCGGCGAGAACCGCCTGCGACAACCCCCGCTCGCTTTTGCGCGAGAGCAAACGCAAAGGAAACCGCCGCGAAAGTTCCGCGCAAACATCCGCGATGCCGTCGCCGGAATCGTCGTCGGCAATTATTAATTCATACCGTGACGAGACAGTCGCATCGTCCCCGTCCCCGTTACCGTCCCCGTCCCCGCCCGAAAAACAAAAACCGCGCAATGCGGAATCAATCCCCGCCGCAAGCGAGGGAATGTTTTCCGCCTCGCGATAGGTCGGCACGACGACGCTGACAAGCGGCGGCGCCACCGTCTCAGCCGCCGTTTTCCTGCCCGTTTTCCGCGACGATGCGGGCGATGCCGATAAGCCGGCTGCCCTCGCCCGGCTTGATCAACCCCACCCCCTGCGTGTTGCGCCCCAACTTGGAAATCTTATCCATCGCCGTGCGCACCATCACTCCGCCGTCGGTGATGAGCATCAGTTCGTCGCCGGCCCCGGCGACGACAGCGCCCACGACCGGTCCGGTTTTCTCGCTCACCTTAAGCGCAAAAACCCCCTGCCCGCCTCGTCCCCGCAGCGGAAACTTGTCGGCGGCGGTGCGTTTGCCGCGCCCTTTTTCCGCCGCAATCAGTATCGCTTTTTCTTTCGCTTCCTCCGGCGAAAGCGCGAGCAGCGCGACGACCAGCGCCTTTTCCGGTTTCAGCCGCATCCCCCGCACCCCGCGCCCCGAGCGCCCTATCGCCCGCAAATCGCCGGCGCGAAAGTGTATCGCCTTCCCCGCGTCGGTAAACAAAAGCAGCGAAGCCTCGTCCGCCGCAAGCGCCGCATTAATTAAACTGTCGTCCTCGCCGAGGTTTATCGCAATAATCCCGTTCGCCCGCGGATTCGCATATGCCGAAAGCAGCGTTTTCTTAACAACACCCTTCGCCGTCGCGAAAACAATGCTGCGCTTTGCGTCAAACTCCCGCACCGCAAGAACCGTCTGCACCCGTTCGCGCTCCGCAAGCGGAAGCAAATTAACTATCGGCCGCCCCCGGCTCGCCCGCGATGCAAGCGGCAATTCATAAACCTTTTTCCAATACGCGCGCCCGCGGTTTGTGAATATCAAAAGATAATCGTGCGTGCTCGCCACAAAAAGCCGGCTGATAAAATCGTCCTCGCGCAGCGAAGCCGCCGCCTTGCCAACCCCGCCGCGCTTTTGCGCGCGGTAATCCGAAACCGGCTGCCGCTTGACATAATTGCCGTGCGACAAAGTAACCACCATCGGCTCCTCGGCGATTAAACTTTCAATGTCAATCTCCGCCCCGCCTTCAACTATTTCGCTGCGCCGCGGAGTCGCAAACATTTTGCGCGCCGTCTCCAATTCGCTTTGTATCACCGTCCTTATTTTTTCCGGGTCGGCGAGCAACTGCAAAAGTTCCGCAATTGCATCCACCGCCGCCGAATAATCCGCGCGTATTTTCTCCCGCTCCATCGCCGTCAACCGCGCAAGACGCATTTCCAATATCGCCTTCGCCTGCGCCGCCGAAAGCAAATATCCCCCGCTATCTTTTCCTTTTCCTTTTTCCTTTTTTTGCAAGCCGCGCCCCGCCTCGTGCGAAGCAGAACGCATAAGCGAAGGATCGTCCAGCCGCGAAAGCATTTCCGCAACTACCGGCGCATCCCACGCCCGCGCCAGCAACCGTTCCTCCGCTTCCGCCGGCGAACGCGAAGATTGTATTAACTGCACAACCGCGTCCATATTCGCGACGGCGGCGGCGTAACCCTCCAAAAGATGCGCGCGCGTGCGCGTTTTTTCCAAATCAAAAATCGCGCGATTGACGACGACCTCGCGCCGATGCTCAAGAAAATGCCGCAACATATCCAGCAGATTCATCGTCTTCGGCTCGCCGTCGGCAAGCGCGACGATGTTCACCGAAAAATTCTCCTGCATTTGCGTTTTTTTGTAGAGACGGTTCAGCGCGACTTCCGCGTTTTCCCCCCGCCGCAATTCCACAACGACGCGAATGCCGTCGCGGTCGGATTCGTCGCGCAAATCCGAAATGCCCTCTATCTCCTTGCGCCGCGCCAGATCCGCGATGCGTTCCACAAGCGACGCCTTGTTTACCTGATACGGCAATTCGTCAATAATCACCGCCTGCCGCGCGCCGCTTTTGTCCATATCCTCAAAATGCGCGCGCGCCCGCATTACCACCCGACCGTTCCCCGTTTTATACGCCTCCCGCACCCCGGCGATCCCGTATATCAAAGCGCCCGTCGGAAAATCCGGCGCCGGCATTTTCTTCGCCAGCATATCCACAGTCGCGTCCGGCTTTTTCAAAAGCAGCAGGCAGGCGTCCACCGCCTCGCCCAGATTGTGCGGCGGTATGTTCGTCGCCATCCCCACGGCGATGCCCGAAGCGCCGTTCACCAAAAGCGCCGGAAAGCGCGCCGGCAAAACCACCGGCTCCCGTTCCGCGCCGTCGTAATTGGGGACGAAAGCAACCGTCTCCTTTTCCAAATCGTCCAGCAAAGCATGCGAAGCGCGCGCCAGCCGCACTTCCGTATACCGCATCGCCGCCGCTTTGTCGCCGTCCACCGAGCCGAAGTTGCCCTGCCCGTCCACCAGCGGCAGCCGCATATTAAAGGATTGCGCTATCCGAACCAGCGCGTCATACACCGCCTCGCCGCCGTGCGGATGATACTTTCCCAATACATCGCCGACAATCCGCGCCGACTTCTTAAAGGGCTTGTTCCAGTCGTTGCCGGCCTCGCTCATCGCGTAAAGTATGCGCCGCTGCACCGGCTTCAGCCCGTCGCGCACATCCGGCAGCGCCCGCCCCACGATGACGCTCATCGCGTAATCCAGGTAGGCGCCCTTCATCCGCTCCGTCAAACTGACATCCGCGACCTCCCGAGCAAAATCAATATTCACAGCCATCCGCAAAAACGCGCCATTATAACACAAAATCCCGTCATTCCCCCACCCCGTCATTCCCGCGAAAGCGGGAATCCACAACAAACTATACCCCCCGCCGCTTGCGGGGGGGG
>JAHRAH010000140.1 GCA_020027345.1 Gammaproteobacteria bacterium | reverse complement strand
CGCAGACGCGGGAGCATATACTGTTGGCGCGGCAGGTGGGGGTTCCGCGGATGGTGGTGTATATGAACAAGGCGGACCAGGTGGACGACCCGGAGTTGCTGGAACTGGTGGAGATGGAAGTGCGGGAACTGCTGACGAAGTATGAGTTTCCGGGGGATGACACTCCGGTGATTACGGGTTCGGCGTTGAAGGCCTTGGAGGGGGACGACGGCGAGACGGGGATGGGGAGCATCCAAAAACTGGCGGACGCTTTGGACGAGTATGTTGAGGAGCCGGTGCGTCCGGTTGACCGGGAGTTTCTGATGCCGGTGGAGGATGTGTTCAGCATTTCCGGGCGGGGGACTGTTGTGACGGGGCGGATTGAGCGGGGGATTGTTAAGGTCGGCGAGGAAGTGGAAATCGTTGGCATTCGCGAGACGACTAAGACGACTTGCACTGGTGTGGAGATGTTTCGCAAGCTCTTGGACGAGGGTCGCGCGGGGGACAATGTCGGGCTGCTTTTGCGCGGGACGAAGCGCGAGGATGTGGAGCGGGGGCAAGTGATGGCGAAGCCGGGGAGCATCACGCCGCATAAAAAATTCGCGGCGGAGGTGTATGTGCTGAGCAAGGAAGAGGGGGGACGGCACACGCCGTTTTTCAAGGGGTATCGCCCGCAGTTTTACTTTCGGACGACGGATGTGACGGGGGCGGTTCAGTTGCCGGAGGGCGTGGAGATGGTGATGCCGGGGGACAACATATCGCTGACGGCGGAGTTGATAACTTCCATCGCGATGGAAGAGGGCGTGCGCTTTGCGATTCGCGAAGGCGGGCGGACGGTCGGCGCCGGGGTTGTGACGAAGATCATTGAGTGATTCGGAGGATGCAATGCATACACAGGCCAATAGCTCAATTGGCAGAGCAGCGGTCTCCAAAACCGAAGGTTGGGGGTTCAAGTCCCTCTTGGCCTGCCGCGCGGCGGGGTGCTGGCGACTGTGCCGGTAAAGGAAAAGCTGAAGCTCTGGGCGGCGGCGTTGATAGCGCTGGCGGCGGTGTATGTGGTTTTCTACCGGATGGGGGAATCGGCGGCGCTTGCGCGGGCGGGGACGCTGGCGCTGGGGCTTGGGGTTTCGTCGTTGCTGGTGATATTTTCGCTGCCGGGGCGTTTGTTTTTCGGGTTTGCGCGCGATTCGGGGGTGGAACTGCGAAAGGTCGTCTGGCCCGGCAAGGACGAAATCGTGCGGTTGACGGGCATCGTTTTCGCGTTGGTTACGGCGATAACGCTGTTTCTGTGGCTGGTGGATTTTCTGCTGAGCAGTTTTTTGGAGGTGCTGGCGGGATGACGGGGGATAAGCAATCGGCGGAATCTTCGGCGGATTCTTCGGTGGATTCCCCCCCCCCCGCCCCCCCCATCAAAGATGGGGGGGGGGTTGAAGGCCCTATTGGAGATGGGGTGAGCTCGGAGTCGGTGGATTCCCCCCCCCCATCCCTCCCCATCGGAGATGGGGGGGGGTGAGCCCGGAGTCGTCGGCGGGGGGGGAGCAGACGGAAAGCGGGGGGATGCCGTGGTTTGTGGTGAAGGCGGCCGTCGGCTTTGAGAAGGGCGCGCGCGAATATCTGAAAACGAAGATTGAGGAGTCCGGCTTTCGGGAGAATTTCGGCCCGGAGATTTTGATGCCGGTGGAGAATGTTCTGACGGTCGGCACGAAAAAGACGACGGAGAAAAAGTTGTATCCGGGGTATCTGTTCATACAGATTCGGACGGACGGCGAGGGGCGGATGGACGACCGTTGCTGGCATCTGGTGCGGCGCGCGCGGAAAATCAGCGGGTTTATATCGGGCGCTTCGGATGCGCCGATTCCGCTTTCGGACAAGGAGATAGGAAAAATCCGCCGGCAAATGGCGGAACTCGGCGGGCGCGAGCCGTCGCTGAAAGCGCGCTTTGCGATGGGCGACACCGTGCGCGTTAAAGAGGGGCCGTTTGTGGACTTCACCGGCACGGTGGAAAATGTAAATGTCGAGCGCAGCCGTTTGAAAGTGCTGGTGATGGTTCTCGGGCGGGCGACGCCGGTGGAGTTGGATTTCAATCAGGTGGACAAGGCGTAACCGGCGATGGCGAAAAAGCAAACGGGGATTATCAAGTTGCAGGTCGCGGCGGGGGAGGCGACGCCGGCGGGGGCGGTTGGGCCGGCGCTGGGGCAGCGGGGGTTGAACATTCAGGATTTTTGCAAGGCGTTTAACGCGGCGACGGAAAAAAGCGAAAAGGGCGCGCCGCTGCCGGTGGTCATCACCTGCTACGACGACCGGACATTCACATTTGTTGTGAAGCAGCCGCCGATGTCGGCGCTGATAAAAAAGTCGCTGGGGCTGGAAAAAGGGAGCGGGACGCCGCACACTGTCAAGGTGGGGAAACTTACGCGGGCGGCGGCGGAGGACATCGCGCGCGCGAAAATGCCCGACTTGAACACGGACGATTTGGCTGCGGCGGTTTTGCAAGTGCAGGGGACGGCGCGCAGTATGGGGGTGGAATCGGAACAATGAAAAAAGGCAAACGCTGGCGCGCGTGCGCGGAAAAACTCGGGGGGACGGAGGGTTGCGCGCCCGTCGCGTTGCTCTCGCTGGACGATGCTGTTGCGGCTGTCGCCGGGGGGAGCGGGGTGAAGTTTGACGAAAGCGTGGATGTCGCCGTGCAGTTGGGGGTGGATCCGAAAAAGTCGGAGCAGATGGTTCGGGGTGCGGCGGTGTTGCCTGCGGGGAGCGGGCGGGAAAAGCGGGTGGCGGTCGTCGCCGGGGGCGCGGACGCCGAAGCGGCGAAGGAAGCGGGGGCGGACAAGGTCGGCTTGGAAGATTTTGTGGAAGAAATCAAGGGCGGCAAGACCGATTTTGATGTTCTTATTGCCGTGCCTTCGGCGATGCGGCAACTGGCGGCGGCGGGGAAGATTCTGGGCCCGAAGGGACTGATGCCGAATCCGAAAGACGGGACTGTTGCGAAGGATGTCGGCGAAGCGGTGCGGCTGGCAAAAAGCGGTCGGGCGGCATACCGTTGCGACAAAAACGGGATTGTGCATGCGAGCGTGGGGCGGGCTTCGTTTTCGCCGGAGGACATCAAGCGCAATGTGGAGAGTTTGATTTTTGCGCTTAAGCGAGCGAAACCCTCGGCGAGCAAGGGCGCGTATTTGCGGCGGATGACGCTCTCGGCGACGATGGGTGCGGCGGTGCGGGTGGACATTTCCCCGTATCAATAAGATGATATCGCGCGAGAAAAAGGAAAAGATTGTGACGCGGATGCGCGAGCGTTTTGCGGCGTCGCAGGCGCTGGTCATCGCCGAGAATGCGGGGTTGACTGTTGCGCAGATGGAATCGCTGCGGCGGAGCGCGCGGGCTTGCGGGGGGAGCGCGCAGGTTGTAAAGAACACACTGGCGCGGCGCGCTTGCGAGGGGACTCCCTTCGCTGCGGCGGTTAAGGATTTTTCGGGCCCGCTGATATACGGCGTCGGTTCGGATTCTCCGGCGCTGGCGAAGGTTTTTGCGGACGCCGCGAAGGACCATGAGAAATTGATACTGCGCGGCGGCGCGCTGCCGGACGGCGATGCGCTGGATGCCGCCGGAGTTCGCGCGCTTGCGGCGCTGCCCTCGCGCGAGCAGCTGTTGGCGATGGTGGCAAACGCATTTGCCGCGCCGATTGCGAGTTTTGCGCGCGCGCTGCTGGAAGTCCCCGCCGGTTTGGCGCGGGCGCTGGCGGAGGCGGCGCGGCAAAAGCAGTCCCAACCCCAAACCGTTTCCGCTGAGGAAAAATCAGGAGAAAAACAATGAACAAAAGCGAAATCGTCGACGCCATCGCCAAGATGTCGGTCTTGGAATTGTCCGGGCTTGTCAAGGACATAGAGGAGAAGTTTGGCGTTTCCGCCGCTGCGCCTGCTGTTGCGGCGGCGCCGGCTGCTGCGCCGGCTGCGGCGGAGGAGGAGAAGACGCAGTTTGACGCCGTGCTGACGGAAGTCGGCGGCAACAAAATCGGCGTCATCAAGGCGGTTCGGCAAATCACCAAACTGGGTTTGAAGGAAGCGAAGGATCTCGTTGAAAATGCGCCGAAACCGGTGCGCGAGGCGGTCTCCAAGGCGGAAGCCGAGGAGGCGGCGGGGATTTTGAAAGAAGCGGGCGCCGCTTGCGAAATCAAATAATTTCGCCGCAGCGAACCGCCGCTTTGCCCGCCTGCATTTTCCCGCGCAGTTTTTCCCGCCGCCTTTTGCGGCGGGCGGCGCGCGCCGATGACGGCATCGGTAACGGTGTCGTTACCGTCGCCGCCGTCGCGGAATGCGGGCGGGGGAGTTTGTTCTGCAAGTTGTTTTTGTCGTCAGGAGCGCGCACATAAATGAAAGACCCCCGCAACCAAAAGACGGCGCCGCCGCGCCGCTGTTCGTTCGCCAAAACGCAAGCGGCGCGGATGCCGCCGCTGCTGCTTATGCAAAAACGCTCGTATGACGAGTTTTTGCAAAGCGGGCTGGACACGGCGTTCCACTCGGTGTTTCCGATGCATTCGGCGAACGGCGCGACTTCACTGCACTTTCGCGAGCACACGATGAAGCCGCCGGAATACGGCGAGCGCGAATGCAAGCAGCGGGGGCTGACCTACCATCGGAAGGTCTACGCGACCATTGATATGCTGGTGCTGGAAAAGCGCGGCGGCGAGCAGAAGTATGTCAAAAGCGAGAATGTCTATATGGGGGACATTCCGATGATGACGGAGCATGCGTCCTTTGTCGTCAACGGCACCGAGCGCGTCGTTGTTTCGCAAATGCATCGTTCGCCGGGGGTGTTCTTCGGGCACGATTCCGGGCGGGCGACGGGCAAGCGGCTTTACAGCGCGAAGGTGATTCCCTACAACGGTCGCTGGCTGGATTTTGAGTTTGACAAAAAAGATGTGCTGCACTTTCGCATAGACCGTCGCGCGAAAAAGCCGGCGACTGTGCTGCTGAAAGCGCTGGGCTACGGCGAGGACGAAATCCTGCGCACCTTTTTTGAGTTTGAGACATTCGCGCTGGCGGGTCCGGGGAAAATCACCTACCGGCTGCAGCGGGAGTTTCTGGAAAATGTGACTCTGCCCTTTGATTTGAAAAACGCGCGCGGCGGCGTCATCGTCCCCGCGAATCAGCGGGTGAAGAAAGCGCACCTGAGCAAAATAGAAGAGGGCGCGCCGGAATACCACAATGTTGACGCCACTTTTTTGCACGGGCGGCGGCTGGCGAAGGATGTCGTCGGCGGCGACGGCGAAATACTGGCGCGGGCGAATGTGGAAATCACCGCGGAATTGCTGGACGCTTTTTTAAAAGCCGGCGTCAAGGAATTGCAGACGCTGTATTTTCACGAACTGGACCGCGGGCCGTATATCTCCAAAACTTTGGAGGAAGAGGAACGGCTGGCGCAGGGGCGGCGGATGAGTTGCGAAGACGCGCGCGTCGTCATCTATCAGGTTTTGCGCCCGGGCGAGCCGCCGAACCGCGAGATGGTGAACGAGCACATGCACGGCATCTTTTTTGACGGCAACAGTTACAACCTTTCCGAAGTGGGGCGGATGAAATTCAATTTGCGGGTGGACCCTTCGCGCCCGGCGATGGAATACCGGGTGATGGTCGGCGGCCGCGGCGGTCGCGGGCGCGAGATAGCGGCGGCGATGGTCGCGGCGGGGGTTTTTGCGACCGCCGAAGAAGCGTCGGCGGCGATGGCGCTTGCCGGCTCGCGCGATATTTGCATCGCGGAAAACCTTTCGCTGGAAGCGGCGCGCGCGCGGGAAAAGGAAATTAACGAACGCGCCGAAGAAAAACTCGTTTGCGAAGTTCTGCCGCAGACGACACTCTCGCGCGCGGACATTCTCGCGGTTGTGCAAAAAATCGTGGCGATTAAAAACGGCAAGGAAAACACGGACGACATTGACAGTTTGGCAAACCGCCGCGTGCGCTGCGTCGGGGAATTCGTGGAAAACTATTTTCGGCAGGGACTCTTGCGGGTGGAACGCGCGATACGCGACCGCCTTTCGCGGGCGGACATTGAGGGGCTGATGCCGAAGGATTTAATCAGCGCGAAAGCGGTGAGTTCTTCGGTGGCGGAGTTCTTCAACGGCAATCAGTTGTCGCAGTTTCTGGACCAGACGAATCCGCTTTCGGAAATCACGCACAAGCGGCGCGTTTCGGCGTTTGGCGCGGGGGGATTAAACCGCGAGCGCGTGGGGTTTGAAGTGCGCGATGTGCATCCGACGCATTACGGGCGGCTTTGCCCGATTGAGACGCCGGAAGGGCAAAACATCGGGCTGATTAATTCGGTGGCGAATTACGCCGACATAAACCGTTACGGCTTTTTGGAAACGCCCTATCGCGAAGTGCGGGAGGGGCGCGTTACGGAGACCATCGTGCATCTTTCGGCGATAAAGGAACAGGGCAAAGTCATCGCGCAAGCGGCGGCCGGGGTGGACGCTTCCGGACGGTTGCTGGGGGAGACGGTGCCGGCGCGGCGCGACGGGGAGTTTATTATGTCGCCGCCGGAGAAGGTGGATTATGTGGACATCGCCCCGGCGCAGATGGCGTCCGTCGCCGCGTCGCTGATACCGTTTTTGGAACACGACGACGCGAACCGCGCGCTGATGGGTTCCAATATGCAGCGGCAGGCGGTGCCGTGTTTGCGCCCGCAGCGCCCCTTTGTCGGCACCGGAGTGGAGGCGCATATCGCCGCGGATTCGGGGATGGTCGCAAAGGCGCGGCGCGGGGGCGAAGTGCTTTATGCCGACGCGGATTTGGTTGCGGTGGATTCGCCGGAAGAAGAACTGGCGCGCCCGGACATGTACGATTTGACGATGCACACGCGGACGAATCAAAACACGGATGTCAATCAGCGCCCCGCCGCGGGGATTGCGCGCGAGGGGGATGTTGTCGCGGCCGAGGATATAGTCGTGGACGGCGCCTGCAGCGACGACGGCGATTTGGCGCTGGGGCAGAATTTGCTTGTGGCGTTTATGCCGTGGAACGGTTACAACTTTGAGGATTCCATACTCATATCGGAGCGCGTCGTCGCCGAGGACCGTTTTTCTTCGGTGCATATTATCGGGGAGACGGCGCACGCGCGCAGCACGCAGTTGGGGGCGGAGGAAATCACGCGGGACATTCCGCATCAGCCGGAGTCGGCGCTGGAATGGCTGAACGAAGAGGGGATTGTTGAAGTCGGGGTTAAGGTAAAACCGGGGGACATTCTGGTCGGGAAGGTGACGCCGAAGGGCGAGCATCAGTTGTCGCCGGAGGAAAAACTGCTGCGCGCGGTTTTTGGCGAGAAGGCGTCGGATGTCAAGGACAGTTCTTTGCGGATGCCGCCGGGTTCGGAAGGCGTCGTCATTGATGTGCGGGTTTTGAACAGCACCGAACTGATGGCGAAAGACCCCGGCAAGAATGAAAAGCCGGGGGACAAATCGGGCAAGGGCGCAGGGGGCGAAGAAGGCCGGCGCGCTCTGGAACGCGCTTTGGAACACGCGGTCAAGCGGCTGCGCGCGGAGAAAAAAGAAAGCCAGCTGAAAGGCGAAGAAGGCAAGCAGGCGGCGACGGAAGAAATCCGGCGCGAAGTGCAGCGCGTTTTGGAAGACGCCCTCGGGCGCGCGGTCAAGCGGGCTTCGGAACGGGCGGCGGAACCGTTGCGGGAGAGCAAATACGCGGCGAACACATTCGCGGGCGCGCGCTTTATGGAACTGGCGGAGAAGTCGCTGCGGCGTTCGGTTGTGGACCTCGCGACGCCGTTGCGCGCGCGGGCGGCGGAATGGGCGGAAAAAGAAAAGAAAATGTTTTGTTCGCTGCGCGCGCCGGTGGATACGATTCTCAAACTCGCGCGGGCGAAAAAAGATTCGGAATCGGACCGCGCCGATGCGATTAAGGTTTTGTCGGGTTCCTCGCGCGGCGGCAAACTGGCCGACCGCATCGCGCAGGCGGCGGAATGGGCGGAAGCGCAGGCGCTCGGATTCAAGTTGTCGGACACCGAACTCTCGGAAGCGCGCGAGATTCTTTTTTCCATGTCGTTAAAATTCGCGGTGCGCGAAAAAGCGGCGGCAAAACGCGCGCGGCAAATCGCCGAAGGAAAAAAAGCGGGCGAACCGCGCAAAAGCGCGCCGGCCGAAATCAAGCGCGGCGCCGTTCTTTCGCGGGCGGCGCTGGCGGCGTTGAAGAACTCCGATGTTTTGCGCTTGCGCTTGGAAGACGAAAGCGCGCACAGGCGACTCGCGTCCGTCGCCGCCGATGTGGAAAAACTCAAATCGGAACAAGCCGACGAAGCGAAAGCGCTGCTGACGAAGTTGCGCAATCCCCCCGACCTGCCGCAGGGGATTTTGAAGACGGTGAAGGTGTATGTCGCCATTCGCCGCAATTTGCAGGTGGGGGACAAGATGGCGGGGCGTCACGGCAACAAGGGCGTGGTTTCCAAAATCGTTCCCGTGGAGAGTATGCCGTATTTGCCCGACGGGACTCCGGTGGACATTGTTTTGAATCCGCTGGGAGTTCCCTCGCGGATGAATGTGGGGCAGATACTGGAAACGCATTTGGGACTGGCGGCGAAAGGGCTGGGCGCGCAGTTGGAGAAAATGCTGCGCGACGAGACAAAAAAGCGGGCGGATTCCCTGCGCAGTTTTGCCGCGAAAATATACGGCGACAAGGTTGACGCAAAAGCGATGAGCGACGAGGAAATCGGCGCGTTCGCGCGGCGGCTGGTCGGCGGGGTGCATTTCGCCTCGCCGATATTTGACGGCGCGTCGGAAAAAGAAATCGGGCAGATGCTGGAACTCGCCGGACTTCCGGCGGAAGGGCGGATGACGCTTTACGACGGCCACAGCGGCGAACCTTTTCACAAACCGGTGACGGTGGGCTACGCCTATATGATGAAGCTGCATCATCTGGTTGACGAAAAAATGCATGCGCGTTCCACCGGTCCGTATTCGCTTGTGACGCAGCAGCCGCTGGGCGGGAAGGCGCAAGGCGGCGGGCAGCGGCTGGGGGAAATGGAAGTTTGGGCGCTGGAAGCGTACGGCGCGGCGTACACTTTGCGCGAGATGCTGACGGTGAAGTCGGACGATGTGACCTGGCGCTCCAAAATGTTTGAGGACATTACGGAGGGCGACTTTCAGTTGAAGAGCAGCGTTCCGGAATCGTTCAATGTCCTGATGCGGGAAATCCGCGCGATGGGCATGGACATAGACCTGGACTGAGGAGGCCGGCGATGAAAATGCAAATCTACGACCCGATGCAGGGTTTGGACAACAAGGACGATTTTTCGTCCATCTCGCTCTCGCTGGCTTCGCCGGAGAAGATACGCTCGTGGTCGTTCGGCGAGGTGCGCCTGCCGGAGACGATTAACTACCGCACCTTCAAGCCGGAGACGGGGGGACTCTTCTGCGCGAAGATCTTCGGCCCGATAAAGGACTACGAATGCCTCTGCGGCAAATACAAGCGGATGAAATACCGCAGCGTCATCTGCGAAAAGTGCGGGGTGGAAGTTACGATGCAAAAAGTGCGCCGCGAGCGCATGGGGCACATCAAGCTCGCCTGCCCGGTGGCGCACATTTTGTTTTTCAAATCGCTGCCCTCGCGCATCGCGCTGATGATGGACCTGACGATGCGCCACATTGAGCGCATTTTGTATTACGAGGCGCATGTCGTTTTGGACCCGAAGCGGGCGGACGGCAAGCGCTGGCGCGACATACTGCCGCCGCATTTGCATAATGTGATGGACGACCCGAAAAGGCGGCTGGACGAGACGATTCAGCGCGGCTCGGTGATGAGCGTCAAGGAATATCAGGAGGGAATTTGCGCGACCGACCAGGGCGCAAATATGATCACCGTCGGCATCGGCGCCGAGGGACTGCACGACTATCTGAAAAAGATAGACCTGGACGAGGAAGTGGAAACGCTGCGCGCCGAGCTCAAAGAAGGCAGCTCGGAAACGCGGCGCAAACGGATATTCAAGCGGCTGAAACTCGCGGAGAATTTCCGCCGCGCGAATTTGCGCCCGGAGTGGATGATTCTGAAAGTGCTGCCGGTGCTGCCGGCGGATTTGCGCCCGCTGGTGCAGTTGGACGGCGGGCGCTTTACGAGTTCGGACATTAACGATTTGTACCGCCGCGTCATTAATCGCAACAACCGTTTGATGCGGCTGACCGATTTGGGCGCGCCGGATGTCATCGTCAACAACGAAAAGCGAATGCTGCAAGAAGCAGTGGACGCGCTTTTGGACAACGGACGGCGCGGCAAGCCGGCGCTGGGTTCCAACAAGCGCCCGCTGAAATCGCTCGCCGACACCGTGAAGGGAAAGTCCGGGCGCTTTCGCCAAAACCTGCTCGGCAAGCGCGTGGATTTTTCCGGCCGTTCGGCGATTGTCGTCGGCCCCAATTTGAAACTGCACCAGTGCGGATTGCCGAAACAGATGGCGCTGAATTTGTTCCGCCCGTTTGTTTTGAATCTGCTGACGAAAAACAACTACGCCGAAAATGTCAAGCAGGCGCGGCAGAAACTGGACGAGGAAGCGCCCGAAGTGTGGGATGTTTTGGACGAAGTGATTCGCCAGCATCCGGTTTTGCTGAATCGCGCGCCGACGCTGCACCGTCTCGGCATTCAGGCATTTGAGCCGGTGCTGACGGAAGGCAAGGCGATACAACTGCATCCGCTGGTTTGCGCGGCTTTTAATGCCGATTTTGACGGCGACCAAATGGCTGTGCATATTCCGCTTTCGCTGGAAGCGCAGTCGGAGGCGCGGGTGTTGATGCTTTCTTCCAACAACATACTGGCGCCGGCGAACGGCGAGCCGGTTATTGTTCCGACGCAGGACATTGTTTTCGGTTTGTATTACACGACGCGCGCGCGCGAAGCGGCGCGCGGCGAGGGAATGCGCTTTTCCGATGTCAGCGAAGTGGAGCGCGCACTAAACGCCGGCGCCGTGGATTTGCACGCGGAAGTGGAACTCTTCTCGGAAAACGAAGCCGCCGCCGCGCAGACGCCGGAAGAAGGCGGGGAGACGGTTGCGGAGATCGCCGAAGCTCCGCCGAAAATACTGGTGCGCACGACGGCGGGGCGCGCGATGGTAAAACGCTTTCTGCCGAAGGGTCTGCCTTTTTCGGCGGTGAACAAAACACTGCGCAAGCGCGACCTCGCAAAACTCGTCAACGACAGTTTTCGCAAATGCGGGCTGCGCGAGACGGTTTTGTTTTGCGACAACCTGATGCGCTTTGGTTTTGAAATGGCGACGCGCTCCGGCGTTTCCATGTGCATGGACGATATGCATGTGCCGGAGGAAAAGGAAAAGTTTATCGCCGAAGCCGAGCGGGAAATCCGCGAAGCGCAGCGGCAGTTCCAAAGCGGGCTGCTCACCGACGACGAACGCTACAACAAATCCGTCGACCTCTGGGACGAAGCCGGGGAAAAAATAAGCGCGGCGATGATGCATACGCTCTCGCGCGAGACGGTGCGCGACCCGGAAAGCGGCGAAGCGAAAATCGGCGCCGGCGGCAAGCCGCTCACGCAGGAATCGTTCAACTCCATTTATATGATGGCGGATTCCGGCGCGCGCGGCTCGCAAACGCAATTGAAACAACTCGCCGGAATGCGCGGGCTGATGGCGCGCCCCGACGGGAAGATTATGGAAACCGCAATCACCGCAAACTTCCGCGAGGGGCTTTCGGTTTTGCAGTATTTCATCGCCACGCACGGCGGGCGCAAAGGGCTGACCGACACGGCGCTGAAAACGGCGAACTCCGGCTATCTGACGCGCCGCCTTGTGGATGTTACGCAGGATGTCGTCGTCATTCAGGATGATTGCGGCGCAAAAAGCGGAATCACTCTGCGCGCCGAACTCATGGGCGGGCAAGTCGTCGCGCCGTTGCGCGACCGCATTTTGGGGCGCTCCCTCGCGAAAGACCTGACGCATCCGCAAACCGGAAAGAAATTGTATTCGGCGGGGACATATCTTTCCGAAGAAGAAGCGGACGAGATTGTGCGCGTCGGCGTGGAAGATGTGGAAGTGCGCAGTCCGGTTAAGTGCGAGACGCGGCACGGGCTTTGCGTAAAATGTTACGGGCGCGATTTGGGCCGCGGCGGCGTCGTGGATTTGGGCGAGGCCGTCGGCGTCATCGCCGCGCAATCCATCGGCGAACCGGGGACGCAATTGACAATGCGCACATTCCATATCGGCGGCGCCGCCGCGCGCGACATTGGCGAAAGCGAAATACGCGCGGAAACCGGCGGCAAGGCGCGGCTGAACAATGTCCGCTATGTCACGAATTCCGAAGGCGAAATGATTGTCGTATCGCGCGGCGGGGAAATGTCCGTTCACGACGAAAACGGCAGGGAGCGCGAGCGCCACCGGATTCAATACGGCGAGATTTTTAAAGTAACCGACGGCGGCGCGGTCAAAAACGGCGATGTGCTTATCGTGCGCGACCCGCTGATGACATCCATCATCGCCGAGTTTGAGGGCAAGGCGAAATTGGAAAATGTCGCCATCGGCGTTTCGGCGCGCGAGCAAATTGACGAAAGCACCGGGGTGTCGTCGGTCGTCATCACCGAAAACAAGCGCGCCGGGAAAAAAGCGGCGAACCCGCAGTTGAAGTTTGTCGGCGAAGACGGCAAGGAAGTGAAAATACCCGGGACAAAAACGCCGGTCGCAATCGCGCTGAAGCCGCGCGCGATTTTGTCGGTGCAGGACGGCGCAATGCTGAAGGTCGGCGATGTCATCGCAAAAACGCCGCTGGAAGAAGCGAGCAAAAGCCGCGACATAACCGGCGGGCTGCCGCGCGTCGCCGAATTGTTTGAGGCGCGCGAGCCCAAAGAGCCGGCGATTCTCGCGGGCGCGACCGGGCGCGTTTCGCTGCGCAAACTGCGGCGCACAAAACAATCGCTGATGATAGTTAAAAACTATCAGGCGCCGAGCGAAATGACGGTTGGGCCCGGCAGGACGCTCGCCGTCAAGCACGACGAAATCGTGAAGAAAGACCAAATCGTCGTCAACGAAGAAAAAGCGGAGTTTGCTTCGGCGTCGGGCGTCGTGGATATTCCGCGCGCGCGCGGGGGCAAGCAGGTCGTCACCTTCGGCGCGAAAAAGAACAAAATAACCGTCACCGAAGGGCGCGAGTTGCTTGTCAAACAAGGCGACGAAGTGCAGGAGGGGCAGGAAGTGGCCGTCGCATTGGAAGCGATGCGGGCGCCGATTGCCGGGCGCGTGGAAGAAGGCGAAGAAAGCGGCGGCGCGCGCGCGCTTGTTTTTTACGACGAGCACGAGCATCTCGTTTCCAAAGGGCGGACGATTCGCGTGCAGGACGGCAGCATCGTTAATAAGGGCGAGGAAATCGTCGACGGCGACAGCAACCCGCACGAGATTCTGGCGATGCGCGGGCTGGAAGCGCTGGTCAAGCACATCGTCAAAGAAGTGCAGGAAGTGTACCGGCTGCAGGGCGTGAGCATAAACGACAAGCACATTGAAGTGATTGTGCGGCAGATGATGCGCTCGGTGGAAATCACCGACGCCGGCGATTCGGTCAAAGTGCCGGGCGACAAAATGAGCTTTGTCGCATGCTTGGAAGAGAACGCAAAACTCGCCGAGGACGGCAAAAAGCAAATGCGCTACAAGCGCGTGCTTTTGGGAATAACGAAGGCCTCCTTGGAGACCGATTCGTTTATTTCCGAAGCGTCCTTTCAGGAGACGACTCGGGTTCTCACCGACGCCGCAGTGCGCGGGCGGCGCGACAGTTTGCGCGGCTTGAAGGAAAACATCATCGTCGGGCGGCTGATACCCGCCGGCACGGGATATGTGCATTACCGCGTTTCCGAAAACGAGCGGCAGGCGGAAGAAGCCGAGGAAATAATGCGCGCCGAACTTTCCGAACCGGCCGAACCCGCCGCCGAACCCGCCGCCGACGCATCCGCGGGCTGATGACGGCGGCGCAAACCGTGCGCGCCGATTCGCATCCCGCGCAAACAACGCCGCGGGCGAAAAAACAAAGCGCGCCGCGCTTTGACTGGCGCGATCCTTTTTCGCTGGAAGAACAACTCAGCGAAGAAGAAAAACAAACGCGCGATTCGGCTGCGGCTTTCGCGCGCAAGTTTTTGCAGCCGCGCCTTGCCGAAGATTGCAAAAGCGGGGGCGACGCGGCAACCGTTATCAAAGCGATGGGCGATGCCGGTTTTTTGGGCGCGGCGCTGCCGGAATCCGTTGGCGGTTCGGACGCGGGGACTGTTGCTTGCGGATTGATTGCGCGCGAAATTGAACGCACGGATTCCGGTTACCGTTCCATATTTTCCGTGCAAACCGCGCTGGCGATGCATGCGATTTATTCTTTCGGTTCGGAATCGCTCAAACAAAAATGGCTGCCGGCGATGATTGCCGGCGACGCCCTCGGCTGCTTTGGCCTGACGGAACCCGAAGCCGGCAGCGACCCCGCGGGAATGCGCACGGTCGCGAAAAAAACGCGCGGCGGTTACACACTCAGCGGCGCAAAGATGTGGATAAGCAACAGTCCGGCGGCGGATGTTTTTGTCGTCTGGGCGAAATCCGAAGAACACAACGGCGAAACGCGCGGCTTTGTTTTGGAAAAAAACGCAAAGGGACTTTCGGCGCCGGCGATTGCGGAAAAGGCGTCGCTGCGCTCCTGCCCGACCGGGGAGATTTTGATGGACGGCGTTTTTGCGCCCGACGAATCGCTGCTTTCGGCGGAAGGATTAAAGGGTGCTTTTGAATGTCTGAACCGCGCCCGGCACGGCATCTGCTGGGGGAGTATGGGCGCGGCGGAATTTTGCTGGCAGGCGGCGCGCGATTACGGAATGAACCGCCGGCAATTCGGAAAACCCCTCGCGCAAACGCAGTTGTTCCAAAACAAACTCGCGAATATGCAAACGGAAATCGCGCTCGGCTTGCAGGCGGCTTTGCGCTTGGGGCGAATGATGCGGGAGGGAAAATGCCCGCCGCAATTAATATCGCTCGTCAAGCGCAACAACTGCGCGAAAGCGCTGAACATCGCGCGCGAATCCCGCGACATGCACGGCGCAAACGGCGTCAGCGAAGCGTTTCACATCATCCGCCATTTGGTTAATTTGGAATCGGTGAACACTTACGAAGGCACCTGCGACATACACGCGCTCATTTTGGGGCGCGCGCAAACGGGCTTTTCCGCTTTTTAGTTTTTTTGTTTTCCGGCAACAGTCCGCGGCGCGAATGCGAAAAGAAAAACCGCGCCCGCTGAGGGTTTTGGAACTTGCGCGGGTGCTTGCCGGGCCGTGGCTTTGCCAAATACTCGCGGATTTGGGCGCCGATGTGATTAAAGTGGAGCATCCGGAAGGGGACGAAACGCGCTCCTGGGGCCCGCCCTTTGTCAGTTTGCGCGGCGAAAAAACGGCGGCGTATTTTTGTTCGTGCAATCGCGGCAAGCGTTCCTTCATCGCGGATTTTAATCATCCGCAGGATTTGGATGCGGTGCGCGAACTCGCATTGCGCACCGATGTCGTCGTGGAAAATTTCAAAACCGGCGCGCTCAAAAAACGCGGCTTGGACGCGAAAACATTGCGGCGGAAAAACCCCGCGCTGGTGTATTGCTCGCTTACCGGCTTCGGGCAGACGGGCCCGCGCGCGGCGCAGCCCGGCTACGATTTTATCGCTCAGGGAATGAGCGGCGTGATGGATTTGACCGGCGAAGAAAACGGCGCCCCGCAAAAAATGGGCGTGGCTTTCGCCGACATATTTTCCGGAATGTACGGCGCGCTCGCAGTGCAGGCGGCGCTCGCCGAACGCGCGCAAACGGGGAAGGGCGCAAGCATAGACATATCGCTGCTGGATTGCATGGTCGGCGTTTTGGCGAATCAGGCGCAAAACTTTTTCGCCGGCAGCCCGCCCGCGCGGCTGGGCAACCGTCATCCGAACATCGCGCCCTATCAGGCATTCGCGGCGAAGGACGGCGAACTCATCATCGCCTGCGGCAACGACGGGCAGTTTAAGAAACTGTGCGCCGCTTTGGAAATCGCGGAACGGAAAGAATTCGCAAGCAACGCGCTGCGCCTGCGCCGCCGCCGCGCTCTGGCAAAAGCAATTGAAGAAAAAACGCGCCAAAAACCGCGCCGGCACTGGCTTGCAAAACTCGCCGCCGCCGGAGTCCCCGCCGGACCCGTAAACACCGTCGCCGAAGCGTTCGCCGAAAAACAGGTTCGCGCCCGCAAAATGCGCGTTGCCGTCGGCGGCACCGAGGGGCTGCGCTTTCCGCCGCTGTTTGACGGCGCGGCCAAGAGCGCCCGCCTGCCGCCGCCGAAAAAGGGCGAGCACAACGGGGAGATTCTGGCGGAACTCGCCCGCTCCCGCCGCGCCGAAAAAGGGCGAAAAAAAACGGCGGCGGTGGTATAATTCGCCGCAAGGAGAATTCGCTATGGGGGCTTTCAACACGCGCGACACTTACGGCTGGGGGACTATCGTTCTCCACTGGCTTTTGTTCCTGCTGATAACGGGAATGCTCGCCGGCGGCATTTATTCCGATTCCCTGCCGCCGGGCGGGAAAAACACGATGCTGATTTCCATTCACAAGCAGATGGGCGTCGCCGTTTTGGCGCTGATGCTTTTCCGCCTGATATGGCGGCTGATAAACCGCGGCGTGGAATCCCTCGTGGAAAGTTTTTACCAGTTTATGGCCGGCGTAGTCGCGCTGCTGATGTATTTGGCGGTGATTTCGCAGGCGCTCATCGGCATCGCGATGTCGCAGTTGTCGGGGCGCGATGTCGTTTTTCTGGGGCTGGAACTTCCCGTTATCGCCGGGGCGAAAGGGTATGTCCCCCTGCCGGAATTTGTCATCGGCGAAGGCGCAAAAAACGCCGCGGAAATACTGCGCGAATGGCACTGGTTTTGCGGCTACTTTATTATCGGGCTGATAGCGCTGCATTCCCTCGCCGCGATATGGCACGCGCTGGAAGGAACGGGGTTGCTGCGCCGGATGTGGTTCGGCTACCAGCCCGAATACGCGTCCAAACGCGGCAAACGGTAAAGCGCCGCCCGCCGAAAAACCTTTCTTCTTTTATTAACCCGACGGCGGCGGGCGGCGGGCGATGCAAAAAAAAGGGCGCATTGTTTGCGATGTCGCCGTAGTCGGCGCCGGCGCCGCCGGGCTGACCGCGGCGCTTTCCCTTCCGGATTCTTTTTCCGTCGCGGTTTTCGCCAAACGCGCTTTTGATTACAGCGCCAGCATGCGCGCGCAAGGCGGAATGGCGGCGGCCGTCGGCGAGGGCGACGCCGTCGCCAAACACGCAGCCGACACCGTCGCATCCGGCGCCGGGCTTTGCGACGAAGCCGCCGTCGCCGATTTGCTCGCCGACGGCGAAGCGGCGGCGAAATGGCTGGAAGAAAAAGGAGTTTTGTTTAATCGCGAAAACAAAAAATGGCAACTCGCGCGCGAGGGCGGACACGGCGAACGGCGCATTTTGCATATTGACGACCGCACCGGCGCGGCGCTGACCGGCGCATTGCTTAAAGCCGCGCGCGCAAAAAAAAATATAACCCTGCGCGAACCGTGGATGGCGGTTAATCTTTCGCTGCACGAGGGGGGTTGCCGCGGATTGTACGCGCTGGATTTGCGCGGGCGCGAAGTTTTTGCCGCGGACGCGCGCTTTGTCGTTCTCGCCAGCGGCGGCGCGGCGCAGGCCTATTTATATTCCACCGCGCCGGAAAACGCGACCGGAGACGGCATAGCGATGGCCTACCGCGCCGGCTGCGAAATCGCGGATATGGAATTCACGCAGTTTCATCCGACATGTTTGTATCATCCTTCGGCGCGCGCTTTTTTAATCAGCGAAGCGATGCGCGGCGAAGGCGCGAAACTGATAAACAAATCCGGCGCGCGTTTTATGGAAGGCGCGCATCCGCAAGCGGAACTCGCCCCGCGCGATGTCGTCGCACTCGCGATAGACGCCGAAATGAAAGCGAGCGGAGCCGACTGCGTTTTTCTGGAACACAGCGCGCGCCCGGCCGCGTTTTGGCGGCGGCGTTTTCCGGGGATTGTGGAGTTTTGCGCGAAACTCGGTTTTGCAATTCCAAAAGATCCGCTGCCGGTCGTGCCGGCTTCGCATTATTCCTGCGGCGGAATCGTTACCGACGCGCGCGGAAAAACAAATGTCCCCGGGCTTTACGCCGCCGGCGAAGTCGCTTCCACCGGATTGCACGGCGCAAACCGCCTTGCCAGCAATTCGCTTTTGGAATGCGTCGTGATGGGTCGCCGCGCGGGCGCGCAAATAGCAAACGAAAACCGCAAGGCGCAGCCGCAAATGCCGCCCTGGGACGAACGCCGCATAACGGCAAGCGGCGAAGCCGTAACCGTCGCGCACAACTGGGAAGAACTGCGCCGCGTTATGTGGAACTATGTCGGCATCGTCCGCAGCGGCGCGCGTTTGCGCCGCGCGCGCCGCCGCATCGCGCTGATACGCGGGGAAATTGAAGATTACTACCGCCGCTTTGCAGTGGACCGCGATTTTCTGGAACTCCGCAATCTCGCGCAATGCGCGGAACTTATTGTGGAAGGCGCGCTCGCGCGGCGCGAAAGCCGCGGGCTGCATCAGATAACGGATTTTCCCAAACCGCGCGCAAATGCGCGCGGGACGGTTCTTTCGCGGAAAATGTTTGCGGCAAAAGCGAACGCGGCAAACCGCCGCTGCCCTTTTTCCGGAGACGAAATCGTCGCCGGCGCCTTGGCCGAATACAAAGGAAAATGGGTCGGCTTTTGCAATCCGGAATGCCGCGATCTTTTCGCGCACGCGGCGAAAAATGGTTTTGCCAACGCCGACGATTGCATTCTGGCGGCGCGCGGCAAATTGGACGAGGAAACCGTTGCGGAAAAACAATGCGGATAACCCTCCACAACACGCTGAGCAACAGCCGCGAAGAATTTGCGCCCGCAAACCCGGAGCGGGTTACGATGTATGTTTGCGGCCCGACGGTGCACGGCCCCTCGCATCTCGGCAACGCGCGCCCGGCGGCGGTTTTTGATGTTTTGTTCCGCCTGCTTTCGCGCGCATATCCGAATGTCGCCTACGCGCGCAACATAACGGACATTGACGACAAAATAATAGCCGCCGCCGAAAAATCCGGCGAGGAAACGGCGGCGGTCGCGGCGCGCTGGCGCGGAGAATACGAGCGCGATATGCGGCGGCTTTTTGTTCTGCCGCCGACATTCGCCCCGGCGGCGACGGAATGCATCGGCGCGATGATAAAAATGATTTCGCTGCTGATAAAAAAAGAAAACGCCTACGAATCCGGCGGCAATGTTCTTTTTTCGGCGGCGTCCTTTCCCGCTTACGGCGCGCTTTCCAACCGGCGAGACGGCGACGCGCCGGCGGTCGCGCGAGTGGAAGCCGGAGAATACAAACGCGACCCCGCCGATTTTGTTTTGTGGAAACCCTCGCCGCCGGAAGCGCCCGGCTGGGAAAGCCCCTGGGGAAGAGGGCGCCCCGGCTGGCACATTGAATGCTCGGCGATGGCGGCGCAATGCCTCGGCGAAACGATTGACATACACGGCGGCGGGCAGGATTTAATATTCCCGCACCACGAAAACGAAATCGCGCAAAGTTGCTGCGCGAGCGGCAAAGCCGTTTTTGCAAAATACTGGATGCACAACGGCCATCTCGCGCTCGCCGGGGAAAAAATGTCAAAGTCCCTCGGCAACACATTGACTATTTCCGGCGCGCTCGCAAAACATCCCGGCGAAGCGGTTCGCTACGCGCTGCTTGCGACGCATTACCGCCATCCGCTTAATTGGTCGGAATCGCTTTTGTCGGAAGCAAAGCGCGCGCTGGATTCTTTGTATCGCGCCGCCGCCGCGGTAACCCCCCTCTCCGCAAAAGAAGATGCGCCGCCCTCCGATGCGCTCGCCGATGCGCTCGCCGACGACATAAACACGCCCGCCGCTTTCGCCGCGCTGCATTCCGCGGCGGGCGATATTCAGCGCGGAAAAGCTGGCGAAGAAGAAAAGCGCGCGTTTTTGTCCGGCGCGAATTTAATGGGATTCCTTTCGCAAAACCCAGACGAATGGTTTAAGGGCGGCGATGCTGCGGCGGACAATTCCGAAATTGAAGAACTGATTGAACGCCGCCGCCGGGCGCGCGAAAACCGCGACTTTTCCGCCGCCGATGATATACGCAAACAACTCGCCGCGCGCGGAATCGTTTTGGAAGATTCGCCCGAAGGAACAAAATGGCGCTCCGCTTCCTGAGTTTTTTGGATTGCCTTTTGCGCCGCGCCGCGCTCGGATTGCTCGCGCTGTATCAGGCGCTGCTTTCGCCCTTTTTCGCCGGCCGTTGCCGCTTCTATCCGAGTTGCTCGCAATACGCAAAGTTGGCCTTCGCGCGCTTTTCCTTCCCCCGCGCTTTCTGGCTCAGCGCGCGCCGCTTGGGAAGATGCCACCCCCTATGCAAAGGCGGCGAAGATTTCCCCCCCGAACATTAAAACAAACCGTCATTCCCGCGCAAGTGGGAATGGCGGGGATAGGTGGAATTAGATTACGGCGGCGTAGAAGTTGCGGTCGTAGTCGGAGATGTGGTCGCGGTGGTGGTGCCATTCGCTTTCTTTTACGGTTTGGTAGTGGCTTATGAATTCGGCGCCGAGATAGGCGGGGAGGATTTTTGCCCGCGCGAGTTCGTCCAGCGCGGCGCGCCATGTGAGGGGCAGGGCGGCTTTTTCGGATTTTCCTTTTTGTTCGGGCGGGGGCGCTGTTTTGTTTTGCAGTCCCCAATGCGCGCCGGCGAGGATTGCGGCGGCGGCGAGAAAGGGGTTTGCATCCGCGCCGGCGATGCGGAATTCAAAACGCTTTTCGGGCGCGGTTTTTGCCATCGGAATGCGCACGGCGGCGGCGCGGTTTTCGCTTCCCCATGTCGGCGCGGCGGGGGCGTAACCGCCGGGCATTATGCGCCGGTAGGAGTTTGCGAAAGGCGCAAAAAACGCCATCGCTTCGTTTGCGATTGCGAGCGCGCCGGCGATTGCGTTTTTCAGTTTTTCGTCGTCGGCGAAAAGATGCCCGCCTTCCGCCGCCGCGCTGAAATGAAAATGCATTCCGCTGCCGGACGCTCCGGCGCGGGGTTTGGCGAGGAATGTCGCGCGCATTCCGCAAGTTTCGGCGCACCGGCGCGCGAGATAGCGGAAAAGCGCGCCTTCCAAACATGCGCGTTCGGGGCCGGTATGTTCAAAGTTCAATTCCAATTGTCCCCCGCCGTATTCGGAAACGACAAATCCGCCGCGGATTCCGGCGGCGCTCATCGCTTCGGCGAGCAAATCCAAAAACTCGGAATGGCGCGAAAGCGGTTCCGGAGAATACAACTCCGGCATCGCGGGTTTTGTCAGCGGCATATCGGCGGAACTTAAATAAAACTCCAATTCCGCCGCCAGCGCGGGGCGCAAACCGTTGTCGGCAAAGCGCCGCGCGACCGCCGCCAGAACTCCGCGCGGGTCGGCGAAATGCGCGCCGCCGCCTTCGCGCCGCATTGCGAAAACCGCCTGCATTCCGCCGGGACGCCACGGCGTTTCCGAAAGCGTTCCTTCCAGCGGAAAACAAGCGCCGTCGGGGTCGCCCTTCGCCAATGCGATTCCGGTTTCTTCCACTGCCGCGCCGTCGTAGCGCATCGCAAAAACCGAAAACGGAAATGTGACGCCGTCGCGCATAATCGCGTCCATTCGCGATTTGGGCGCGCGCAAAACGCGGGCGATGCCGTTGATGTCAAAAATAAGCGCGTCAAACCATTCGGGCTTGCGCGCTTTTTCGTTCTCAGCCATCGGCGAAGGATTCGGCGGGCGTGTGCTTCATCGCCAGCGACAACGCGGAATGCGCGCATGTGAGCGCGCCATCGGCGACGCTGAGCCCGTTTCGCAAATGCGCGTTTTCGCCTATCGCGCGCCGCCATCCTTTTTTTGCGATTTGCAAAACAAAAGGCAATGTCGCATTGTTCAGCGCGTAAGTGGAAGTGCGGGGGACGGCGCCGGGCATATTTGCGACGCAATAATGCACGACTCCGTGCTTGACAAAAACCGGTTTGTCGTGCGTCGTCGGTTTTGCTGTGGCGATGCATCCGCCCTGGTCTATTGCGACATCCACGACGACGCGCCCGGGGCGCATGGATTTAATCATCGCTTCGCTGACTATTTTCGGCGCGGCTTCGCCGGCGACGAGTATTCCGCCGACGACGCCGTCGGCTTCGGCAATCAGGTTTTCCAAATTCGCCTGCGAGGAATACACGGTGGCGGCGCGCCCGTCAAATTCGGCGTTTATGGAATCCATCACTTCCGCGCTTTTTTCCAAAACGGAGACGCGCGCGCCCATTCCGATTGCGATGCGCGCGGCGTTGCGCCCGACTACTCCTCCGCCGAGTATCAGAACTTTCGCTGCGGGGACGCCGGGGACTCCGCCGACGAGCATTCCCGCGCCGCCGGCGAATTTTTGCAGGTAATGCGCGACCGCCTGCGCCGCCAGCCGCCCGGCGACTTTGGACATCGGCGCGAGCAGCGGCAGCCGCCCGGCGTTGTCGGTAACCGTTTCGTAGGCGATGCATATTGCGCCGCTTGCCATCAATTCGCGCGTGAGTTTTTTGTCGGCGGCGAGATGCAGGTAAGTGAAAAGTATCTGCCCGCGGCGCAGCATTTTGCGTTCGGGCGCGAGCGGCTCCTTGACTTTGACTATCATTTCGGCGCGGGCAAAAACATCGGCGGCTTTCGGCAGGACGGCGGCGCCGAACTTTTTGTAATCGGAATCGGCGGCGCCGATGCCCGCGCCGGCGCCGGACTGGACGACAACGCGATGCCCCTGCGCCGCCGCCTGATGCGCCGCTTCGGGCGTGAGCCCCACGCGGTATTCGTGGTTTTTTATTTCCTTGGGAACGCCGATAATCATTGTCCTTTTTCCTTTCCCCGTTTTGCGCGGTTATTATACGCGATTGCGCCGCCGATTAAAGCGGCAGATTCCAGATTTCAATCCAGCGCTTAATCGCGACTTCCGCGCCGAACCAAAAAAGCAAAACTCCGTATTCCACGGCGCGGACGATTCCGGCGGCGACTGCGACGACGGCGAGCGAAAGCATTATGCCGTGATGAAAATTTTTTGCGGCGTAGACGCAGGTTTTGTAGACGACGAGAAAAATGCCGAGCACGGCGAAGAAAGGAACGGCGGAAGTGAAGTCGGTGCCGTTTGCCAAAGCTAATTCGCGCAGGTATGCGGCGCTGTTGTACGCGAAAACCGCCGCGACAACCGCGCAAACAAGCGCCAGCGGCGAAAGCGAGCCGATGCCGCCGCGCATGCCGTCAAAATCGCCGAGGGGAAAACTCATAACGGCGCGGATTATATCACCGTCCCGGCATTTAACCGTCATTCCCGCGAAGGCGGGAATCCATAACTCGCCCGCGAAAACCGCAGAACTTTATACCGCCCGAAATCCAGCGGAAAAACAATGACCGTATGGATTCCCGCTTTCGCGGGAATGACGAATTACCCCGCAAGCGGCGGGAGGCATAGTTAATTTGCGCGGGGGACGGTTATAGAACGAATTCGGGGCGGGGGGCGGAGAGGACGCGGCGCAGCATCGGTTCAAAAAATTCCAGCGGCTTGCTTTGGAATTCGGGGTCAAAGCAATTCTGGTCGTAATCCTCGCAAAACTTCGCGGCGTCGTCAAACCATTTATGCCCGCGAAAACGCTCGCGCGCGTTTTGGTCGCCGCCGATGTGGTGCGCGTAATACACCGTTTGGAAAACGCCGTGGTGTTTAATTATCCAGTGCGTTTTATCGGAAACGAAAGGGCGCAAAACGGCGGCGGCGAGTTCGCTGTGCGAATGCGGCGCGAGTTCGTCGCCGATGTCGTGCAGGAGCGCGGCGACTATTAGTTCTTCGCTTTCGCCGGCTTGGAAAGCGCGCGTCGCCGACTGCAGCGAATGTTCCAAGCGAGAAACTTTGTATCCGCCGAGGGAATGTTCCAGCGCGCGCAGCGAGGCGAGAACGCGCCCGGGCAGTTCGCGCGCGTATTCCTCCTCGTATTCGCCGAGCAGTTCGTAATCTTCGCGGGTGCCGTTTTTCATTTGCGTGAACGACACCGTTTTTTGTTCGCCTGTCATTGTTTTTCCTTTCGCGTTCACGCGCAAATTTGCGCGCTGTGGTATTTGTTCCAGCGGTCGTTAAACACCGCGGGGATTTCTCCGGCGATTATTTTATCGCGCGCGCGCAGCCAACTTTCGCGGTAGTATTCCGCGTCGGCCGCCGTCAGCGCGCCTTCGCCGGCGACGGGGGCGGAGGGAAAACATTCGCGCCCGCTCGGCGTTCCGGCTTTCTGATAGCGCAAGTCAAAACTCCATCGCAGTCCCCGCGAACGGTTTTCGCCCGCGCCGTGTATCGTCCGCTTATTCAGCAAAACGATGTCGCCGGGTTTTGCGATTAACGGAATTACCTTTCCGCTTTTAACCAGCGAATCGGGAATGTATATTTCGGCGGCGAGTTTTTTGCCCGGGCAGTGCGTTGTCAAACCGAAGTCGGGCGCGTTTTCGCTGTCTTCGGCGAGATGGCTGCCGGCGACGGCGAACATGCAGCCGTTTTCCAATGTCGCTTCCGTTACCGCCGCCCACACCGTGAGAATTTCCACGCCGCGCGCGTCTTCGGTTACGACGGCTTCGTCCTGATGCCAAAGCGTGCGCGACATATTCGCGTCCCCCGCCGCCGCTTCCGGCAGCAACCGCTGCGGCGGTTTTATGCGCGCGTGCTGCACCGGACTCGCGGCGACGGAAGTTTCGCCCAGCGTTTGTTTTGCGATTGCGACGATGTTCGGATGCGCGAGCAATTCCATAACCGAATTCGGCGCGAATATTCCGGCTTCTTCGCGCCATTTTTCGCCGAAGAGTTTTTCCCAATCGCGCGCGCGCGAGGCCATGTCGGAAATCATCGGCAGCGAAATGTCCAGATGCTCGTAGGACTCCGGGCGGCTGACGATAAGGCGCGACATTTTTTCGTCAAAGCCGCCCGCCGCGGACAAGCCAAGGCGCGCGAGCAAATATTCGGCGCGCGCTTCGTATTCCGCGCGCACGCGCCGCAGCCATCCCGCATCCAATGCGCCGGGCACGACTAGCGCGCCGGTTTTGTGAAACTCCGCCAGTTGTTCTTGCGTCAGCGTTGTCATTGTTTTTCCCTCCGCTTTGCTTTGGGCTTTTTTGAATTATGGCGCAAAAAAACCCCCGCCGCGCAAGTTTTTTCGGTTTTTTTTTTGCGCGGCCGTCATTCCTGCGAAAGCAGGAATCCATACTTGCTTTGCCTTCTCGTTGTTTTCGCGCGGGGGGGGAATTCACCTTTTCCGCCGGCTCCGTATGGATTCCGGCTTTCGCAGGAATGACGGTTGGTTTGTTAGAATTAAGAAATGCTGGTTGTGCAAAAATTCGGGGGGACTTCCGTGGGGGATTCCGCGCGCATCGCGGCGGCGGCGCGGCGGGTGCGGGAGTCGCGCGCGCGCGCGGATGTCGTCGTCGTCGTTTCGGCGATGGGCGGCGAGACCGACCGCCTGCTCGCCGCCTGCGAAGAATGGGGCGCGGACGACGCGCGCGAATACGACGCGGTTTTGGCGAGCGGCGAACAGATTTGCGCCGGACTGACGGCTTTGGCACTGCGCAAAATCGGCGTCGCGGCGAAGAGTTTCAGCGGCAAACAGGCGGGCATTCTCACCGACGAAGCGCACGGCAAAGCGCGCATACTCGGCATAGACACGGCGGCTTTGCGCGCGGCGGTCGCGGAAGGAATCACGCCCGTCGTCGCCGGCTTTCAGGGGCGCGCGGCGAACGGCGACACGACAACGCTCGGGCGCGGCGGCTCGGACACGACTGCGGTCGCGCTCGCCGCCGCGCTCGCCGCCGACGAATGCCAAATCTACACCGATGTGGACGGCATCCACACGACCGACCCGCGCGTTTGCGAAAAAGCGCGGCGGCTTAAGACCGTGCATTTTGAGGAAATGCTGGAAATGGCGTCGCTCGGTTCCAAAGTATTGCAGCCGCGCGCGGTGGCCTTCGCCGGAAAATACCGCGTGCCGCTGCGCGTTTTGTCGTCGGCGGAAGAAAACAAAAACGGCGGCACGCTTGTTTTATGCAGCAGGAGCAGCGCAATGGAGGAACCGATTATCACCGGCATCGCTTTCAACAGGGGCGAGGCGAAAATAACTCTCGTGCGCGTTCCCGACCGTCCGGGCGTCGCCGGGCGTTTGCTGGCGCGGCTGGGCGCGGAAAACATCAATGTGGATATGATAGTGCAAAACATATCGCACGACGGGCGCACGGATTTTTCCTTTACCGTGGACCGCGGCGATTATGCGGCGGCTTTGGAATGCGCGCGCGGCGCGGGCGGGGATATCGGCGCGGAGACGGTTACCGGCGACGAAGGCATCGGCAAAGTTTCCGTAGTCGGAGTCGGAATGCGCTCGCACGCCGGTGTCGCCGCGAAAATGTTCGCCGCGCTCGCCGAAGGCGGAATAAACATACAAATGATTTCCACTTCGGAAATAAAAATATCCGCGGTGATTGAAGAATCGCGCGTGGACGACGCCGTCCGTTTGCTGCACGACGCCTTCGGCCTGGAAAACGGCGCCGAAGAAGAAACAACACAAACCCCGCGCGGGGAATAGAATATAAAAAGGAGAGGTGGCCGAGCGGCTGAAGGCGCTCCCCTGCTAAGGGAGTATGGGGCAAAAACTCCATCGAGGGTTCGAATCCCTCCCTCTCCGCCGTTTGGCGGTTATACTCTGCGTTCCCAATGCCCGAAGGTTTTATCCCCCCGCACGGCGATGCTCTCCACCAACAACGGCGGAAAGCAGGACAGGGCGGCTAGTCCTGCCTCGCTCTCGCCGTCAATCGTTCTCTTGATTGGCATCCCAATCTTCGGGGTTTAGTTCTTTGACGCGCTCGCGAAAAACGCTGTCAAATTTCCGCACGGTGTCCGCCAGCCATTGATGCTGGTTTTTCCACTTGCTTTTGACTTTGATGTCGGCGTCGTCCTTGCCAGCGCAAATATACGCCCTTTTTTTGCCGGAGGCGGGGCGCCCGGCTTCCCAATCCAGCGAAAAGCCGATTTGCCTGTCAATCGCCTGCGCCTCTTCGGCAAGCAAACCGTAAAACGCCTCGGCGTTTTGGTCGGTTGCGCGAAGTTGCACTTCCAATCGGCGCCCACTGTTTTTCCAGCAAGCGGATATTTTTACGCCGCTGCGCCCAACTGCGAAATTCATCCAATTGCTAGGACGCGGCTTCCGAGCGGAAAGATGAAAAGCCGATTCGTCCAGGTACTTAGCAAACTCCGTCCAGTAAAGCAACCACCGCGCTTCGGACTCGGACATTTCACCCTTGCTTGCGCGAAACACATCCTTGCTCCAATCGTTGGGGCTGACAACGACGCTCAACTTTGGCGCGGGTTTGGAATCGCCGATTTTCCACAACTCCACTTCCAACCCAAAAAAACGGTATTCCTCCTTCATGTTGGCGTTGAGCAAGTCCAGCGCGGCACGGTGTTCTTCGCGAAATTCACGCGCAATCCAGACAACTGTTTTTGCGTGCAAGCCCGTCGCGTAAGTCAGAATTTGCCCCAGGTGTTTGTGGTCGGATTTCCCCATTTGGTTTTCCACCACCACTAGCGAGCCGTCGCTGGCATCCTTGCACAAAATGTCCGCACTGAACGCACCCACCTGTTTTTCTTTTTCCGGGTTCTCGAGTTCCAAGCCAATGGCGTCGGCGAGAATTCCAATGTGCGCCGCCAGCCAGGGCGTAAAGCCCCCGGCTTCCGTTTCCCACACATCCTGCAAGTTGACAGACATTAATTTTCCCAAGGGTTGTTTCAGCATCGGATATCCTCCTATGCACATTATACAACAATTCGTCTCTCAAAACAAAAATCCGCCCTCCTATGGGGTTTGACTGCAAACACCGCAGACAAATGCTTGTAAAGGCGTGGGTTTACAATGGCAAATGCGGTGTTCCGCCGGGGCCGAGATTTTCTTGGAAGATTTGGCGGTTGTGGTATTTCAGGAATTCGGGGGAGGGCGGGTGGTTGCGGGGCATTTCTATTTTTTTGCCGTGGACTTCGGCGATGAAGGATGCGCGGGAGTTGGGGCGCGCGGCGGCGCGCAGGGAGGGGGATATTTTTATCGCGCCGTCCGGCGTGATTGTCATCATCCCCAGGTCAAAAGCGCGGTGGTGCAGGATATTTAGGCATAGCCCATTTTCCGGGTTCAGCCGATTTTTGGTGTTTTCGCTCCACGGGACGATGTGGCTGGCGTTCAGCAATCCCGGCACGGCAAGCCCCGTAACACAACAACGGTTGCGGTAGTCGGAAAGAATTGCGCGGCGGAACCACGATTGATGAATCCGAACCCGGACAACCCGCTCCTGCTCCCGCCCTTCGGGGATGTCCGCAGTTCCGGTTAAGCAATGCGCGAGCGCGTGTTCCTCAACCGTTTGGTTTTCCAGCGCGGCCGCGGCTTGTTCGCTTTCGCGGACAAGTATGTCAGGGTTGGCGTAAAACTCCTCCCACACTTGCGCGTCCATTTTGGACGCGTGTTTCAATCCCGCCTTGCCTTTGCCTTTGATTTTGGCGTCGTGGCTGGCGAGGTTGCACAATTTCATTGACACCGAGCCGGGGCTGCGCCCCATCAATCCGGCAATCCGAATAACTTCCAGATTGCTACGGTGAAATTTGCCGAAGGGAATGCGAAAGTAATGGTTAAACGCCGCCAGCGTTTCTTTCCGCGTCCATTTTTTTCCGTGCTGCGACTGCATTCCGGGATTTTATCCGATTTCGGAAAAAGCCGACAGCCGTTTTAAGGTTTCGGGTTTGCCTAGGAGGGCGGTGGTTTGGGTTATGTCGGGGGATTCTTTTTGGGCGGTTAGGAGGACGCGGAGGGGCATTGCGAGTTGGGGGAATTTTAATCCGGACGCTTTTGCGGTTTTTTGGATGGCGGTTTTGATGGCGGGGGGATGCCATTCGCTTTCGGGGATTGCATCCAATGCGGCGATTAGGGCGGGGAAGGAATCGGGGAGGGGGTGTTGCACAAGTAATTCCTTGTTCGGGGGAGGGGCGGTTTGGAAGAATTTTGCGCGGTGGGCGAAGTCGCGCAGGGTTTCGGCGCGGGGGAGGATTAATGCGGCGGCTTCGTCGCTGATTTGCAGTTCGCCGTTTGTGAGTTTTTTTGCGCGGCGGTTTGCTTCTTCGGGGGGGAGGTTGTGCAGATGTTCGCGGTTGAGCCATTGCATTTTTTCGGGGTTGTGGCGCGCGGGGGAGGGGGTTACCGTCGCGAGCGAGAAGTGGGCGAGCAGAAAGTTGGCATCAAAGATTTCGGCGTCGCCTTTCGCCCACGACAATCGCGCGAGGTAGTTGACGACGGCTTCCGGCAAAAATCCGTTTTCGCGGCATTCGGCGATGCCGGCGGCGGCGGCGCGCTTGGACATTCTTTCGTATACCGTTTCGCCTTTTTTGTCCTTTATTGTTTCGCCGCTTTCGTTTTGCGCGCGCGCGAGAATCATCGGCAGGTGCGCGAAAACCGGCGGCTTTTTTCCGAGGGCGGAAAACAATTGCAATTGACGGTGCGTGTTCATCAGATGGTCGTCGCCGCGGATGATGTGCGTTATTTCGCCGTCCATATCGTCGGCGACATTCGCCAGATTGTAAGTCGGGGCGCCGTTTGCGCGCAGCAAAACAAAATCGTCCAGTTCGGAATTGGCGACGGTCATTTTTCCCTTGACGGCGTCGGCAAAAACGCTTTCGCCGCTTAGCGGGGCTTTCAAACGCAGCGCGGGTTTTATTCCGGGCGGGGGGCTTTTTTTGGAATCGCGCCAGCGGCGGTCGTAGCGGGGGCTTTCGCCGCGGGCGAGTTGGGCTTCGCGCATTGCGGCGAGTTCTTCGGGGGCGCAATAGCAGCGGTATGCGGCGCCGCTTTGCAACAGTTGTTCGGCGAGTTCGCGGTGACGGTTCGCGCGCGCGCTTTGTTTTTGGGGTTCGCCGTCCCAGTGCAGTCCGAGCCACTGCAAATCTTTTTTAATGGATTCGGCGAATTCTTTTGTGCTGCGGGCTGTGTCGGTGTCTTCAAAGCGGAGGATGAATTCTCCGCCGGTTTGGCGGGCGCATATCCAATTGAAGAGGGCCGTGCGGGCGCCGCCGATGTGGAGGTTTCCGGTGGGGGAGGGGGCGAAGCGGGTGCGGATTTTTTGGGGTTTGGGTTTCCCCCCCCCAGCCCCCCCCATCGGAGATGGGGGGGGGGTTAATTTGTTTTGGGGGTTGTTTTTGGGGGACGGTGTCTCCGCCGTTCCAATTAATTTGCTGGATTCCCGCCTTTTGGGAGAGTGCGGGAATGACGCTGGTTTGAGCGGGCGTGGACGCCCGCTATTGTTGGATGCGTTACACCTCTGGAGAGGTGTAACGAGAGCGAGGGGTTTCCCCCCCCCCACCCCCCCCATCGGAGATGGGGGGGGGGTTAATTTGTTTTCCATCAAAGATGGAGGGGGGGTTGGGTTGTTTTTCATTGGGGGGGGGAGGGGATTGTTTTTTTGTTTTGCATGTAGGGGCGCAGGGGGTTGGGGACGGTTATGTTGCCGTCTTTGGTTTGGTGGTTTTCCATGACGGCGATGAGGGCGCGGCCGACGGCTACGCCGGAACCGTTGAGCGTGTGGACTAGGTTTATTTTTCCGTCCTTGTTTTTGACGCGCGTTTGCATTCTTCTTGCCTGAAAGTCGCCGCAGTTGCTGCAGGAGGATATTTCGCGGTAGGTGTTTTGTCCGGGCAGCCACACTTCCAAATCGTAAGTTTTTGCGGCGGCGAATCCGGTGTCGCCGGCGCAGAGGACGACTACGCGGTAGGGCAGTTGCAGTTCCTGCAAAACGGTTTCGGCGTGTGCGGTCATTTCTTCGTGCGCTTTTTCGGAGTTTTCGGGGGCGGTTATATGGACGAGTTCCACTTTGTCAAACTGGTGCTGGCGGAGCATTCCGCGGGTGTCCTTTCCGTGGGCGCCGGCTTCGCGGCGAAAGCACGGGGTGTGCGCGACAATTTTAATTGGCAGTTCGCTTTCGGGGATGATTCTTTCGCGCGCCCAGTTTGTCGCGGGTATTTCGGCGGTGGGAATCAGATAGAGCGAATCGCGTTCGGCGAAGAAGAGTTCGTTTGCGAATTTCGGCAGTTGCCCGGCGCCGAAAACGGCGCGGGGGTTGACGAGCATCGGCAGATACGCTTCGCGGTAACCATGCTTTTGCGAATGCAAGTCCATCATCCACTGGGCGAGGGCGCGGTGCATTTGCGCGAGTTCGCCGGAGAGCGCGACGAATCTTGCGGATGCCATTTTTGCGGCGCGGGCGAAATCCATCATTTCCAAAGCGGCGCCGAGTTCGGCGTGGTCGGCGGGGGCGAAATCAAAAACGGGCGCTCCCCCCCATCGGCGCAGTTCTTTGTTGTCTTCGGAAGTCGCGCCTTCGGGGACGGTCTCCTGCAGAAGATTCGGCAGTTCGTGGAGCAGGCGCGCTTCGTCCCCGCGCGCCTTGGCGAATTCTTTTTCGGCATTTTGCAAATCGTCTCCGAGGGCGGCGGCTTGGGCGAGGAGTTTTTTTGCGGCATCGCTTTCGCCTTCGGATTTTGCTTTTCCGATTTCGCGGGAGAGTTCGTTGCGTTTTGCGCGCAGGGTTTCGCATTTGTTTTGCGCGTTTTTGCGGAGTTCGCCGGCGGCGGCGAATTCGCGTTCGGATATATGCAGTCCGCGGCGTGCGAAGTTTTTTGCCGCCGCCGCGAAGTCGCCCCGCAGCAGCGACGGGTCAATCATTTTTTGCGTTTCCGTTTTTGTCGCCGATGGCGCGGAGATACGCTTCTTCCAGCGTTTCGGCGCCGGAAAAAGCGGCGCGCATCGCGGCGGGTTCGCCGTCGTAGCATATTCTTCCGTCGTGGAGGACGGCGACGCGCGCGCACATTTCGTCAATGTCGGCGAGGGCGTGCGAGGTAAAAAACAAAGTGGCGCCGCGTTCTTTGAGTTTTATAAATTGCCGCTTGACGAGGGCGCGGGCTTTCGGGTCCAGCCCGCTCATGGGTTCGTCCAGCAGGTAGAAATCGCGCTTGGCGAGAAAGCAGGCGGCGAGCCCGAGTTTTTGCGTCATACCCTTGGAGAAAGAGCGGACGGATTTTGCGAGGGCGGTGAGGTCCAAATCCAGCCCGGCGAGCATTTCTTCGGCGGCGGGGCGGGCGTAGGTTTCGCCCTGCAGTTTCATCATCAGGCGGAGGAATTGCTCGCCGCTGAGGTAGTAGGGGGGGATAAAGCGCTCGGGCAAAAAGGCGATGCGCTTGCGCGCCTCGCGGTTTTTTGCGGAGATGCCGAAAAAGGATATTTCGCCGCGCTCGTAGTGGATGAAGTTGAGCACGCATTTGAGGAGGGTGCTTTTTCCGGCGCCGTTCGCGCCGGCGAAGCCGAAAGAGTCGCCAGCTTGCACGGCGAGGTCTATCCCGCGCAGGACGGGGGCGGAAAGATACGCCTTATGCAAATCCTTGACGAGCAGTGCCTGCATCTTTTTAATTATACAGTTTGCGGGGCGGCTTGCGGCGTTTTTTGTTTTTGTTTTTTTTGCTTTTCTTCGGCGGGGGTTTGCGGGGCGAGGAGGGGGAGGGTTTCGGGGAATGTTTGCAAAACGGCGTCCGCCGGGGGGAGTTGACCGGCGCGGTGGTAACCGTAGGCGACTACGGCAAAACGGCAGCCGGCTGCGCTTGCGGCTTTGGCGTCGGCGGCGGAATCGCCAATCATCCATGTTTGACCGGGGTCCGCGCCGAGGGTGGTTATGGCGGCGAGGAGTGGTTCGGGGTTTGGCTTTTTGACGGGGAGGGTGTCGCCGCTGACGACTGCGGCGAAGTATTCGTTCAATCCGCAAGCGGCGAGGAGGGGCTGCGAAAAGCGGGCGGGTTTGTTTGTGACGCATGCCATCGGCAGCCCGGATTCTTTGAGCGCGCGCAGGGTTTCGGGGACGCCGTCGTAACACAAAAGGCGGGCGACGCATTCGCGGGCGTAGTGTCGGCGCATGGACTCTTCGGCGCGGCTTAGGAGTTCGGGGGTTGGCTCGCCCCACCACTGGCGGGTGAGCGCGCGTTTGACGAATCGCGTGATGCCGTCGCCGATGAACTGTCGCGCTTCGGCGAAGGGGAGAGAGGGGAGGGATAACTCTTTTAACATTGCAGAGGCGGCGGCGTGGATGTCGGGGGCGGTGTTGACTAGGGTGCCGTCTAAGTCAAAGAGGGCGGCGGGGTTGGTTTTTGGGGTTTCCCCCCCCCAGCCCCCCCCCATCGGAGATGGGGGGGGGTTGGTTTGTTTTGACTGATGGTGTTCTTCACCTTCTCCACCCCCCCGGAGTTTGCCGTTCGCATCGTAGATGCGGACGACAAACTCCGACCCCCCCCCGCAAGCGGCGGGGGGTATAGGTTGGGGGAGGGGCGATGACACGGTTGCCGTTACTCTTTCTTGCCTTGGCTGTTAATCTTTCTCGCCTTGGCGGAGGGAGGTTATGGCGGTTTGGTAGTTGGGGGCGGCGAAGATGGCGTTGCCGGCTACTAGGACATTTGCGCCGGCGGTGGCGCAGAGTTTTGCGGTTTTTGGGTTGATTCCGCCGTCTGTTTGGAGGAGGATTTTTTCGTTGCCGGTGGAATCCAACAGTTGCCGGGTTTCGCGGATTTTGCGGGGGGAGTCGGCGATGAACGGCTGCCCGCCAAAGCCGGGGTTGACTGTCATCAACAAAACCAAGTCGGCGAGGGGGAGGAGATGCGCGAGAGTGGCGAGGGGTGTCGCCGGGTTGAGAGCGATGCCGCATCGCATTCCGGCGGCGTTGATGGCGGCGGCGGTGCGGTGGGGATGACGGCTGGCTTCGGGGTGGAAGGTGAGGCGGTTCGCGCCGGCTTCGGCGAAGGGGGTGATGAGCGAATCCACGGGTTCGGTCATCAGGTGGGCGTCCAAAAAGGCGTCCGCCGTTTGCGGGTGCTTGCGCAGGGCGCGGCAGGCGAGTGCGCCGAAGGTGAGATTGGGGACATAGTGGTTGTCCATCACATCCAGGTGCAGCCAGTCGGCGCCGGCTGCGAGGGCGGCTGCGGCTTCTTCGCCGAGTCGGGCGAAATCCGCGGCGAGCAAACTGGCGGCGACGGTGATTGGCATTCGGGCGCGGTGGGGGTATTATAATGCAAAAGATGAGCGGGACGGACGAGGGGGAAAAACTTTCGCGCAAGGTTGCGTCGGCGGTTACGGAAAAGGACGGGGTGCGGGTTTGCGTGCGGGTGCGCTGGGAACACCTGCCGGAGCCGCCGATAGAGGACGATGACGATTTTTGGTTTGCGTATCACATACGGATTGAGAATCTGGGGGAGGTTCCGCTGCGGCTGATTTCGCGGCGGTGGACGATAACGGACGGCGACAACCGGGTGCGCGAAGTGAAGGGCGAGGGCGTCGTGGGCGAGCAGCCGTATTTGCGCCCGGGGGCGCGCTACGAATACGCGAGTTATGTGGATATGCCCACGCCGGTGGGGACAATGAACGGCGCCTACATTATGCGGCGCGACGACGCGGGCGAACTGGAAGTGGAAATACCGATGTTTTCGCTTGCGGTGCCGGCTTCGTTGAATTGATTTTTTGCGGGGATGGTTTTTTTCGCGGGGTTTTTTCGGGGGATGACTCGCGGGGTTGTTGCGGTTGTCGCGGCGGCGGTTGTTTGCGGTTTTGTTTTTGCCGGGGAGAATGTCGCAAAGCCGGGGGTTAATTTACTTAAGGCGCAAAAGCCGGGGTTTTCTTTGGCGCGCGAGTATCGTTCCGACGGTGTCGCGGTGCTGGAAGAATATTGGGTGAGCGAAAAATACGACGGCGTTCGCGCATTCTGGGACGGTCGCCGGCTGGTCTCGCGCGGGGGTAAGGTTTTTGCGGCGCCGGAATGGTTTACCGCCGGCTTTCCGGGCGCGCGGCTGGACGGCGAACTCTGGGCGGGGCGCGGAAAGTTTGAATACGCATCGGGGACGGTGCGCCGGAAAAAACCGCACGAGGGATGGCGGAAGATTCGGTATATGGTTTTTGACTTGCCCGAACACGGCGGGGTTTTTCGCGAGCGTTACGCAAAACTGAAAGAATACGCGGCGGATTCGGAAAACAAATATTGGAGTGTTGTTGAACAAAAAGCGGCCGGTTCCTCCGAAGAATTGGAAATGCGGTTTGCGAAGATAGTTGATGAAGGCGGCGAGGGTTTGATGCTGCGGCGGATTGAATCTTTGCACCGAGTCGGACGCAGCGACGATTTGTTGAAGTATAAACCGTTTGCCGACGCCGAGGCGGTCGTCATCGGGCACAATCCGGGCAAGGGAAAATACGCGGGAATGACCGGCTCGCTGCGCGCCCGCGCCCTCGCCGACGGAAAAGAGTTTTCCATCGGCAGCGGATTAAAGGACGCGCAACGCAAAAACCCCCCGCCCGTCGGCGCGACGGTGACATACAAACACCAGGGATTTACCGAAAACGGAATCCCAAGATTCCCCGTATTCCTGAGAACCCGAAACGAAGAACCGGAATAGGGGACTGTTATTTATACGGGGTGAACTGTTATTTTGCGGGCGTTCTCCAACCCCCCGGAGCGTTCCCCGACGACGTTTTCGTCGGGGAACGCTCCGACCCCCCCCCCCGCTTCGCGGCGGGGGGTATAGTTAATTGTGTTTTGCGGGGGCGCGGAGGGTTAGGGTTTGGGTTAGGACTTTTGCGTTTTTGTTGTCGTATTCGGCGGCGGCGCGGAGCCATTCCTGGGGGACTGTTGCCGGGGAGTTGTGCATCCACTTCGGGGCGTTGTCTTTTTCTATTAGCAATGCGCGCACTCCCTCGCAAAAATCGCCCATTGCGACTGTCGCGCACATTGCGCTGTATTCGGCGGCGAAAACTTCGGCGAGAGTCGCGTTTTGCAGGGAGTGAAAATGCCGCTGCCAAAGCGCAAGAGAAGAAGGCGACGCCGATTGCAGGCGCTTCGCCGCGCGTTTTGTGAAGTCGCAGTTTGGCGGTATTGCGAGCGCATCTTCCGCAGTTTGTATTTTTGCGATTGTTTTTTGCGCGCGCAGCATCGGCGTTTGCATTTGCGGCGGGGGGTTTTTGCGGGCGAGTTCGCGCAAAACTTCGCGCGCGGTTTTTATGTCGTCGTTTGCGTCGCCGCGCCATTTTGCGGCGAGCAGGGAATCCAACAACTGCGGGCGGGCGGCGGCGGCGATGACTGTGTCGGCGAGTCCGAGCGCGCGGGCTTCTTCGCCGTTTACCGGCGCGCCGCTTGCGCCGAGAAAAAAACCGCCGCCGCCGGAGATGCCGCGCAGAAAATACGCCGCGCCGACATCGGGGAGCGCGCCGATTGCCGTTTCCGGCATCGCCATCTTCGTCGTTTCCGTCGCCGCGCGCAGATTGCATCCTTGCATAATCCCCGCGCCGCCGCCCATAACTATGCCGCCGGCCCAGCATATCAGCGGTTTGGAAAAACAATGCAAGGCAAAGTCGGTCTCGTATTCGGCGGCGAAATACCGCCCCGCGGCATCGGCGTCGCCCGCTTTTACCGCCGCATAAATCTCGCGCACATCGCCGCCGGCGCAAAAGGCGCGCTCGCCGGCGCCGTTGATGAGCGCCGCCGCGACGGCGTCGTCGTTTTGCCATTCGTCAACGGCGGAAAGGAGCGCGCGCGCCATTTTTTCATTAAGCGCGTTTAAGGATTTTTCCGCCGAAAGGGTCGCTTCCGCGATTATTTTTCCGGTTGCGGTTTTGTGGTGGTTGATGATTAGCATTTGCTTGGGATTTTAATATAATTTATCGGGGGTTGTTGTGGTTTTTTTTAATTTGCTGGATTCCCGCCTTTTAGGAAGAGTGCGGGAATGACACGGAAAGGGGATTCCCGCTTTTTGATGGGGGTGTGGGGATGATGCGTTGATTTGCTGGATTCCCGCCTTTTAATAGGAGTGCGGGAATGACGGTTAGTTTGAGCGGGCGGGGACGCCCGCTATTTTTGGATGCGTTACACCTCTGGAGAGAGTTAAGTAACATTTCGTGGAGCTTTTTTCGGGCATTTGGAGAGGAGCAGATGGGCGATGAGGGATTGCTGGTGGCGGACGGGAAGTCCGGGATGGTTT